>CP075525.1:342500-685000 GCA_025808415.1 Cyclobacteriaceae bacterium
GTGGTATGGGCATCGAAAGCTTTAACGATATTCAGGTGGGGGATGTAATTGAAAGTTATGAAATGCGCGAAGTGAAGCGGACGTTGAGCTAGTCTGTTATTTATAAGAGATAAAATAAAAGCCCCGGTTTTAGACCGGGGCTTTTTTATGAATGTACAAGGTAAGGTTCAATATCTTGCGTCTTCGCAGAGTCTCCGTTTCGGGGCTCTGCGGTTGGTTAATTTAATAACTGTCTCACGGATGCCTGTAAAATGTCTTGCTCACAATTCGCCAGCCTTCCAAAAATTTATATAAGGCCAGGTAATCGATGAAAATAAGTTTGCCTTCTTTGTGCAGTTCCAGTTTAACCGTAGCGGCACGGCCCATAACATCTACAGTTAAAATTTTTCCTTCGGTACGAACAAGGTTGCCAGCGTTTTCTTTTCTCCGTGTCTCAATTGCTTTAATCCAGTCTTCTAATGACAATGGGCTAACATTATTCTCCAGTAGCCGAAGCATGGTAAAACTGGGATGAAAGCCTTTCCGGATATCGTCAATGCTTCCCAGGTTTTGTGTGCCTTCGATATAAGCGACAGTCACAACTTTTTTAATTGCCTCCACATCCGACTGGGCGTGGACAACAAAGGCAATACAGACAAGCGTCAGGACCAGAACCTTTTTCATAATTATATATTAATAACCCTTCTCCTGCATTTTCTTCATCACCTTGGCCGCCACGGCCTGCCCCCAAACCTGGCCGGCCTGCATTGATTCCTGTGTAATTACCGGTGTTTTTTGTGCCAGCTTTTTACCTGATGGCGTTTCGTAGAATTTTACAATGTCTTTCAAGTCAGCCTCTGTAAGATGCGCCTTGTACACCGGCACCATCATCTTTACAAGATCATCAATAGAAGTGCTCAGCATTTCCTTTTCCATTTCTTTCCAAAATTCATCAGGCACCTGGTTGTTCATGCTTTTGAAATTGGTCATCATGGAAGTAATAGCGCCTTTGAAGGCTTCCGCTGATCCGCTGGCCTCAAAGTATTTTTTAACAAGCACTGTATAACTGTCTTGCGCGGTTGCAGCAGTGACGAAGAAAAGAGTTAGCAGTACGGGAATAATAATTTTAGTTTTCATAATCATTGGAATTAGAATTTCACTTGAGGGGCTTTGTCAGCACCTTCCGATGCTTCAAACCCTTTGCGTACACTAAAGTCTTCACCACCACCAAATATGCCCAACGCAAAACGTTTGAAAAAACCCCGCACATAGGTGTTGTATTCGCGTATGCTTTCATTATAGCGCTGCCGGGCAACATTAATCCGGTTTTCGGTGCCTTCCAATTGCGCCTGCAGGTCAAGAAAATTCTGATTGGCCTTTAAGTCGGGGTACCGCTCCACAACAACCATCAATCGTGACAAGGCAGCGCTTACGCCATCCTGCGCCTGCTGAAACTGGGCAAACTGCTGCGGGGTAACTTTGGAAGGATCAATCGTAACGGAAGTTGCTTTCGATCGTGCTTCAATTACACCGGTAAGCGTTTCTTGTTCAAAGTTGGCGTACCCTTTTACCGTTTCCACCAGGTTGGGTATCAGGTCCATTCGTCTTTGATAGGTTGACTGTACGTTTGCCCATTCGGCATTAACATCTTCCTGCAGTTTAACCGCATTGTCATAAACGCTAGCGCCCCACATCACAAAGCCACCGATCAAAACGATCAATAAGCCCAATACAACCAAAATCGTAATTAAAACCTTGTTCATAGAATTGTGTTAATAAAATTCAAGTTAGGAATTTTCGGTGTATAAAGGTCTTTGGCAAGGCTATGAAAACTTTATCCATTGCACCGGGTTTAGTGATTATGAAACCGATCGTGAAATATGCCTGTTTTATGGCATTACTGTTTACCGGATGCAAGCTTGATCGGGAAAAAGCTATCGATCGGGCACGTTTTTCTTTTAAAATCACGGCAGATTCCTATTTATTCTTCAAAAATGTCAGGCAGATTTATTATGATTTCAATGACCTTAAAGAAGCCGGATGGCATGCTTATCGGTTAAGTAATCGTTATAAGGGCAATGACGTTCCCGTGCTTAACCCAACTCTTGTTGTTGACTGGCGCAAGGATGAGGCTTATGTGTTGATTGAAACCAATGCTGTGCTTGCTGATTTGCCTGCCTTGGTTATGTTTGAGCAAGATTCGGTTAGCGGCATAACGTACTCCTACACGTTGGCGGAGCGTGGAAAAGAGAACATGCTGGAATTTGCCACTAAGATTTACGAAGGCATTATGGCAGATAACAAGTTTACGATAGCGGTGAATGGTGTAAACATTCCAATTTTTCAGGGTGAAGAAGCACGTGAAAATTTCAGGGTTGCCATGGCCGATTATTACCGCTTAACCCGCATCATTCGTTGATACTCAGGCCATGCCTTGGCCAACTTGATAATTTTTATTGCGTTGCCCCTTCAGCCATTTTTTCGGCACTGTCGGCAATACGAAGCTGCTCAATAAAATTGTCAATGTCACCATTCATTACTGCAGGTAAATTGTGTTGCGTATACCCGATGCGGTGATCGGTAACGCGGCTTTGCGGGTAATTGTAGGTCCTTATTTTTTCGGAGCGGTCGCCACTGCGCACCAGCGATTTTCGGGTAGCCCCAATTTCACTTTGCTGCTTGGCAACTTCCATTTCATACAATTTTGCCTTTAGCATTTGCAACGCTCGCTCGCGGTTACCGTGTTGCGAACGTTCCACCTGGCAGGTAATTACAATGCCGGTGGGTTTGTGTGTCATCTGTACTTTTGTTTCAACCTTGTTTACGTTTTGTCCGCCCGCGCCACTGGAACGTGCCGTTTGAACTTCAATGTCGGCCGGGTTAATCTCGATGTTTACATCTTCAACTTCCGGAAGCACAACCACCGAAGCGGCTGAGGTATGCACACGCCCTTGTTGTTCGGTGGCCGGCACACGCTGCACGCGATGCACGCCCGACTCAAATTTTAACCGACCGTAGGCATTGTCACCACTCACGCTGCAAACAATTTCTTTGTAACCACCGGCTGTGCCTTCAGTAAAATCAACGGTACTCATTTTAAGCCCTACCCGATCACAATAGCGCTGGTACATGCGCCACAAATCACCGGCAAAAATGGAGGCTTCATCACCCCCGGTACCTGCACGTATTTCCAGTATGCAGCTCTTGTCATCGTTCGGGTCTTTTGGTATCAGCAATTCCTTTAACTCATTTTCAAGGGCCTCTATTTTTGGTTCCAGTTCATCGATTTCCAGCTTGGCCATCTCCCGCATTTCCGGGTCTTTTTCCTTTTGGAGCATTTCTTTGGCATGCTTAAACTGGCTTTGCACGAGCAGTAACTGGTTATATCGTGAAACGATTTTTTCCAGGTCGCCATATTCCTTGCTCAGTTGCGAGTATTTCTTCGGGTTACTAACCGTGTCTGGTTGAATCAGCAACTGGCCGATTTCCTCAAAACGATGCTTTATTTCTTCTAATTTTTCAATCATACCTACAAAACGGGCGTAAAGTTAGTAAAACGTGGCATTCGCAAGATTTGTAGCCGAACATTACCTTTGGCCATGCGCTTGATTAACTGGTACACGATTACACTCATTTTTCTAATGGGCTGTGGTGGCTCCCTAAATGATGAGCAACGCAAGCAAATGCGCGAAGCCCGCGAGCTTAACAGTATTAAAAAAGTAAGTGATGTTGAAATTATGGAGGCTGCCTTTGCATTTGGAAGGGACATTATGGAAAAGGTAGAAGCCGGGCTTGACCAGGATTCGCTGGAGCTTAGCCGAAAGGTAGCCATTCGGTGGTTGCAAACCGGCTCAAGTGCCGGCTCTGAAATTGAACGACAGGTTATTGATGCTTACCTCAATAGTATGGTGTTGGGGGCAGAATTGGCCGATAACGTGCAACGGCTGGGCACCGACTCACTGTTATATACAAAACCGGTGGTGGTTGATCTGCCCGATGGCGTTGTGGAAGTGAAAGGAACCTGGAATATTCGAATGTCAAAAAAGCAGGTTGTTTTATCGATTTCAAAAAAGTAAATCATTTTACTTTTTGGAAAGTCTGTTCATTAAAGTACCCTTTTTGAATAAGTTGGATTAGTTTTTTTGGTGAAGGATCAATCAGGTAAAAAGTTTTTCCATCAACTTCCGTTTCAACAATGGTAACCTCTTGTGCGAGCTGGTCCCTGAATTTTTTCCCTTGGTATTCATGCGAAACTTCAGGCATGCTTAAATAAAGCAGGTCGCCATTTTTTTGTTGTTTCACTACACGCAGGTACCATGAAAATTCATTTCGCAGGTTAATGAAGTAGTAACCCTTGTAGTGTTTCATCACCAGGCTGTCGCTCAGCATAGCCAGTTCATCTTTACCAAGTTTGTAGCCGCCTGGCATGACAATTAATGTGTCGGCCAACTCACCTTCTTCCATAATCAGGTATTTTCCCTGAAGTTTGGCAGGAACTTGTGCGAGGCTTTTAATGCCTTTTGGCTGGGGTTCCTTATACGAAATTTCAGAACACGAGGCCAGGTATATAACACAAATCCCTAAACAAACGGCTGTCGCAAAGATTTTCATGCGTTGAAGTTAGTCATATTGCCATCATTTCGAAATAAGAAGGTGCAGGTACAACGCTTTTAAAAACAACTGTGTCTAAATCGATCAGAAGGGTATTTTTGTAAGATGAAGGGATTGACAGGATTAATCATTTCGGTAACGGTGCTGTTGGTTGCATCGGCTTGCGAGTTGAACAGTGACAACATAAGGGTATTTGCCTTTTCGTACGATTTCGCTGTTTCAGATCATGGCTGGGATGGTGATTTTGCCGATTACCCCGAAGGTGACTCTGTTTATTATGAACTAAAATTTAAGTACGATACCCTTCCGCGCACAAACGGAAACCGCAAAGCCCTTATGAGTTCCGGAAAAAACCACAGCGATGATCTGTTTATGTTTATCCGAAAAAAATTAACCGGCTTAAAACCAAATACCGAATACAGCGTACTGTTCAACGTCAGGATTTCATCGAACGCACCAACCGGCAGTGCAGGGGTGGGCGGGGCACCCGGTGAAAGTGTTTTTGTAAAAGCCGGGGCAGTAGTTGCGAAACCTGAGAAAGTTTTGGTTGAGGGCTTCTATAGGATGAATGCAGACATTGGCAGTCAATCGCAAGCAGGAGCTGATGTTTTGGTTATCGGAAACATTGGCGTTGCACCCACTACAACGCAGTTTACTGAAATTTTCAGGAACAATAGTTCAGCCAATCCTTTTCGTGTTACTACGAACAGCCAAGGCGAAGTGTGGATATTGGTGGGAACGGACTCTGGTTTTGAGGGCAAGACTACGGTTTACTACACAGCTATTGATATTCTGTTCAATCAGGCAAACTAGGTTAACTTTTCTTTCGCTTTTTTGCTTTCGGTATTTTGCCAATTCGCTTATCACCCTTGCAGATATGGGCACAGGCTTTTAAAACGGCCTCCTCAAAATCATCGGCCTCGGCCGGGATATTTTGCCAGGCAGTCTCTTTGCTTCCAAAAAGGTTAATGGAGCGCAAGGATGGGAATTCGCTTTTTAAACTGTCATGATGTTCGGGCGTAGTGGCCACCCATACTCCGTTATCATAAGCATGTTCAGGTTTATTACGGGTAATGAGCACAATTTTTTCACCATGATAGATGGCATGGCAACCAAACATGGGTTTAACCGTTGGATGGATGGAGAAAAGCTCATCCAATACAAAAGAAAAGGCAATGGGCTTTTTCATTTTCACAAAGTTGCTTGATAATCGGAATAATTGCTCATTCTATTTTATTGTATCTTTGGATTCGTTCACGCTTTCTTTCATTTACACACAAACCTTAAGCTGATGAAAAGCAAGATTTTACTGACAGCCATGTTGCTGGCAAGTATTTCATTTACCGGCATTGCGCAAGGCGTGGTGGGCAAGCTAAAACAAAAAGCAGAGCAAGCAGCCGATCGCGCAGTAGACAAAAAAATTAACGAAAAAGTTGGCGGTAACCAGTCTGGTACCAACCCACCCGGAGGCAACTTGCCTGGCAATGGACCGGGTGGCAGCGGTAGCCCGGCCAACACCAGTGGGGGCGGCCTTGTAGTAACCCCGCCCAACGTAAGGGAAAATATGGCCGAGGCCGAAAGTTCGTATAAAGCCGGTCGTTATTCCGATGCGCGTTATGCCTTAAAGCAAGCTATGCTGGGCGTTGAAATGGAAATCGGCAACAAAGTTTTAAAGTCGTTGCCCGAGAGTGTGGTGGGCCTAAGTAAAAAAGCTGATGCCGACCAGGTGACCAGTATGGGCTATGGCTGGGTAGGTCTCACCATTCATCGTGCGTATGCATCGGGTAACAAGCAGTTAAATGTTACCGTTGCCAATAATTCAGCCTGGATTTCAGCGGCTAATATGTATTTGAGCAATACCAACTATGCCGCTACAGGAGGTGAGCAAAACTGGAAGCAAACAAAAGTGAAAGGTTATCGCGGCATTATTGAATATAATCAAAGTTCAGGCTATAAACTGAGTGTACCCATAGGCCAATCATCCATAATTGTTTGGGAAGGCATAAACTTTGCCAGCGAACAAGATATGATGAATGCTGCCAACGTGTTTGACCTTGATGGTATTAAAAATAAACTGGGCGAGAAGTAATTTTAAAAGCGAACAACCATGAAAAATATATTCTTATCCCTTGTAACCATAGGCTTGTGCATTACCATGATGGCCGAAGCACAGGAGTTTGACAAGAGCCTGGCCAGCGCTAAAGCATCCTACAATTCGGGTAACCTTGAAGATGCGAGATTCAACCTGGAGAACGCTTTACGTGAAATTGATGCAGCCATTGGCCGCGAAATATTGAAAGTACTGCCCACCACATTAGGCGGGATGAACAGTGATGTCAAAAATGATCAGGTTACCGGCATGTCGGGCGGTTTGGTGGGTGGCTTATATGTGCACCGCGTTTACGGAAACACTGAAACGAAAAGTGCTACCCTTGACATCATAAGTGATTCACCGTTGATGGCCGGTATCAATGCCATATTAGCAATGCCAATGATCATGAACTCAGGCGACAGCAATCAAAAGGTAGTGAAGGTGCAAGGCTACAAGTCGTTGCTTACCCGCGAATACGATGAGAATAACCTGACCACAGGCTACCAGGTGCAAACACCGTTTGGCAATTCCATGCTTACGTTAGATTACAACGGCAATATTTCTGAAGCCGAAGTATTAAAACTAGCAAACAGTTTACCCCTTGAGAGGATCATTAAGCTGGCACAGTAGAACTTAATTTTTAAGCATACATAAAAAGACTGCTAAACCCTGGCGGTCTTTTTTGTTTTAACACAAATTCAACGAATAACAATTTTTCGTGTATTTGTTCCAAAACGATTAGTTGCCCTAAATACGTAAACCCCAGGTAAAAGATTTTCCAGGTTTAAGGTAATGTGCTTGTCGGCTGTAGTAGTTGATTGCATGACTTTACCAATAGTATTAAAAACACGAATGTGCGTTGGTTCATTGCATGTTGACAATAAGGTAATGTGTACTATTCCGTTTGTTGGATTAGGGTAAATGTTAATCTCGTCATGCACTACTTCATATAATCCAACCACATTTTCTGCATAAGCATAATCCGACTCACCCCCATTGTTGTACGCTTTTACCCGGTAGGTATATTCATCAGCATTATTTAAAGCATCGGTGTATCCGGTAGTATTGTACGCTACTGTATCGATAGTTTCAAAAATGGTTTCGTTTGCCAGGCTGCGTTCAATAACAAACCCTAATTCATTATTCGATTCATCAGTCCAGGTAAGTTGGTTGGATGCCGTGTTACGCTGAAGCATAAGTGCCGATGGGGCTTGCGGGGCAGTTGGGGAAAACCTATAGATTCTTCCGGAGTTGCCCGAGCTATAGTGCAGTATGTAAGGCTCCCCGTTATGGTCCTCGCCAAATGCGGAGATTAACCCACCGGATGTGAGCAGAAATTCATTGGTTGCAAGGTTGTTCGAATAGTTTAGTTTCCATATCCTTCCGCTAATGTAATCTCCGTAGAGGTATTGTCCGTTCCATTCAGGAATTTGCACTCCGCGATAAACGAAGCCACCGGTAATGGAGCGGTTATTGTTTTGGTGAGGGTACTCAAAGATGGGCAGCACCAGATCGCCCGGATTACAATTCGTTGCGGGATTGTAGCATTGCGTTCCTTCCATTAACCGCCAGCCATAATTTTTTCCCCCTGTTATCAAGTTAATTTCCTCGCGTGCACCTTGTCCTACATCCGCTGCCCAAATGTTCCCGGTCACCTGATCAACAGCAAACTTCCAAACGTTTCGCAACCCATACGCAAAAATTTCTTCGCGATAGCCTTGTGTGTTTCCTTTGTAGGGATTGGTATTAGGTATCGCATACGGCAGGCCATTTTCCGAAGCATTCACGTCAATGCGCAGAATTTTTCCCAACAGGTTGGTCAGGTTTTGTGCGTTGTTCTGCGGATCGCCACCACTGCCACCATCGCCAATCGAAACATACAAGTAACCATCGTTACCAAAAGCCAGTTTGCCGCCATTGTGATTATCGAAAGGCTGACTTTGAGTGAGCAAGATCAATTCGCTGGAAGGATCGGCTTCGTTGGGGTTATCAGCCTTGACAGAAAACCGGGAGATTACTGACGTTAGTGGCCCTGACCGTGTATAGTTCAAATAGAAGTAGCCGTTGTTTTTAAAATCAGGATGGAAAGCCATGCCCAATAATCCACGCTCACCACCGGAAACAATCAACGAAGATATATTCAGAAAATCTTTAACCTCGGCCTGCACTAAATTCCTTTTGTTCGGAAATACTTTAATGAGACCATTTTGCTGAACCAGGAAAAGACGTTTAGACTGATCAGGTGGCGATAACAATTCAATGGGTGCGGTGAATGTAATGCCGGGAAATGCTTCCGAATAGGTAGGCTGTGCAAAGGATGAAGAGCCCCATGTAATAAATGCCAAACGAATAAATGCATATCGAAGCATACCCCAAGATATAAATTCGATGAGGGTACTGCATGTGTTTTTCGATGAATGGACTGGACGTCAGAGAAAGTAAGGACAGCCGGGAAGGTGAAGCAGTCTGTAAACACCCCCCCTGATAAGGAGGAATCGGCTGTGGTTTGATTTACACTACTCCTTAATCCATACAACCTTTGTATCTACCGGTATCCGCTTACTGGTTTGGTGGTTGTGTTGAGGTACACCTACATGTAAAAACCCGATGATTTTATCTTCCTCCGATAAACCGAATGCAGCTTTTGCTTCAGGAAAATAGGTAACGCCCCCGGTACTGAGGTAACACCCAGCACCATTGGCAGTAGCCGTTAAATACATATTTTGAACGGCACAGAAGACTGCACCTGCCTCCTCAATTTCAGGAACAGATTTTTTTTCATCCCGTTTCATGTACACCAGTATGATGTGCGAAGATTCCAGCGGTTTCTTTTTCAGATTTTCGTAACGCTCTTCGCGAAATGTTCCATCAGCTTGTGTTACGGTTTTATAAACTTCCGATTGAAGTTGTGCCAGCTTTTTACGACCATCACCCGAATAAATAATAAATCGCCATGGCTCAGTGAGTTTGTGCGTAGGTGCCCAGTTGGCATTTTCCAGCATAGTGCTTATAACCGAATCGCTAACGGGGTCCCCGGTATAATCTTTCGGAAAAACAGATCGCCTGGTACGGATGAGGGTGTTTACATCTTCTGCTATCATGGATAGGAGTTTAATCTGGTGAAAGTACGCCATAAGCTGAAAAGCAAAAAGCCGCTGGTGAGGCGGCTTTTCAATAAGGTTAAAATATTTGTTACGGATTTACCGGCCGCACGATGGCATGGGCAATAAACCAAACACCATCATTGGCTTCATCGTAGTTAACAAAATTGATGTTGTGCGAATATGTGAACGATCCGCTTGGGAAAGAAACATTCTTGCCGTAATCTTCCGGATTTGATGACGCAGGCCGCAAGTCGCCTGTGTAAAGGTTTAAAGATTGCATCACCCATCCATCGTTTAATTGGTATGTGATGGAGCCTATAGCCGTTGGTATGCCGTTGATTGGCCAGGTGGTGTATTCCACCGTTAGCCTGCCGATCTTCGTTCCGTTAGCAGTATTATTTCCATCAGCCGAAGCCCAGATATCATAAAACGCTCCGATTGTTCCGGTAACATTTATGGCCCAGCCCCATCGTGTATTGGCAATACCAAGTCCGGGCAAGCATTCAGGGTTAACGGCATTACAGCCATCGGCAACAAATACCCAACCACCTTTTGCATAAGCTACCTGCAAACCAGGTCCGGGATCGGGATGATTATCATCACCTCCACCGTCATCGCAGCAACTTAATGTGTGCGTCATGTAATATGCCCAACGGTTACTGCCCGGTATTTGAGTAGGGCCGCCAAACGCTGACTCCCGCGCTACTTCGGCATGGGCAACAAAAATCAGTTTGTTACCGCATTTGATTTTTCTTTTCTCCAGGTCAGCGAATGAAACCTTAAATGTGTACTGATTTTTCCCTTTGGCATCAGCCTTTAGAAAGAAATGACCGATAACGGGTATGCCTGCCGGGTTTTTTGGCATATCGCTTAAGCTGTGGCCAAACCACAGATGCAGTTTGTTGAAACTTTTGGTGGTAAAGTAGGTAACGTATAAGTAGTCAGCATCATTCGCAATTGTTACGCTGCCCACATCGTTTTTCTGGCCGGCAAATAAATCATACGTAGTAACGGCACAGGGTTTTACACCTGTTGGGATTACGGTTGGCCCGCCATCACCATCCGGCCGTTTGCGCGAAGAATCGTCATCCTCTTCAAATTCAAAGGCAAAGGGCTCTTCTTCTTTAAGTGGCAGTTCGGTTTCCTGCACCTGGCAGGAAAAAATGGAGCCTGCTAAAAATATCCAAAGGAGTTTCTTCATGGTTGGTACTAGGCTATTCAAAGTTAGCGAATATTTAATTCTTTAGATGTTGACCAACGATTTTTGTGGGGGGCTGGTTTTAATGCGGGTACGAGTAGATTTGTAACTCGGTTGCGCACAATATTTTTTGTGAGTCCGCTTCAGCTCCTAAACTCAAATCCCCATGGTTCGTGTCCTCACGAACCGCGTCATTATTCACACGTTCGGTCTGTGGGACACAGACCGAGGAGATTTTAGTTCTATTTAGGACTTAAAACGGATTCTCAGGATATTTTTTGAGCTTTGATGGCAAGAAAGTTCTTCCGGCTGCGAAGGCACCAGAATATTGAAATAAGGGCGTTATTCGTAGAATCAAGTAAAGTATGGTTCGAAATATTATCCTGTTTTGCTGTCTTATTTCAGGTTGTGCGCCTGTGTATATTCCAAATGCCCGCAACATTGCTTTGTTTGACACCCCGGGTGAGTTTCAGGCCTCGGCAGGCCTCGGTACCAGCTATGATGTACAGGTAGCTTATGCAGCCACCAAAAACATTGGTCTCATGACTAACTACGCTTATGTTTCAAGGCCGGGAAATTTTGACGTGGATACTGACAACAAGTATAAAAACCGAAGTAGTTTTGGTGAGTTCGGTATAGGGTACATCAGGCCTACAGTTATTGAAACCGGTTTACGCAATACGTTTACTTTCGAACTTTGGACAGGCGCAGGGGTTGGAAGAAGTTCAGGATATTATGCGCGAAACCTCTTTCCGGTTGATACACTCACCACTTCGGCCCGCTTTCAACGCTACTTTCTGCAACCCACTGTGGCCATCCGAAATAAGAATTGGGACTGGATTTTTACCGGAAGGTTTACGGTGGTCAATTATTCGAAGGCGAACATTGAATCGACTTACTATAATTCCATTTCATTCGCCAAGACCAATGGCTATTTTGAACCCACCGCAGCATACCGGATTTATTTTAGCCAAAGAAGAATCATGCTAACATCACAAGCCGGTTTTAATTTTTCCTTTATCCAGTCCAATAGTGGTGACTATCTGCACTTATATCCCTGGAGTTGTTCCGTTTCGTTGGGGTTTAAACTTCAGCCAAACAAGATGGAATAATGAGGAGTTAATTTTGTGCTTTGGTGTTTTAGTGGCGCTAAAGCGATCATTATCTACTTCGGAAACTGGCTCGCATCCACTTTGGGCAAGAGTTTCAAGGCATTTTTATAGTATACCTTCTTTAATACCTCATCCGGAAGGTCCAGGCCATACATCCGCCAAAAGGCATGGTAGCGTTTGTGGTACGGAAAGTATTCATCGGCTGTTTCCAATACACGGAAGTACGTGGCGTATTCTTCCGGTACCCACGAATCTTTTCCAAACAGAACCCTGTCCTGATATTTAATCATAAAGTCCCGTGCCGTGCGTGGTTGGCGACCAAGCTCAGCAATAACCGCCCCGATTTCTACATACATATTGGGCATAGCATCCAGCAATCCACTAAGTTTTTTTAAATCATTCGGGTACCATCCCATGTGGGCATTGATAAACTTTGTTTTTGGATGTTTCCTGAAAACGTTGTGCTGCTCCTGTATCAATTGTTCCCACGGTGCCGGGTCGGTATCGCTGCGCTTTCGGCCGGCATGCGTTTTAAGTTCAAGCCATCGTTCATTGGTTTCGTCCATCGGATCCCAAAATGATTTTGGATCTGCCGTGTGAATTAAAACCGGTATGCCCAACTCACCGCACTTAGCCCAAATCGGATCAATGCGTGGATCGTCAACAGCAATGCGGTTGCCCTTACTGTCGCGGGTACTCATGCCCAGGCTCTTGTAAATTTTCAACCCCATGGCTCCACGCTTCACATCTTCCTCAAGTTGCTTCACAGCACGCGCCTGCCATTCGGGATTATCAATATTGGAGAAATCAACATTGGTGAACACGATAAAACGCTTGGGATAAAATGCATTGATGGTGTCCATCGATCGCTGCAGATGATCCGCGCTACTGCGGAAACCTCGCCCACTCAGGTTAATCATGACACCCATATTCAGCTTGTCCATTTCGGCCACCAGTTTTTTAAGCGTACCGGGTGACGTCATGTAGGGTTGGTGATTGTGAATATCAATAAATGGAAATTTAGCCCGTGTCACTGGGTGTTCTGGAACCACCAATGTTGAAGGCGGATCATATGCCTCAAAATCCATTTTTAACACGGCTGGTTTTTCCTGTGCCCACAGCGGGTTAACGATCAGGGACAATCCAAAAAGCAATAACCAATGTTTGATCATAAGGGGAATGTTTGCATCAAAGTAAGCACTATTTAATACATCGTTTTCAAAAATTATCCTTTGCGGATGGATGGGTATATGAACGGATGGATTTAAACCAGGACGAGGATGGTTCAGCGGTGAAATCAAATTTTCCTAACTTGTGAACTTAACCGGACTTACGCACTTTCGTGAAGTTTTGTGTCTTCGGGTTTTAGTGGCAGCAACGTAGGCCACAAAAGCACTAAAAATTCACAAAATGGTTTCAACTAAAGCTTTGGTGCGTAAGCCTAAATCTTAATGTATGCCTATGAAATTTTCTGTATACAGTATCCTCTTTACCTTTTTGATTTCCTTTTCGGTATCAGCGCAGGATGCGCAACTGGAGAGCGCCAGGAAAAAACTATCGGCTAAAGATTACACCGGTGCGAAAGCTGATCTCTCCAAACTGCTGGATGCCCAACCCAAAAACAAAATAGCGTTCCGGCTACGCGGAGAAGCCCGCATGGGACTGGAAGATTTTTATGGAGCCATTGCCGACCTCACCTTTGCGTTGGAAATTGATTCAACCTATGCCGAGGCTTACAACTACAGGGGTGAAGCCAAGGTGGCGCTGGGTGATGATGAAAGCGCCATACGCGATTTTGATAAGGCCATAAAATTCAATGCAAAGTACATTAGTGCGTACACCAACCGTGGCTTTGCCAAGTACAACCTGGAGGATTTGACCGGTGCCTATTTTGATTTTTCAAAAGCGCTGGAACTGGGCCCGCCCGATGCCGACAAGTTTTTTAACCGGGGTGTTGTTAAAGCGGAACTGGGTGAATTCATAAGCGCTATTGACGACTACACCAAGGCCATTGAACTGGATAAGACTGATGCCGCCCTTTATAATTATCGGGGTGTAGCTTACTATAACATCACCGATTTTAACAAAGCCATTGCTGATTACGACATGGCCATTAAGCTTGACGCGAAAGATCCATTGAAGTACGAGAACCGGGCCTTGGCAAAAAGTGCTAAGGAAGATTTTAAAGGCGCCCTGGAAGATTATAACAAAGCCATAGAACTTAACCCTGATGATCCTGAAACCTATAACCTTCGTGGGGTAGTGAAATTCAGCATGGATGAAAACGATGGTGCCATTGAAGATTACACCAAAGCCATTGCGCTTGACCCTACTAATCCGGTATATTATGATAACCGGGCGTTGAGTCGCACCGAAAAAGCAGATTACACAGGAGCCATAGAAGATTATACTTCATCTATTGAATTGTATCCCACCGATCCGGAAACGTTTTACCAGCGTGGGTTAGTGAAGTTGCAGATGGGCAATAAGTATGATGCCTGCCTGGATTTTAAAACCGCTGAAGATTTAGGTTCGCCCGATGCACGTGCAGCCATAAAGAAGAATTGTAAGTAATGGCAACAGGTGGTGCAGACACTTCTTCTGATTCTCTTTCCAAGGAGGATAAGGAGGGAGCAAAGTCAGTATGCATCATTCTCAACGGCATCTCCCTCAAGAAGAAATATTTCTATTCTAAAATACTTCCTGCCTTAAAAAAGGTAGCGAATGTGGAGGTACACGAAACGCGTTCTAAGAATGATGCTGTGCAGTTGGCCGGCAAGGCGTTGCATCAACACTACGATGCCATCCTTGCAGCCGGTGGAGATGGCACCTTACACCAGGTGTTGAATGGTATGCTGCTACATCACGAAACCACAAAGGATCTTCCGTTGCTGGGATTAATTCCCTTGGGATCGGGTAATGATTTTGCAAGGACTATGAATATTTCAAACAGGCCTGAAGCTCTAGAAGAAATACTAAAACGGTTTTCAGGTAAGTCAATTGACATTGGAAAGATTACATTTCCTGATAAGTCCGAACTTCCTCCTCGCTACTTTATCAACATAGCTGATGTGGGCATGGGCCCCATTGTAGTGGAGCGGTTGCTCAACAGCGGAAGGGCTTTCGGATCGTTGATAGCCTATTACGCTGCCATCGTTAAAACCTTTTTCACGTATAGTCCCGAAGAAATTACCCTACAAACCCCATTATGGAAATGGAGTGGCGCAATACGCTCGGTAGCGGTAGCCAACGGCAAATTTTTTGGCAACGGTATTGGCATTGCTCCCGATGCCGTGGTGGATGATGGGAAATTTTCGTGCTTCATTGCCGGCAAGGTTTCGGTGCTGGATTTTATTATTCAAAACGGAAGGTTGCGCAGTGGCAAGCGGGCCATTCATGATGATATCGAATACCGCGAAGCCAACGAGGTAACTATTACTGCTAAGAAGGTGTTACCCATTGAGGCGGACGGAGAATTAGTTGGAAAACTGCCTGTACACATCACCATGTTACCGAAGCGACTAAAGTTTTTGTGTTAGAAAAAGAAAGCCTCCGATTTTGACGGAGGCTTCCCTATTTAGCAGAACAGTTTTTATCTTAACCTTTAGGCGGACCAACATATTTGGCATCACCAAAAGCAAGTATTGGTAATGCAATGAATCCTAAAAGAAGAAGGAAAATTGTCCAACCGATGTCTTTACCGAATGATTTTGCGAACAGATGTACCAGGTAAATCAAAACGAAAAAGTTAACAATGGGTATGAAGATTAAAATGATCCACCAAACGGGCTTTCCTACTATTTCGAGAAAGACAATAAAATTGTAGATCGGAATAATGGCAGCCCAGCCGGGCTTACCAGCTTTTTCAAAAATCTTCCAGTAGCATACCATGAAGAAAATAAATACGGCAATGTAAATAATACCGATCATCCCGAATATTCCGGAGGCGGCACCGTTGTCATAAGCGTCCATAATTGATAGGGTTTGGTTTGTGTGTTAAATATAATAAAAAACCAAAAGGCACCACTGTCCTAAAACCTTTTCTTCCTCGGTATCAACCCCTACCTTGAGTAAAATTTAAGCAGATGAACGCATCGGTCAAGTCAGTTTTTCAGGAGTTGGAGCAACAGCTCGAAGCACTTCTTTCTTTGGTAAAAAATCTTCCGGAGGAAAAGTATAATACATCAGCCTTTCCGGGCAAGTGGTCCATCAGCCAGATACTAACACATCTGCTCACCTCTGAAAAACTTTCATTGGCTTATATTAAAAAGAAAGCGCAGGGGATTGATGCGGTTAAAAACTCTGGCCTTGTAGAAACTTTGCGACTGTGGTTGTTGATCATCTCGCAACGCATACCGCTAAAGTATAAAGCACCAAAAGTAATGGTTGATAATACACCTCCGGCCATGCCTTTACCCAAGCTTATTGAAGAATGGTCGATTGTTCGTAATGAGCTTAAACAGTTTTTGGAGAACATGGAGGATAAACATGTTCGCAAGGTAATTTACAAGCACCCCTTAGCGGGCCGGCTGGATGTTCGGCAAACCATGATCTTCTTTCGCGAGCATATTATTCATCATACACCCCAGATCAAACGTCAGCTCTAACACGTTGGTAAGTTGCGTTGGTATAAATCCTGCGCATTATGTTGATATACTTTTCTATCTTTTCGCATTAACTATTCTCACTTATGAAAAAGCATTTTGTCCTGGCCTTACTTCTTGTTTCCTGCCTGGTAGCCGTTGCCCAGCAACAGTTGCTACCACCTAATCAGTTTTTGGGATATGAACTTGGCGAGCGCTTTACCCGTCATCACCGCGTAGTAGAGTATTTTCAACACGTTGCCAGTGCCGTTCCTACTATTGAATTGTATAAGTATGGCGAAACATATGAATACCGCCCACTGGTGTATGCCGTTATTGCATCAACCGAAAATTATGCCCGGCTGGAACAAATCCGGCTGGACAACCTGAGACGAACCGGGTTAGCTGAAGGTACGCCTTCCACCAAAGTAGCCATTGTGTGGCTGAGCTATAACGTTCATGGTAATGAGGCCAGCTCGTTGGAAGCTTGCATGCAAACATTGTATGAGTTGGCCGACCCGAACAATGCAAAATCAAGAGAGTGGTTAAAGAATACAGTGGTAATCATCGACCCGTGCATCAATCCCGATGGGCGCGACCGGTATGCAAACTTTTATAACCAATACGGTAATCGTCCGGCTAATTCCAGTGGCGATGCACGCGAACACCGCGAGCCGTGGCCCGGTGGACGAAGCAATCATTACTGGTTCGACTTAAACCGCGATTGGGCATGGCTTACGCAGATTGAATCGCAGCAGCGTGTAAAAATTTATAATCAATGGATGCCCCATGTGCATGTTGATTTTCACGAACAAGGATATAACAACCCGTATTACTTTGCGCCTGCTGCAGAACCCTATCATGAAGTGATTACCCCGTGGCAGCGCGAATTCCAGGTTACCATCGGTAAAAACCATGCAAAGTATTTCGATCAGCAAGGTTGGCTGTATTTTACCAAAGAAGTGTTTGACTTGTATTACCCTAGTTATGGCGATACCTACCCTACGTACAATGGGGCCATAGGCATGACCTATGAGCAAGCCGGAGGTGGTTTTGGCGGATTATCCATTACCACCCGCGAGGGTGATCCGTTAACCTTAAAAGACAGGCTCACGCATCATCACACTACCGGAATCTCCACGGTTGAAGTAACGTCTGTTAATGCTACCCGCGTGGTGGATGAATTTGAAAAATATTTCAGGGAGAACAATTCCAGTCCATCATCGCCCTATAAAACCTATGTGATCAAAGGCGATAATAATCCTGATAAAATTCAACGCCTTGCTTCATGGATGGATGCCCATGGCATTAAGTACGGTCATCCATCTGCCGGAAAGGCAACACGAGGTTTTGATTACACTTCACAGGCCACCCAAAGTTTCAACGTAAGCACGGAGGATATTGTAATTAATATCTTTCAACCGAAGTCAAGATTTATTACCACGTTGTTTGAACCACAATCCAAACTCCCTGACTCCGTAACATACGATATTACTGCGTGGAATTTAATGTACGCTTACGGGTTGAAAGGATATGCACTGAATGAACGCATCAATCCCGGAAAAAATTATGTGGCGAAAGAGGCGGCCAATACGCCAGTCAATCAAAAACCGTATGCCTATATCTTCCGCTACCAGAGTCTGGCCGATGTTGAATTTTTATGTGCCCTGATGAATAACGGAGTTAAGGTGCGTTCATCGTTAAAGCCTTTCAAAGTAAACGGTGAGAGTTTTGACGCGGGCTCGCTCGTTGTTACGCAGCGAAACAATGAAGGAATTCCAAATTTCGATCAGCTTGTTCAGTCGCTTGCGCGCGCAAAAAACAGAAAGTGGTTTGCGGCAAGCACAGGCTTTGTCGATAGCGGAAAAGATTTCGGATCAGGCTATGTAAATTATTTGAAAGCCCCCCGCATAGCGGCATTGGTGGGCGATCAAACCTCATCGTTATCGGCTGGCGCTACGTGGCATTTCTTTGAGCAGGAGTTAAAATATCCCATCACGCAAATCGGTACCGATTATTTTAATTCGATAGAACTTAGAAATTATGATGTGTTGCTGGTGCCGGAAGGCCGTTACCGGATGTTTAATGAAGAAACATTAAAGTCGGTGCAGGATTGGGTTTCCAATGGCGGACGATTGATTCTTGTTTCCGGGGCACTAAATGCTTTTGCCGATAAAAATGGTTTTGCGTTGAAGAAGTATGCCACCGAAGAGGCAAAAAAAGAAGCTGAAAAGAAGGACAAGGAAGAGCAAACCAAAGATGTATTGATGCCATACGATGCCGCAGAACGCAAGGCCATATCACAATCTATTTCAGGGGCTATTTACAAGATCACACTGGATAAAACCCATCCGCTAGCCTTTGGGTTGGGAGATACATATTACACCCTTAAAACAAACGAGTTGTACTTTGACTATTTACAAGGCGGCTGGAACGTTGGCGTAATAAAAGGCAAAGCAAAACCGGTGCAGGGATTTGCCGGCCACAAAATCAACAAGAAAATGGACAACAGTTTTGTGTTTGGTGTGGAAGATAAAGGCCGCGGACAGATTGTTTACTTTGTTGATGATCCGCTGTTCCGTAATTTCTGGGAGAATGGTAAGATGTTATTCGCGAATGCGGTGTTTATGGTGGGGCAATAGATTCTAAAATCAAGATTCAAAATTTAAGATAAGGAAATACCAATCTTGAATTTTGAATCTTGAATTAAAAAATCAAAGCGCTGCCAATGCTGCGTCATAATTGGGTTCCTGGCCTATTGCAGGAACCAGTTCTGTATATTTTACTTTACCCGTGCTGTCGATTACTATTACGGCACGGGCGAGAAGGCCCGCAAAACCTCCGTCAATCAGTTCCACACCGTAAGCCGTAGAAAAGCCGCGGTTCCTGAAATCCGTAGCGGTTAATACATTGGTAATGCCTTCAGCACCACAAAAGCGCTTCATGGCAAAGGGCAGGTCTTTTGACACGCACAATACTGTGGTGTTGTGCAAACCGGCCGCGCGCTTGTTGAACTCACGAACAGAATTTGCACACACTCCCGTGTCGATGGATGGAAAAATGTTAAGGACAAGATTTTTTCCGGAAAACTGATTTAAGGTTACTTCTTTCATATCGCTGCCGGTAAGTATAAAATCCGGAGCGGCAGATCCTACTTTAGGTAAATCACCTGCGGTGTTTACTACATTTTCGCCAAGCTTGGTCTGTGCCATAATCAGGGGTTTAATAAGTTAAATGTTATTAATAATTACCTTCCTCTAACAATAGTTTCTTCCGATAGTTAAACAAGACTTAAACATAGTTAACATTAGTTTTTTGACCAACAGGTTCTCTGCTAATCGTACGGGATCGATTAAAGTGATCATGATTGGTAGAAGAGGAACAATTTTCAAAACTGGCAGATTACTTGTATTTTCAAAGCTCACCTTCCATCGTTTCTTATGAAAAAGTTGTTGAGTGCCTTATTTACCATGCTTATTTTTTCATCGCTATTTCTAACTGGTTGTGGTGATGATGAGAATACCCCCAAGATTGATTTTCAATCAGAAACTTCAACGGTAACCGAAGGGGCCACTTCAACAGTGCAGTTCAGCTCTTCCGTGCCCAGTGGCATTGTGCCTAATATTACGTTAGGCGGAACAGCGACCCAGGGAACAGATTATACTTTTACGATAAGTTCAACCGGAATTTCCTTTACCATTCTTGACGATCAGTTTTACGATCCTTCCGAGACAATTATTGTAACCCTTACAGGTTTTGACGGCAACGCGGCAGTAGGCACAAAAGCGGTGCACACCATTACCATTAACGATATAGATCACACGGCCAGTCCGGGCCTGAAAATCAACCTGTCGTGGAATGCCGGTGGTGGCTCACCGGGCAATGTAGACATGGATTTATTCCTGTGGTACGAGACCTCACCGGGTTCCGATGACTTTGAATTTGTTGATGGTGCCTTTTCCATTGGGACTACTTTTGAAGAGATTTTTTTACCGTCCAATAACAACACCCTTTACCCGAACGGCATATACGGATTGGGGTATAATTATTACGAGGGCACTTCTAACAACCTGGCTGTTCGTGCAGATTTCAGGTCCTTCGGTGGAAATATTAATGGTACCTCAAACCGCGCATTTTATACAGCCATATACACGTTGGCTAACATAAACCCCTGGGAGGATACCGATGAATTTTACATCGTTCAGGTATTTGAAAAGGCCGGGACAAACTTTATCAACTTTTCGCCCATTGACGTTCCGCTAACGGGCAGCCGCGCAAAGGAAATACGCCAAGCCCGCGAAAAATTTAAAGCAAAACGGAACTGACGGTTTCTTAGCTTACCAACGGCAATAATCTTCCTGCTGCCCTATGGGCTGCCCCGGTGGTGGTGTTAGTAAATTTTCGGCTTCGTACTTCTCCGGATTTTCACGAAACACCTGAATTAAGCTTAATGCATAGGCATAATGCGCTTTCCAACTTTCGTTGGATGTAGCTTTTACTTTTTCCGTTAGCCATGTTTTTAACTGATCGATTTTTAAGGAAGCAATGGCCCTCGCCTGTGCCGAGGCATTTTGATTATTGTTGAGTTTGATCAGATTATTCAGCACACTATGGTTAACCGTCATTTGCAACAAGCCCTCGTAGCCGGATTTGTTTGCGCTCTTAAAGGTGGTGTTGATGATTTTATCAATCACATTTTCCAATGAGGGCTGCTGATTGTACAGGGCATTATGTTGAACTAATCGTGTTGCACGGGCGGGATGAAAGATCAATCCAAACACCATGTCGGAAGCACTCTCTGCATAGGCCAACGGATCAAACACTAGATCGGTGCGGGTGCGCATTACTTCCCGTGTTCGTGGGTAGCCTGTTGGATGAGGAGGGATGTTTTTGATTAAATCTGCCGGTAGCGAAAGGGCTTGCGGTGCGACAGTATTAAGTAATGCGTCCAATGCTTTTTGTTGCTGTGCCGGAGAAACCATTTCGGTTACCGGTTGTCCATCTCCGCGCAGTGCATAGCGATAATTTAATCCTCCAATAATTTTTGAGGTGGCTTCTGTTTGATAGCGGTGAAAAAAGTAGATGGGGACAAGCGCTTCTTCCAATAAGGCCATCGGTGTTCCTTCGCGTATATTTTTCTCGCCAAAGTTTTTGAGTGCCAGCGTTCGCACCTGCATCACCCGGTTTAATTCATCGGCTGCATCTTTTCCATTATCCCACAAATGTGCAAACGGGTGGGCACCACCGGTTGGCCGTGCATCCTGATCGGATAAAAAAGTAAGCCCCTGCTTTAGCCCATCCTGGATAATTTTTTCCAGTGCAGCCTCTTCATCCGTCCCTTCCGGGAAATGCGAATAACCATACATCACGGCCACTTTATCCCATGCCCCGATTTTATCATCGTAAGCTTTGCTCAAATCAATCTTACCATCTTTAAGGGTGGCAATAGGATGCGGATAGTCCATTACCGAAGCAAGGTTTTCGGTGCTGGAGGCATAGCTATGGGCAATACCAATGGTGTGACCAACTTCATGGGCAGAAAGCTGGCGCAGGCGGGCCAGCGCCATTTGCTGCATCTCAGGCGGAACGGTGCGGCCATCGGCATAGGGAGCCAGCAGTCCTTCGGCAATCAAGAAATCCTGACGCACGCGAAGTGAACCCAGCGACACATGGCCTTTAATGATTTCACCGGTGCGCGGATCGCTCACGGATGCGCCATACGACCAGCCTCGTGTGGAGCGGTGCACCCATTGAATAACATTGTAGCGCACATCCATCGGGTCGGCATCTTCGGGCATCATTTCAACCCGAAAAGCATTAATGAACCCGGCCGCTTCAAACGCCTGGTTCCACCAACGGGCGCCATCCAGCAACGCTGAGCGAATAGGTTCAGGTGTGCCACGATCGAGGTAGTATACAATGGGCTTAACCGGATCGCTGATGGTGGCCGAAGGGTCTTTCTTTTCCAGCCGGTGACGGTTGATGAAACGCTTTTCAATCGGCTCATGGATGGGCGTGGCGTAGTCATAAAAAGAAGTGCCGAAGTATCCTGCCCGCGGATCGAATTTGCGTGGCTTGTAGTTGCTATCGGGTAACTGCACAAACGAGTGATGTTGCCGCACGGTAACGCTGTTGGGTGTGGGTGTTACACTGCGAATGTAACCACCGGTAGCCTGACCGGTGAAGGTGAGCGTTACTTCAACTTCGGTGTTTTGTGGAAAATTTTTTGTGCGGGGTAGATAAAATGCTGACCGCGATTTGTCCAACGAATAATTTCCTTGTTGTTGACTTCGCAGTCTTCCGATTACATCGTGAGCATCCTGTAAATAAAAGTCTGTTGCATCAACCAGCACCTTGTCTTTTTCTTCTGCGGTAACCGGAAAGCCCCACAATACGGATTGTGCAAAGGCTTGTTCTACTGCGTTGCGTTCATCCACATTAGCAGTGATCGCGCGAAAGCGATAGTTGGGTTGAATCATTAAAACTTTTGGTCCCCTGCGTTCGAACTTTACAATGCGTTCATCGCCAAGTTGGCCGCGATCCAGCCCAATGTCGTTTGAGCCTATGCCGGCTGGTAGCGAGTTTACGTACAGGAATTCGGTATCAAACTTATCAATGACTAAAAAGATTTTATCCTGCTTTTCATCGTAGTAAAAATCGAAGTAGCCCGGGTTGTGCTTCATACCTGATACTTTGGCGGCAATGCCGGTGGCTTGTGGCGTAGGAGCAGGTTGTGTTTCGTTTTTCTTTTTCTGGGCAAAGGCTACGGAGAGAACAAAAACAAAAGGGAAAAGCAGTAATTTTTTCATGATGGAGTTTTAAGACCTTAGAAAACTACTAAGAATTACAGGCACTCCAAAACCATGTTACAGCAGTGGGCATAAGGTTTTTTTATACCTTGGCAGATATGTTCAGCTTCTTTAAATCATCGGATAGTAACGTAAAGGTGGTGGACAAGGTATGGATGACCCGTGCAGCCAGGTTACAGGCATGCCGCGCCATGTATGGGGCCAATCCGCAGTGCCTGTTTTTGGTGTGGTTTGAAGAAAGCGCGGTCGCATTGAAGGAGGTTGTGCCTGAAGATGCCGTTATTCTGGCTGGCGATGTTGAGATTCAACAGGTGCAAAACCGAATGGTAGTTTTTGCTGAGCATTATCCCCTTAGAAAAACGGAAGATGAACTTTACAAAAGGCTCAACCTTGCCGAAGTGAACGTACTTTCCGCGTTGGACGAGCCGCTATTCAATTTTTTCGGTGGCGAGCGTTTGCAGGAAATGATGAGACGCATGGGTATGGATGAGCATGAAATTATGGGGCACAGCATGATCACATCATCCATTAAACGCGCCCAGCAGAAACTGGAGCAGCGTGTTGTCTCCGAGCAGAAGACCACCTCGCAACAGAAATGGTTTGAATTGAACTTTCCTGTCTGAAACCTTGTACCTTTGATGTAAACCTAACGACTATGTTAAAAAAGATACTCCTCGGCATTGGCGTGCTGGTACTTATTGTGGCCGGCTATGTTGGTTATATGATGTTCACCACCAAAAATCACAGTCCCGCTGCCGTAGCGGAATTTAAAGATGGTGAGTTCCTCATTCAGGTTAATTACTGTCAACCGTTCAAGAAAGGCAGGGTAATTTTTGGCGAAGCATCAGAAGGTGCGCTTGTTCCATACGGAATGAAATGGCGCACCGGAGCCAATGAAGCCACCGAAATAAGTTTTAGTAACGATGTGATGCTGGATGGCAGGTTATTGAAAGCTGGACGATATTCACTCTATACGATTCCCTACGACTCGACCTGGACGGTTGTGTTTAACAGCAAGCTTGGGTACTGGGGTGCAAAACTTGGCGGAGACCCGTTTGAAGAAAGCATGGATGTAATGCGTGTACCCGCCTCGGTGCGCAATGACTTACCGGAGATTGAGCAATTCACTATCTCTTTGACGCCTGCTGAAGGTGGAGTTAACATGCATTTTTACTGGGCCACAACACGAGCCTCGTTGTCTATACAGCGGGTGCAGTAATTAACTGTTCTCGAATCGTTCAATCGCTTTTCGTTGCTCTTCCGGGATGGGAATGGTTTTTTCGTGGGCGTAGTCATAACACACCAGTACAGCATTGCCTTGCGCAACAATTTCTTCGTCTCCTGATTTTTCGCGAATAATAGCCCAATCGAGGGTGAGGCTTTTGTTGCCAATACGGGAACAACGTGTGTATACAAAAATTGTATCGTGTAAAAACACGGGGGCTTTGTAATCAATTTCAATGCGTGCGAGAATGATGCCCACCTGCTGGCTCCACTTTTTATCGGTGCCCACCACATCTTCAAAATATTTTACACGGGCAATTTCAATGTAGGTAAGGTAATTGGCGTTGTTTACGTGCCCCATTTTATCAATGTCCTTAAAGCGAAGTTGAATGGGGACTTTGTGTTTGAAGGGTTGCATGCGGTAAAGATAACCAACCAATTGAATAACCTTCAATCAGGTGTTGTCTGTAACCTCAACCTGAACCGCTTCACTTAGTGGCTTGAGTACAGCCATCAGCTTTTCTTTATTTTTGATTTTTTGAAGATGAATTTTTTCTCCGTTGCTGAATTTCAAATAGGCATTGTATACCATATTCTCGAATGTTGATGAGTGAGTAGTATGCGCTGTATACATTTGTTGACTCTCCATTGCCCTATTAATGAAAATCAATTCAATCTCAGTGTAGGATTTAAATCTTCCGGTTTTGAAAAAGAAGAAAGAGGTATACTCGCGGTAGGTCTTAGTAGCCGGATTGATTTCGGTGCCTTCATGGGCCACCAAAGCAAAAAATCCGACTACCCCGATTACAACGGTTACCCAGGGATTTGTTTGCCAGGCACTTAATCCAAGAATCATGGCACAAGCAGCTAATAGTCGAAACGTCCAGGGAAGCAGCAAACCAAACCTGATATCAATCATAGCTTCAATGAATAGAAAGTGTGAAGCTAATGATTTTCTTAAATCCAGAAACCACTACTCATCCCTCAATACCTCCACCGGGTTGGTTAATGCGGCTTTTACTGAGTGATAGCTGGTGATAAGCACGGCTACGACCAACGTACTTAAGCCGGTTACAACAAAAATCCAGATGGACGGGGTTATGCGATAAGCGAAGTCCTGTAACCACTGTTGCATGAGCCAATACGAGAATGGCGCACCAATTACGAATGCAACAAGTATTAGCCAGGTATACCCTTTCGAGATGAGTTTGAGAATATCCCACACGGATGCTCCGGACACTTTGCGTATCCCGATTTCCTTGGTGCGTTGTTCAAGCGCATATACAATCATGCCCAATAAACCCAAGGCTGCAATCATGATGGCAAGTACAGCCATTACCGTGAGCACACTTCCAAACTGCTGCTGGGATTTGAATGATTCGGCAAAAGCTTTATCGACAAAGTAATAATCAAAAGGTGTATCACCAGAATGTTGTTTCCATACCTGTTCAAGTTCCGAAAAAGTTTTTTTCCAGGCCTCACCCGACTGTGGCTCTATGCGCAGCGCAAGGTATTGCCTTACTTCAGCATAAAGGTTGCGGGTGTTCACATGGAAAACAGCCATGGGTTCAATGGGAGTAGACAACGGCCAATAATTGAAGTCGGCCATTACACCCATAATCTCAAAGGAATTTTCCTCGTAGGTCAGCTTTTTACCAATCACCGATTCATCCACATTCCAACCTATTTTTTTGATGGTTGATTCATTCACGATTACCCGCCCAACGTCACCGGGATTATCAATCGAAAAATTCCGGCCGATTTTCAGTTGCACACCCAACGTGGGAAGGTAGCGTTCATCGGCTGTGGTGAAGTTCAGCGGAAACATGATTTCGCTGTTTTCTTCAACTCCGAAGGAATCTCCTCCCCAAATGCGGGGCGGAACAGAAGTACACAACGTAACGTTGCTCACACCCGGAACGCTCAATGCAGCATGTGTAATGCTTTCACCGCTTTTAAGCGTTTCTACATGCCGGAGTACTAGCAGGTTCTCGCGGTTAAACCCGATGTCTTTGTCGGCAACAAATTTCAATTGCTGAAATACAACGGCTGTACATATAATGAGGATGATGGAAACACTGAATTGAAAGACAACCAACGCGTTGCGAAATGTTTTCCCTTCGCGTCCTGTTTTTACTTTTCCCTTCATGGCTTCCACGGGGTGGAAAGTGCTTAAAAAAATGGCCGGGTAACTGCCTGACACGATGGCCATCAGCAATACAAGTCCTGCAGCAACAAGCATCAGATTACCATCCAATAGGTTTAATTGAAGTGACTTCTCTGTGATCAGGTTGAATCCCGGAAGAAACATTTGCACAAGGGCAATTCCAGCCACCAATGCTATAAAGCAAAATATACACGCTTCCAAGAAGTATCCGAGGCTTAACTCCTTTTTACCAAGTCCCAGAATTTTTCTGACTCCGGCTTCTTTGAGCCTGCGTGTAAACTGCGCGGTGGACAGGTTCATAAAATTGATGCAGGAAAGGAGTACAATAAAAACAGCAGCGCCAATGAAAGAGTAAATTACCGTACGGTTGCCAGAGTTACTCAACCTGTTGATCACTTCTTTATCGGGCAAGTGAATTTTTGTCATCGGCTGCAGAAACAATTCCCACTTTTTACCGGCAGCGATGTACTCATTCCATGTTGTATTGAACGCGTTCTTCAGCGTCTGTCCGGCATGCTTCTGTGGAATTTTTTCAAGTTTGGCACGCACCTGGTTAACATCGGCAGCAGGGCTAAGTTTAATGTATGTTTCCAACTGTGTCCACACCCAACTCCACGTTCTCAATACAGCCGGGAAGCTCTTCATGGAAATCAATACATCAAACCGGATGTATGAATTGTCGGGCGTATCTTCAGCAATACCCGTTACTTCGTATGTTTTTGGTTCGCCATCGGGCCCCTCAATACGCACCAGCTTTCCAATCGGGTCTTCATCGCCAAAATACTTTTTTGCGGTGGACACCGTCATCAACACGTTGTTGGCCTGCTCGAATACCGATTCTATATTCCCTTTGATCAAAGGAAAATTAAACACCCTGAAAAAATTGGAGTCGGCTGCCAGTACGCGGGTTTCTTCAAAGGTGATCACATCATTGTTGCCTGCCACGTAGGAGATAAAAAAATTACCGGTAGTGTGAATGCTGGTAATCAGATCGATTTCCGGCAACTCTTCCTTAAGGGCGTAGGCTACACCAGGGCCTGTTGAGGCAAATTGACTATTGTTATTCTCTCCCCAGATGAATGTTTGGTTTACCCTGTAAATGCGGTCAACGTCATGATGAAACCGGTCATAGCTGAATTCATGATCAACATAAATGTAAATGAGAAGTGTTGCCGCTATGCTTACCGTTAAGCCCAGCAGGTTAATGGCAGAAAATAGTTTTTGGCGCTTCAGGTTACGGAAGAAAAGGAGGAGTGTGTATTTGAACATGGTTCAGGCTTATGATTTCAGGATTGCTTTGCCAAAGCCATACCACCACGCTATTCAGGCTGTTTTGAAAGAATTTGGTTTTGGAGACCGTTCACAAACGTGATGAGCTGTGCGGAATTGGGACGCTAATATTCAAAAGTTCCTTGCGCTGTTTTCAGCGTTACCTTTTTGGTATCCGAATGCTCCACCCGCCCAATTACCTTCGCTTCAACACCAAAGCTTTTGGAAATATCAACTACTTGCTGCGCAAATTTTTCATCCAGGTACACTTCCATGCGGTGGCCCATGTTGAACACTTTGTACATTTCTTTCAGATCGGTGCCGCTCACCTCGTGAATAAGTTTAAACAATGGAGGTACATCAAACAGGTTATCCTTTATCACATGAAGGTTATCAATGAAGTGCAACACTTTGGTTTGGGCGCCTCCGCTGCAATGCACCAGTCCGTGAATGTGCTGACGAAGTTTACTGAACACCTCAATCATTATAGGAGCATAGGTACGCGTAGGAGAGAGCACAAGTTTACCCACATTCAAGGGTGTGCCAGGTAATTCATCGGTAACGTTATGCGTCCCGGTGTAAACCAAATCTGTCGGCACATCTTTATCGTATGACTCCGGATATTTCGTGGCGTATGCTTTCGCAAACACATCGTGGCGGGCAGAGGTAAGTCCGTTGCTACCCATGCCGCTGTTGTATTCGTTTTCATAAGTGGCCTGACCAAACGAAGCCAACCCCACAATTACATCGCCAGCCTTAATGCGGCTGTTATCAATCACATCGCTGCGTTTCATGCGGGCGGTCACCGTGCTGTCGACAATGATGGTGCGCACCAAATCACCTACATCGGCTGTTTCGCCTCCGGTGCTGCGGATGGTTAAGCCATAACTACGTAACATCTCAAGCACCTCTTCTGTGCCGTTGATGACAGTTGAGATCACTTCACCAGGAATAAGGTTTTTATTACGGCCAATGGTGGAGGATAGTAAAATGTTATCAGTGGCACCTACGCACAGCAAGTCATCCACGTTCATGATGATGGCATCTTGCGCAATGCCTTTCCATACAGACAGATCACCGGTTTCTTTCCAATAAATATATGCTAGGGATGATTTCGTGCCGGCCCCATCGGCATGCATCACGGTGCAGTACTGCGGATCGCCACCGAGGTGATCTTCTACAATTTTGCAGAAGGCTTTCGGATACAAACCCTTATCCAGTTTGCTGATGGCCTGGTGTACATCTTCCTTACTGGCGGAAACCCCGCGTTGGTTGTAGCGATCGGACATACCGCAAAGGTGTTAAAAAATTTTGGTGAACGTATGCTTTATTGATTTTCCCACAATGTATCGAGGTAAAGTTCTTCAACTTTCTTTCTTGCCCAAGGTGTTTTTCTAAAAAAGGAGAGACTGGATTTAATGCTGGGGTTGTTTAGAAAACAGTTGACAGGTATACGCTCCCCTAATTCCTCCCATCCATAGTGATCTACTAAGAAAGTAAGGATAAACTCAAGTGTTTTGCCGTGCAGCGGATTGTTGGGTTGTTCTTCTTTCATCATTGTTTATATCCGGATTGCATGAAGAGTAACGGAATAGTCTGCACGAAAATCTTCGGGTAGTTTATCCAGTACACTGTTGATTTTTTTTAGTTGCTGATGATACAGATTAAACAATACAGTTCCGGGTGTGAGGGGAATATGCTCAGTCCTGATTTTCTCACAAAAATAAATGCGGAGTTCCAGTTCGGTTTGCGGTAAGCCAGAATACCGGATGTACTTATTGGTAACACGCAGAATTTTTCGAACCATCTTTTTAACAATGTATAAGTTCCGGTCAGACAGCTCATCGAACAGGGAATCTATTTCGCCTTTTATACTCCGGATGTATCCAGGCTCATCGCTGGCGTCAAATAAAAGATAGCCTAATAATTCTTTGTTTTCTTTTTTGTATTTGGCCAAACGAAGACAAAGGTTTTGTAAGGTAGCCTCATCCAGTGTTTGCAGTCCGTTTTTAATTTCACTTAAGGAGCCATGGTTCATACTAACCTGAGTTTTTGGAAAACATCCCATACAACAATACCCAGGCAAACCGAAACATTCAAGGAGTGCTTGGTGCCTGATTGGGGTATTTCAATGGCAGTATTAGCCAGTTCAATTACCGGTTCGCTCACGCCATTCACTTCATTTCCAAAAACCAGGCAAAGTTTTTCACCAGGGGCAACATTGAATTGGTGCAGGGGCTGGCTGGTAGTGGTTTGTTCAATTACAACGATGGTATACCCAAGCGATTTAAGTTTACTGACGGCTTCCTCAGGCTTTTCAAAATATTCCCAGTCAACCGATTCTGTGGCACCTAAAGCTGTTTTGTGAATCTCGCGGTGCGGAGGGGTGCCCGTAATTCCTGTCAGGTAAATTTTCTTAACCCGAAACGCATCGGCTGTGCGAAAAGCTGAGCCCACGTTGTGCAGGCTGCGCACATTGTCCAGCACAATACACACAGGAATTTTATCCGCTTCTTTAAACTGATCTACCGAAATGCGGCCAAGTTCTTCGAGTTTCAACTTCTTCATTCCCCAAAAGTATGCAATTGGGTTTACTCCGGCTTGTCTATTTCATGGATTAAGGATTGAAGCTGGTTCAGGTATTTGTCGTATGAAATCTTGTACATCCATTTGGCCAGGTAGTAGCAGAGCGGTGTGAGCACTGCGGCAGCGATAAACATGATTACGATGATCCGTGTATCGCGGATATCATCTTCGAAATTCTGGTGTAGGGAAAGCCCCATCATATAACCGGCAATGGCACTGAACGGATAAATGAAAAGGCTGGCTTTCTCCTGAAAGCGGATTGATTTATAAACAACGGAATGGATGTTTTGCAAGGCAGCTTTTAAAGAACCCTCAAAGGCTTTTTGCCACTGCAGCTTGAGGTTAAGATAGGTGATATAGTTGTACCACGTAAAAAATACATAAGCGCCTATAACAATGCCGATAAACAGTTTTACCAGCCATGGATCAAACAGGAATATCAGCACCACGAACACGAGCAGGAAGACAACGGCAAAGACCAGGGTTGTTTCCAGACTTTTCTTCAATTTGATTACCGGGTGCTTGGAGCGGCCTTTTTCCGGATGCTCAATGGCCTTCCATGTGGCAGGTTTCTCCAAATGCTCTTCTCCCAGTTTTTTCCACGCCTCACGCAAGTCCATACTTAATTCAACTTTAATTTTTTTGTAAGGGTTTCTTTTATGCGGTGCAGTTTTACGGCCACATTATTTTTTGTTAACCCGGAGATTTCAGCAACCTCTTCATTTTCGTATCCATCCAGGTGCAGGGTGATAATCATTCTATCAATTTCCGACAGTTCACGTATGGCGAGGTAGAGCGCTTCACTATCCTCTGTTCTGCCATGCGGGTCGTGCGTTCCCCCGAATTTTTCAAGGTGCTCACTGGGTTTTACCAAAACCTGCCTCCGTTTAAAAGTCAAAACAGTATTCAGGCTAACCCGGTAAAGCCACGTTGAAAATTTTGATAACCCGTTAAACCGGGCATACGATCGCCAGGCTTGCAGGTGTATCTCCTGAAATAAATCCTGCTCATCTTCCGGGTGGTTCACATACAAGCGAATCACCTTAAAGATGATTCCCCGGTTTTCGTGCATAAAGGCTGTAAACTCCTTTTCGGTTGTGGTCATTCCCAAAAGTTTGTACTACAACAACCGGGAAAACAAAATGCCTAACCCAAATCAAAATAAATATGATACCAACCATGAGTAACGTATCAGGCACAACTATTACAGCCCTGGTTTAATACTTTGCCATCAAAGGCTATTCTTATATTTGCCAACATGGCTTTAAAGCAATCCGTAGAAACCCCCCTCATGAAACAGTATAACGCCATCAAGGCGAAATATCCGGGGGCTTTGTTGCTTTTTAGGGTGGGCGATTTTTATGAAACCTTTGGTGAGGATGCCATCCGGGCTGCCAACGTGCTGGATATAACCCTGACCAAGCGCGGAAATGGCTCTGCCTCTGAAATTGAACTGGCGGGGTTCCCGCATCATGCACTGGACACTTACCTTCCGAAATTGGTGAGAGCCGGAAACCGGGTAGCCATTTGCGATCAACTGGAAGATCCTCGCTTTGTAAAGGGTATTGTAAAGCGCGGGGTTACCGAATTGGTAACACCCGGAGTTTCGTTTAACGATAACGTGCTTGAAAAAAGACAGAATAACTTTTTGGCTTCTGTATTTGCCGGAAAGCAAACATTTGGCGTTTCCTTTCTCGACATCAGTACCGGTGAATTTTATGTGGCCAGTGGAAATGAAACGTACATCAATAAACTCATTCAAAGTTTTGCGCCAGCCGAAATTATTTTCTCTAAGAGCCAACGCGAGGCATGTGAGAAAAAGTATGCTGATGATCATGCCACCTTTGCACTTGATGATTGGGTTTACGCATTTGATTTTGCACAAGAAAAATTATTGAACCAGTTTAAAACCGCCACACTGAAAGGCTTTGGTATTGATGGTTTGAATGAAGCCATTATCGCAGCAGGCGCTATACTCTATTATCTTGAGGCTACCGAACACAAGGACACACAACATATTGCTTCCGTTTCGCGCATTGATGAAGACAAGTACGTGTGGCTCGATAAATTTACGATTCGAAACCTGGAACTTATTTCATCGCCTTTCGAAGGTGGCGTTCCGCTGATTCAAATTCTTGATCAGACGGTTACCCCCATGGGCTCACGTCAACTACGAAAATGGATGGTGCTTCCGCTGAAGGATAAATCGTTGATTGAGGAACGATTGCGGGTCGTTGACTTTTTCTTCAAGCAACAACAGCTGGCTGACAAAATCAATGAAGAACTTCGGCACATCGCTGATCTGGAACGCTTGATTTCAAAAGTTGCTGTTGGCCGGATTAATCCGCGGGAATTGCTGCAATTAAAAAAATCTCTTCAACGCACTGGCCCCATTAAAAATTTGCTGTTGCAACAGCCCTCTCCCGAATTAAAGAAACTTAGCGATCAACTGAACCTGTGTGAATTTTTAGTGGAGAAGATTGAAAAAGAACTGCGCGAGGATGCACCCCTGCTTACACACCAGGGGAACATTATTAAAGATGGGATTCATGCCGAATTGGACGAGTTGCGCAATATCGCCTTTTCCGGGAAGGATTACTTGTTGCAAATTCAAAAGCGCGAGATTGAACGTACCGGAATCAACTCGCTGAAGATTTCCTACAACAAGGTTTTCGGGTATTACCTTGAAGTAAGCAATGCAAACAAAGATAAAGTTCCTGCCGACTGGTTACGTAAGCAAACGTTGGTGAATGCCGAGCGCTACATTACCGAAGAGCTGAAAGTTTATGAAGAAAAGATTTTACATGCCGAAGACAAACTTGTGGCCATTGAGCAAAAGCTATTTCAGGAACTGGTCCAACAGGCAGGGGATTTTGTGACACAAATCCAACAAAATGCACGAACACTGGCCGTAGTTGATTGCCTGCTTTCATTTACCCATGTGGCACGATTGAACAATTACTCACGTCCGGAAATCAATGAATCCACAACCCTTGATATAAAAGCGGGTCGCCATCCGGTAATTGAAAGACAGTTGCCCATTGGTGAAAGCTATGTGCCCAACGATGTGTATCTCGATAACGAAACCCAGCAAATTCTCATCATCACCGGTCCGAATATGGCGGGTAAATCAGCGCTTCTACGGCAAACAGCCTTGATTGTGCTCATGGCACAAATAGGCAGTTTTGTGCCAGCCGAAAGCGCCAGCATTGGCTTGGTGGATAAGATTTTTACGCGTGTAGGGGCTTCGGATAATTTATCAAAGGGTGAATCCACCTTTATGGTGGAGATGATTGAAACCGCCAGCATACTCAACAACCTGAGCAACCGCAGTTTGATTTTAATGGATGAAATCGGACGGGGAACTTCCACCTACGATGGCGTGTCCATCGCCTGGGCCATTGTGGAATACCTGCATCAGCATAAGGATTATAGACCAAAGACTTTGTTTGCCACACACTATCACGAACTCAATCAACTCGCTGAAGATTTTGTACGGGTGAAAAATTTTAACGTGAGTGTAAAGGAGGTTGGCGACAAAATTATCTTCATGCGCAAGCTCAAGGAAGGAGGCAGTGAGCACAGTTTCGGTATTCATGTTGCGCAACTGGCCGGTATCCCCAACAAGGTGGTGATACGTGCCAACGAGGTGCTGCACTTTCTCGAAAAAGAGAAACACCCGCCTGACGGACGGGCAGGTAAAAACGAACCTCAGAAAAAACTTCAGGAGTTGCCGAAAGCCACGCACCAGATGAGTTTGTTTGAGATGGATCCGAAATACAAACAGGTGCAGGAAATGCTGGAAACAATTGACATCAACACCATCAGCCCGGTGGAAGCGTTGCTGAAGTTGAACGAGATACTTTCTGTTTTGAAAAAATAGGGAAGAAAGTTTTAGCCTACCACCCAATTGCATTGTTAACAGAAGGATAGCTCTGATCCTAGTTTCTCCTAAAAAGTTTGTTCCCCATGATTTTCTTCAGCACCTCATCTTTCAATGTCCGGCTGATGGGAATGCGGGCGGTACCCACCAGGATTTCGCTGCCATCAACGGCATTGATTTTTTCCAACGAAACAATAAACGATTTATGGACTTTGAGAAACCGGTCTTTCGGTAACTGCTCCTCCAGGCCGGATAGTGTAATGTAGGTAATCAGTTTCTTACTGGCTGTATAAATGATGCAGTAGTTTTGCATGGCCTCGGCATACAGCACGTCAGTGTAGTTTATTTTTTCGTATTTATGATCAACCTTAATAAAAAAGTAATCCGGTGCAGCGGAAGGTTTCTGAACCAGTAAATGGTAGTCGTAGGCTTTTTGAACAGCTTTCAGAAACCGGTCGAAGGAAATGGGCTTAACAAGGTAGTCCATTACATCAAGCGCATAACTTTCAAGCGCGTAATCCGGGTAGGCCGTGGTGAAAATTACCAGCGGTGGGTGTTGCAGGGTTTTCAGAAATTCAATGCCCGAAAGTTTCGGCATGTGAATGTCGAGCAGAATTAAATCAATATTTCCTTCCCGCAGGAAGGTACCGGCCTTCAATGCATCTTCGCAAGAGCCGGCCCACTGAAGAAAATCAATGTCTTTTACATACTCTTCCAGCCCTTTGCGGGCCAGCGGCTCATCGTCAACAATCAGGCAATTCAGTTTTACAGTGCTGCTCATGCGGCCGGGGTTATTGTTTCCTGCAGGTTTAATTCAAGCTTAACCTCAAATTGTTCGGGTGTTTTATTGATCAGCAGGGTATACCGACCCGGGTACAGCAATTCAAGTCTTCGCTTAACGTTTCGTAGCCCGATTCCACTATCTTCGGTTGGTGCCTTTTTGTCATCGATTGTGTTGGTAATGTTCAGGTAAAAGGAATTGTCTTTTTTATCCAAGTCAATATCAATTGTATTCGGCTTGTCGGTAAAGTGCGACACGTGCTTGAAGGCATTTTCAACAAACGGAATCAGTAGCAAAGGGGCAATAGTAAAATTTTTCACGTCAGGTGAGTAGCGGAAGGCGATTTGATGGTTATCACCTTTGCGTAGCCGTTGCAAGTCGATGTAATTTTTCAGGTAGCTGATTTCTTTTTCGATCGGGATATCGGCCCCGTTGCATTCGTACAACTGGTAGCGCAGCATATCGGAGAAGGCCGCAAGCGTTTCGCGGGCTTCTTTGTTTTGTTTGTCGATCAGAAAATAAATGGTGTTGATCGAGTTGAAAAGGAAATGCGGGTTGATTTGGGCCTTGAGGTACTCCAGTTCGGTATTCAACTTTTCCAGTTCAATTTTCCGCAACAGCGTTTGCTGCAGGTACCATTGTTTGCTCAGGTATAGCGTTACGGCAAATGTGAGGTAGAAAATCACTATAGAAAGATTGTATAACGTATTATAAAAAAATTGCAATTGCCCGGGGTTGTTCAACACCACGCCATACAGGTAAACGTCATGGGCATTTTTTCCAGCCACATAGCCTGCCAGGGTCAGCACCATCAACCCCAGGTTAACCATCAAATTTTTCTTCCTGGTAAACCGCGGCACGATAACGATCAGAGTAAAATAAATAGCCATTGCCAGTAACCCGTTGCGGATGAGTAGCTCCAGCATGAAGTGAACCGGGCCTGCTTCATGCAGCACATTCAGCCGGGTGTATCCGTGAAAGAAAATCGTAAGCGACCAGAAAATAAGGTGGTCAATTTTGTACCGGAAGAATCGCTCCATAGTTGAAAATTACATCTTTCAATGTGTCTGACCTAAGCCGGTTTTTGCATTTCGTCAAGAAAACCCTACCGATCGTCATAACCGGTTGCCCGGGCTACCATCAGCTTCGTTAATTCGGTTAAAAAACTACCGGGTATGATTCAAAAACCTGTACTGGTTACTGCCATTTGTTTAAGCTTTTTAACTGCCTGTACGCAAACAAAAACTCAACGCGAAGAAGCGCTGGGTGGTCCGTGCGAAGATTGTGAGTTGCTGTTTGAAGGGATGCCGAAACGGTTGTCATGGCGTACGACTATTTCAAGACCGGATGAGCCTGGCGAACCGCTTATTATCAGTGGAACGATTTATAAAAAAGATGGAAAAACTCCGGCACCGGGCGTAATTCTATATATCTATCAAACCGATAACCGGGGGCTTTATTCGCCCGCACCCAATCAAACCGTGGCCAAAGCACACGGGCATTTACGCGGCTGGATGAAAACCGATGAACAGGGGCGGTATAAATTTGAAACGATACGCCCTGGCCCTTATCCGGACCGGAACGATCCGCAGCACATCCACCCGATTATTTATGAACCGGGTAAGGGATATTACTGGGTTGATGATTATTTGTTTGATGATGATCCGCTGCTCACCGGCCACCACCGTACACGACAACCTGAACGCGGGGGCCCCGGAATCATGAAACTGGATAAAGGCCCGGATGGTGTATGGATCGGTACACGCGATATTGTTTTAAGTTTTTAGAAGATTAATCCGTAAAGCATATGAACTCAACACACAGCAGTAGCGCATGGCTTGCAACCTTTCTGGCAACAGTTTTGACGAACGCCCTGGCGCAAACACTGCCGATTTCAACGAAAGAGTCAAAAATTATCTGGACGGGCACCAAGCTAACCGGTTATCATCAGGGTGTGGTTAACATTAAAGAGGGCAATGTGGTGATGAAGGAAAACCGCCTGGCCGGAGGTTATGTAGTGGTTGATATGAATACCATTGTCTGTACGGACATTCCCGCATCTGATCCCATACCTAAACGGAAACTGGAGGACCACCTGAAGGAAGCCGATTTTTTTAATGTTGCGAAGTTTCCTGTTGCACGTTTTGAAATAACAGAAGTCAGGCCGCATCCCTTTAGCCCGGCCCGGTATCTGGTATCCGGAAAGCTCACTATCAAACAGACAACACGACTGGTTACAGCAGCAGTCACGCCCACCATTCAATCGGACAAGCAGTTTATTGGTGAGGCAGACCTTCGCTTCGACCGGCAGCTATTTGGTGTTTCGTACAAAGGAATTAAGGACGAACTGGTTCACGATGAGGTGCAGCTACGCATTTTGATAAAGGCAAAAAGCAGTTAAAATGAAATTAAATTTTCTGATTTCTCTATTGTTGATTTCGGGCTCTGCATGGGCACATCCGGGGGTGGGCATTGTAATGGACAGCAAGGGAAATGTGTTTTATACCGACCTGAAACAGGTGTGGAGGATTGATGTGCATGGAAAAAAATCGGTAGCAGTTCGAAACGTGCATACACACGAACTGTACCTGGATGAAGCCGATAACCTGTATGGCGAGCATTTGTGGTACAATGGCGAGCGGCTCGATACATGGGGGCACTATGTATGGAAATATTCTGCGGACGGGAGATTTGAAAAGATCATTTCTGACACGGAAGGATTTTTGACTAACTACAGTTTTGTGCGTGACCATCAGGGTAACATGTACTGGGCGCATCGTGATGGGTCTTGTCAGAAGTTGGCAAGGAAAGACATTGATGGAAGAATTAGTACACAGGGCGATCAATGCCTAAAGGACATTCAATGGATGACCTCAACCCCTACCGGCTCAGTTTACCTGGTCGATTCGTATGATTTGAAGAAAATTGACCAGCATGGACACGTGGAGACATTAGCCACACAATTGCAGGAACGAAGCTTTACTCAATTTTTTGTAAACGATCCGCACCAGTTGATGGGATTGACTACTGACAAAAATGCGAATGTGTATGTGGCCGTGTATGGTGCACGCAAAGTGAAAAAAATAACACCGGGGGGAAACGTGTTTACGGTTGCCGAAACAGGGATGACATGGTCGCCTACCGGGGTGTTAAGCGCACCCGATGGTGATTTGTGGATCCTGGAGTGCTCACCGGCCAATGCAGTGCGGGTGGAGCGGATAACCAAAGACGGCCAAAGAATTATCTATTAGTATGGGGCCGGAAGCGTTTTCTGCGGGAACCTCGTCCGTTATTTCTGAATTTTTCTTTTCGCTTTGCCTGTGGAGTGTATGCAGGACCTTCACCTAATTCTTCAGGCAACGTCATTTTGGGTATGGGGTAGCCAATCAGGTTTTCAATGCTCTTAAACCTGCGTTGATCAATTTCATTTACAAAGGTGACGGCTGTGCCGGTGGTTTCAGCACGTGCCGTGCGGCCGATGCGGTGCACGTAATCTTCCGGGTCGGGCGGAACATCCCAGTTGATTACCATACTGATGCCTTCTACATCAATTCCGCGCGAGAGTACATCCGTGCCAATCAGGAAGTTTATTTGTTTGTTCTTAAATGCCCGAAGTATTTCTTCGCGCTCGACTTGCTCCAGGTCGGAATGGAAGGCCTTTGCAGCAACACCAGCCTTTCGAAAAGCCGAATCCAATTTCTTCACGGTTTCCTTCCGTGAAGCAAAAAGAATGATGCTGTTCCAGGTATACGTTTTAAGAATATGCTCCAGCAATTTTTCTTTTTGACTATCGTAAACAACATAAGCTTGCTGGTCGATGCCTGCCGCAGGTTTGGCAATAGCAATATTTATTTCATGCGGATCGCGCAAAATTTTACCTGCCAAGGCACGGATTTTTGGTGGCATGGTTGCCGAAAACAATAGGGTCTGCCTTTCTTTGGGAAGATAGTTTACAATCTTAATGATGTCATCGTAAAAGCCCATGTCAAGCATACGGTCGGCTTCATCCAAAATCAAATGCTTGAGGTGATCGAACACGGTTGTTCCCGCGGCCAGTAAAGCGATTAACCTACCGGGAGTAGCGACAACAATATCGGCCCCTTGCTCAAGGGCACGTTTTTGTTGGTCCCAGGTGGCGCCATCGCCACCACCATAAATAGGTATGGAACTAATGCCGGTAAAATACGCAAAGCCTTCTATTTGTTGATCGATTTGTTGGGCAAGCTCGCGGGTAGGGGCAATAATCAAAGTATTGAGATGCCGGTGGTCGGTATGTATCATTTTGTTGATTACCGGCAAAATGTATGCGGCTGTTTTACCGGTACCGGTTTGTGCGCAAGCAATCACATCGTTGTTTTGAAGGATAACCGGAATGGCCTGTTGTTGTATGGGGGTGGGCTTCTCGTAGCCCATGGAATCAAGCCCTTCGTTGAGCTTCTGATCGAAATTAAAATCCTGGAAAGTCATGGAGTGAAAGGGTACAAAAATAAAAAAACAAAGCCAGACGCTGGGGCCTGGCTTTGCATGTGCGAATGTGGAAAATTAATTATTGACCAACCGTACATTTACGGCATTCAATCCTTTTCTTCCTTGCTGAACCTCAAAAGTGATCTCATCGTTTTCACGGATCTGGTCTACCAGACCGGATACGTGTACGAAATACTCCTGATTGGTTGCTGTTTCTTTTACAAAACCGAATCCTTTGGTTTCGTTAAAGAACTTTACTGTTCCTTCTTTCATTGTGTTTGTTAATTGTTTTGGTTAACGGGTTTTGGCCCTTTAACCGGTGTTAAAAATTTATTAAGCCGTAAAGGTAGTGATAATTAACCTGTAGTCCTACTTCATACACGAAAGCACCGTGGTAGGATTATTAAAAAGAGCCTTTAAGCTGCCTTTTGAACGTTAATCAGGTTAATTTCCTTTGTCTTATTTATTTTGATAACCCCCATTTTATCAAGCAGTTTAATCACCAGGTAGGTGGGGTCAATCTCGTGCCAGCGAATACCGCCAAAGTTTGCGCGTGATCCGTGTTTGTGGTGGTTGTTATGGTAGCTTTCGCCCATCATTAAAAAATCAACCGGGAGAAAATTTTTGGAGGTGTCGCCAACTTCAAAATTGCGGTAACCATATTTGTGCGCAAACCAGTTGATAATGGCACCATGTATGGGGCTCATCAGGAACTGTAAAGGCAACAATAACCACAACCACCATTCGGTGGCAAATTGCCAATAAACCAGGGTGTAAAGTGCACCCCACAAGATGCGTGACGGCCATGAGCGCGCAAATTTATCAAATGCTTCCCACTGCGGAACGCCATCAGTAAAGCGCTTGTCAACCACCATTTTCCTGTTTGCAATGGCCGAATAAATGGTTTTGGTTTTCCACATCATGTTCCAAATGGTTTCGTCATACTTGGGTGAGTGTGGATCGTTTTCCGTATCGGCAAAGGCGTGGTGCATGCGGTGCATTACACCATACCCGTAGGCACTTAAATAGTTGGAGCCTTGAAATATCCAGGTGAGGACAAAAAATACTTTTTCGGTGAATTTGTTCATCGTAAACGCCTTATGGGCAGCATAACGATGAAGAAAGAAGGTTTGAAAAAACAGCGATAAATACCAATGCGCTACAAAAAAGGAAAGAATGATAGTCATGAACAGGTTAGGTTTTACGTAAAACAATACCATCGGAAATAACCCCGGGGGATTATGTCGATTTACTGTAAGACAAACCCGTTTCGGTTTTGTGACAGGATTTGAAAGGAAAGTTTATTTTTTCCCTAAAAAATGATTGTCATGGCGGGCCTTACGAAGCATGACCGGTGTTCTCTGGATTTTCAGGTTGAAACCAGATGTCGCGTTTTAATGATTCAATAAGCTCGTCCGTATCGCCCTGGCAGGCTTTTTTAAAACTTTCCAATAATGAAGAAGTGGAGGGAAGATCGAAATGGATTTTAGCTTTCTCCTCTTCTAATTTCTTTTTTGCCCGGCTTAACAATTGCCGAAGGTGGTCCTTTTTCTTATCCAATGTTTTGTGTAATGTGTCATAATCCACATCAAAAACCTCCTTCAGTAAAAATACGGCACGCTCAAGGGGTTCAAGCCGGGTGTGCAATACTTTCATAGCCCCTGTCAGGTAAGTGTCCAGGTCGATGTGGGCAAAATTTGATTCCTTGATTTTGACGATAAACTCAGGCAAATGAATGGAATCAAGATATTCTTCCTTTTTACGTTTCAGTGCATTCAGGTGATTTAAGCAGTTATTTGTTACTGCTTTTATAAGGTAGGCCTTCAGGTTTTGGATTTTCTCCTGCTCGGCATTCAACCATTTCAAAAAAGTTTCCTGCACAATATCTTCTGCATCCTGCTTGCAACGCACAAGGTTGTATGCGATAGCATAGAGCATGGGCTGATAGAGTGCTATGGTTTGTGTTGCATTCATAAAGTGCCAAAGATACAGCAATTAATTGTCGATTTTAGGATCATTTTACCATACAACCGTTAGCGCCACCAAGGAAGACAAGACCTATTATGAGGAGAAAACCGTACCTTTGAACGATGAAATTGAGCTTGACGCTTTCGCGTAAAGCTTGTTTTATAAAGATCGCATGTCAGCAACAACAATAACACCTGAGGTTCGCAGAAAGCCCATTCTTAAACAAGAGATTGCTTTTGCGCTTGTTCACCTTATTCCAATAGCTGCAATCTGGACGGGCACTACATTTTTTGATTGGATGGTATGTGTTTTTCTTTACGTGTTCCGCATGTTCTGGATTACCGGAGGGTACCACCGGTATTTTGCTCATAAATCCTACAAAACTTCGCGGTGGTTTCAGTTTGTTATTGCTTTTATGGCGCAGACATCGGCACAAAAGGGAGCGTTGTGGTGGGCTGCGCATCACCGTCATCACCATCGCCATAGCGATACACCTGCCGACCCGCATTCCATGAAAATTTATGGATTTTGGTATTCACACATCGGTTGGATTGTAGGGCCGGACTTTAAGGAAACCGACTATAAAGTTATCGGTGATTACGCCAAGTATCCGGAACTGGTATGGTTGAACAAGCATTACCTGGTTCCCCCGGTATTTCTGGCTGTGGTTGTAACTGCACTTGGTGGAATCGTGAACGGAGGCAGCATTACCCTTATGTTTACCGCGTTCGGTTTTTCAACCTTACTGATCGGGTTCTTTCTCAGTACGGTCATTCTCTATCACGGAACCTTTTCCATAAATTCCATCATGCACAAGTTTGGCCGGCAGCGCTACAAAACCAATGACGAATCACGCAACAGCGTGTGGCTGGCCTTGCTTACGTTGGGCGAAGGTTGGCATAACAACCACCACTATTATGAAACAGCCTCGCGGCAGGGCTTTTTTTGGTGGGAGATTGATATTACGTGGTATATTTTAAAAGCCCTATCGTGGACTGGCCTGATTTGGGATTTAAAAGGTGTTCCGAAGCACATCAAATACTCCAAAGACAAGGAACATGCACGGCAATTAAAGCTTGAAATGGAAGGTGATTTGCGAAAAACCGGCTAAGATTTCAGGCGTGTTGGAATTTTAAATCCAGCTATTAAATTTGCAGTCCCTTTTGGGAACAAGCGGGAGTCCAGACGTTGCAAAGCAAGTCTGGATGCAGACAAGGCGGAGCCTTCGTCTGCATTAGCTCAGTTAAATGAGCCCCAATTTGATAGAAAGGCTCTCTTAGAAAAAGAGAAAACAAGCGGGAGTAGCTCAGTTGGTAGAGCACGACCTTGCCAAGGTCGGGGTCGCGAGTTCGAGTCTCGTTTCCCGCTCAAAATCGTTAATCGTTGTCGGTTAATGGTTATTCGGAACCTAAAAAGTGTGGCGGATCCCACACTTTTTTAGTTAAAGGCCGAGCAACGAATAACCAGTAACGAACAACGAAATGTCTGCCCGGGTGGTGGAATTGGTAGACACGCAGGACTTAAAATCCTGTGGCTAGTAATAGCTGTGCGGGTTCAACTCCCGCCCCGGGTACTCCTAATTTTTGCAGGTCAATTCCTGATTTGGCGAATCAACATTTCTTACCTTCGGTTCCCTTAACCCCACCACAATGCCCGCCATACACGTTTCCAAATCCATTACCATTCAGGCTTCAGCCGAAAAAATTTTTAAGATCCTCAGCGATTTTAACCATTGGCCGGCCTGGTCACCTTGGCTGATCACAGAACCAGAAGCCAAGGTGAAAATACAACCCGATGGAAAGTTTTACAGTTGGGAAGGCAACCGCACCGGAAGTGGGGAGATGAAGGTGGTTTCAGAAACGTCACCTAAACGATTGGATCTTCTTGTTACTTTTTTAAAGCCTTGGAAGTCCAGTTCACCGGTTTGGTTTGAACTCAACAGCAATGAGGTGGCTACAGAAGTAACCTGGCACATGGACAGCAAACTTCCCTTTTTCATGTTCTGGATGAAAAAGATGATGATGGCTTACATCGGTATGGATTATTCCAGAGGATTGATGATGCTGAAGGATTATGTAGAAAACGGAAAAGTCCATTCTTCGCTTAACTTCAAGGGCATTCATGAATATACAGGCTGTAACTATGTTGGCGTAATAACATCTTGCACAATGGAAACACTGGACAAACAGATGGAAAAAGATTTTGCAAAACTTTTTTCCTGGTCTGAAAGTCACTCCATTCCATTAGCTGGTAGTCCGCTCACCATTTATCATCAATGGGATATCGTAAACAATAAAGTAAGATATACGGCAGCACTACCATTACAGAAAATACCCACCAGCTTGCCTGTTGGTTTTAATGCCGGAAACATTCCTTCCCTTAAAGTATATACGATTGAGCACACGGGCGCCTATAAATTCTTGGGCAACGCGTATACCACACACTATTCCATGCAACGTGCAAAGGAGTATAGGTATAAAAAGGGAGTTGATCCGTTTGAAACCTATGTGAATTTACCAGGCGAAGTTTCCGACCATAACCTGATCACAGAGGTTCATTTTCCGGTGAAGTAAATTCTTAAAGGACAAAATCAAAGTCAGTATGAATCCAATCCTCAGAAACATAATTGCTGTTGTTGCAGGAATTGTAACAGGCAGTCTTGTAAATATGGGAATTATCACGATCAGCGGATCCATCATTCCACCACCTGACGGAGCAGATGTTACCACCATGGAGGGGTTGAAGGAATCGCTCCATCTGTTTGAGCCCAGGCATTTTATATTTCCATTTCTGGCTCATGCACTGGGTACGCTTGTGGGTGCATTTGTTGCTGCTAAAATCGCGATCACGTATCGCATAACCTTTGCGATAGTAATAGGCTGTGTGTTTTTAGTGGGCGGCATTACCAATGTGCTTATGCTTCCATCGCCACTATGGTTTACCATCCTGGATTTGGGCGGTGCCTATTTTCCGATGGGTTACCTGGGTGGAAAATTAGCCATCGGAAAAAAGACCAATTAATGCTCAATACATTTTATCGCGCGCGGTCTTTAATAAGATCATTGAACAAACTGTTGAACAGCGACAAGATTAAACTGAAGGCCAGCGCCCACCAGAATCCATCTACGTAAAAGTTATCGATCAGCCAATCCACCAGAAGAATCATCAATGCATTGATGACCAACAGAAATAATCCAAACGTTACAAATGTGATGGGAATGGTGAGCACAACCAGCACAGGCTTAATCAGCGCATTAACAACAGAGAGTACCAGCGCCACCAATAAAGCATAGCCATAATGTTCAACATGAACACCCGGCAGGAGGTAGGCCGTAAGCAATACAGCCAGGCCGCTAAGTAAAAAACGAATAACACCGTTCATATCGGTAGATTTTCAAGGTCGTCTTGATCTTTCTTACGGTTTGTTGATGCTTTGTTTTTTTTCAGATTGGCGAGATCAAGGTAGGACACTAAGGTACCATCTATTGTAGTAATCTCCCGCTTTTCAAAACACTCGCTAAACGGTACTCCGCTGACCGAGGTCATAACATCAATTCGAAGCGGAGGATAGCCAAACTGTACAACAGTATTTTCCCTCATAAAATCTTTCTGCCGACAAATCGCTGAGCAACCCAAAACCAAATGCTGTAATACAACTCATCAGATTAGCGGCATTTTCATGAGAAGGCTCTACCCGGATATCAAGGACGCCCGTAAACCTTACATAACCATGTAGGCCAACAGCGTAGGCGCCAACAACAATGTACCGAACGTTATTTTTGTTCAATAATTCGATAAACTCTTTGAAATCCTTGCTTAAATGGATCTTCTCCATAATAGCGTTTTCTAAGTGATTCAATGCCGGCAACTCTGATAGCCGGAGGTTGGGAGAGCCAATACGTATAGTCTTTCGGCTCTTCGCCCAGCCGGAATTTCCGGACTACCTTTCTATTCATATTGAATTCTACCATCATCTTCGAAAGATAATGAAAATGATATTACTTTGAGACATGTACGCCATTGTTGATATTGAGACGACCGGGGGCTACGCGGATAACCACCGCATTACCGAAATTGCCATCTACCACCATAATGGTATTGAAATCATCGATCATTTTTACACACTCGTAAACCCCGGAAGGAGAATACCTTACTACATCACAGGGCTTACCGGTATAACAACAGAAATGGTTGCTACAGCCCCACCGTTTGAAGAAGTGGCTGAGTCGATTTTACGCTTACTTGAAGACCGGATCTTTGTTGCCCACAATGCCCATTTCGATTATTCTTTTTTAAAGAAGGAATTTGAACTGGCAGGCATAAGCTGGCAATCGAAAAAATTATGCACGGTTAGGCTAAGTCGTAAAATTATTCCGGGGTTACGTTCCTATAGTCTGGGTAGCCTGGCCGAAAGTTTAGGTGTGGGGATCAAAAACCGGCATCGGGCCGGAGGGGATGCTGAAGCTACTGCAAAAATTTTTTCAAAGTTGCTTAACCGCGATAAGGATGGGTACATTTTGCGCGCATTAAAACGCAATTCGGGCGAAACTATACTGCCGCCCAACTTACCTAAAGACGAATTTGACAAACTGCCGCCCAAGCCGGGCGTGTATTACTTTTTGAATGAACGTGGCCACGTGATTTATGTGGGCAAAGCCAACAATATAAAAAAGAGAATTGCCGGACACTTTACCGGTGATGCACGCGAATGGAACCGTTCAAAAATCAGGAATGAAATTCACCACATCACCTATGAACTTACAGGTAACGAGTTGATTGCCCTTATCCTGGAGTCGCAGGAAATACGGAGGTTATGGCCTAAGTATAACATGGCACAGAAGTATAGAATTGAAGAGTGGGGTATTTACGATTATGAAGACCGTGCAGGCTACCACCGGTTTAACGTGAACATGGTGAAACGCGGTTCAAAGCCGCTAATCAAATTCAGTTCGAAAGGCGATGCCTGGAATTTTTTGTGGGAAAAGGTGCGCGAGTTTGATTTGTGCCCCAAGCTTAGTGGGTTGCAGGTTTCAAAAGGGTTATGCTTTCAATACCAGATTGGGGATTGCAAAGGGGCCTGTATGGGTATTGAAAACGTGAAGAAGTATAATAAGCGTGTGTATAACGCAATGAAGTCGTTTAATGGGATGGGCGAGTCGGTAGCTATTATTGGCAAGGGCCGAAAAGCGCATGAACAGTCGCTGGTATTGGTTGAACAAGGGAAATACCTGGGATTCGGCTTTATTGATCGCGAGGTTTCTTTACACGATATGGAGGGTGCGAAATCTTTTGTTCGCAAAGGCCTGGAAACGGCTACAGTACAAAACCTTATCAATTCATACTTACAAAACCCACGCGGATTTGAGGTCGTTTGGTTTTGACAACCCAGGGTTGATGTCTTGGTTATCGTCTTCTCCCCTGTACACCTGGATAAAGCGAGGGTACGGGGTCGCTTCTAAAAATTTCTTTCGTGTTTATGTCCATCATGGAAAGTACACCCGACCACCCGGCCCCGGTATCCATCAGCCAAATGTCACCTGATTGAACAGGGTGCTCAAAGGGAATAGGCGTGTGGCCCAGGTAAACCTCATCATATTCTGTGTGCTTGGCATAAATGCCCTTATGATAGAAATCGAGCGCGATACGCGACAAGGCCCTATCCCACAGAAACACCTGTAACGATTGTTGATGGAGTGGTTGCAGCGGATTTATACCTGCGTGAACGAATAATTTATTGTTGAGTATAAGGTATGGTAAAGCCTGCTCAAAGAAAACCTGATATTTTTCAAGGGTTGATCCAGTGAAGGATTTTATAGTTGCTTCTCCACCTTGCTTCCACCATACCTCATCGATCAGGCCGTAGCGCATCCACTCCAGCGTCCAAAAGTCGTGGTTGCCAAAAATGTAGGTGAGGTTTTTAATGCGCATCAATTCATCGATAGCGTGTTTCGTTTCAGGCCAGCCATCGCACACATCGCCCAATGAAATCAGGTGATCTTTTTCATAATCAAAACCTGCTCGTTGCAAACATTGAACAAGCGCCCGATGCGCTCCGTGTATATCCCCTATTACAAAAGTCCTCGACATTATTTTACCTTCGTGCATTCGAACCAAGTTAGCATGACAACCCTTGAAATCATTGGGCACACCGGTGCCTTTTTAAGTTCCATTACCTTTATGCCCCAGGTTTATAAAGCCTGGCAATCAAAAAGTGTTGGCGATTTAAGCCTTACCATGATGTTGATCGTATTTTCCAGCACCATTGTGTGGCTTGTTTACGGTTTCGGCCTCAAGCTATGGCCCGTTATCATATGCAACGGTATTATTTGCATGCTTAGCCTGATGCTTATCTATTTCAAATTCACCTTTAAAAAATAAGGCTTCTGTTAAAGAATTGAGGTTGCGGCTTGTCACTTTTTTCTGCCTAAATCGTGATAATTCCGCTACTTTAGCGCGATATTTTTGAAACCAAAGGACTGTGGCATGGAAGCTGTGATTGCTGAAAAACAAGATCTGCACAAAGCAAAAGTAAGTCAGGTAATGGCTGAGGTTGGCAAGGTGGTAGTGGGCCAGGAATATATGGTTAACCGCCTGCTTATCGGCCTGTTTACCAACGGACATATTCTATTGGAAGGTGTGCCCGGATTGGCAAAAACCCTTACCGTAAGCACGCTTGCCAAAGTACTTCACCTCGATTTCCAACGCATTCAATTTACCCCTGACTTGCTTCCTGCCGATTTGGTGGGCACCATGATCTACAACCAAAAGGACGGAAAGTTTGAAGTGAAGAAAGGGCCCATTTTTGCCAACATTATACTGGCCGATGAGATCAACCGTTCACCCGCCAAAGTGCAATCCGCTTTGCTGGAAGCCATGCAGGAAAAGCAGGTAACCATTGGGGAGACTACTTTTACGCTCGACAAGCCTTTTCTGGTGTTGGCCACCCAAAACCCGGTGGATCAGGAAGGCACTTATCCTTTGCCTGAAGCCCAGGTGGATCGCTTTATGATGAAAGTTTTTGTGGATTATCCCAGTAAGGATCAGGAATTGGAAGTGATGCGCAGGATATCCAACATGCGGTTTGATTTTACGGTAAATGCATTACTCACCAAAGAAGATATATACGACATCCGTGACCAGATCAACAAAGTAAAAATTTCAGAATCGCTGGAGCGCTATATCATTGAACTGGTATTTGCCACGCGCAAGCCGCTGGAGTACAAACTCAATGAACAAGCACCTTATATTCAATTTGGTGCCTCACCCCGTGCCAGCATTAATTTAAACCTGGCCGCCAAGGCCACAGCGTATATGGAAGGGCGTGATTACGTGCTTCCGGAGGACATCAAAGAAGTGGCATTGGATGTGATGAACCACCGGATTATTTTGAATTACGAGGCCGAAGCCGATAATGTGAAAACCAGCGACATCATTAAAGCTATTTTGAACAAGGTGCCCATCAGCAAATAATCTTAGGCTTAACATTACCATAAGGATTTTTTAAACTGCATAACAGTGAAATAACAAGTGTTAGGCCTGCAATTAATCGTAATATTACGATAATTCTGGAAATCAGGCATTTACAACCCGTTTAGCCCCTTAACAATTTCGTAACAATGGCTTGCTTATGGGGTAATAGTGTAGCGCCACCTTTGCAGAAATTTTTAGTTATGCGCAATCTATACCTGGCTTTCTTTTCCTTTGTTTGTTCAGTAGCCTTTGCCCAAACAGGAACGATAAGCGGAAAAATAACAGACGCTAAAACAGGCGAAGAAATAATTGGGGCCAACGTGTCCATTCAGGGAACACAAGTAGGTGCACCCACGGATATTGAGGGTAAATTTTCCATTAGTAACGTTAAGCCCGGAACATATAACCTGGTTATCTCCTTCATTACCTACAAAACCCATGTTATTCCAGATGTTGTCGTAGAGGCAAACAAAATTTCAACTATAAATGTGGCCATGCAGGAAGAGTCGCAGGAGTTGGAAGAAGTTATTGTAACAGGAACACGTGAAATTAACAGCGACTTTGCATTACTGAAAGCCATCAAGGAAAGCAAGTTGGTTGTAACGGGTATTTCTGCCGAACAGATTTCAAAATCACAAGATCGCGATGCAGCTCAGGTAATGCGTAGGGTACCGGGTGTTACCATTCAGGAAAACCGTTTTATCGTTGTTCGTGGTTTGAGTTCACGCTACAGTAGTGTAGTACTTAACGGGGTTACAGCCCCAAGTTCAGAATCGGATAGCCGTGCATTCTCATTTGATATTTTACCCAGCGGATTGATTGACCAGATTTTAGTTTACAAAACCGGTGGTGCATGGTTGCCTGGTGATTATGCCGGTGCGGTGGTGCAGATCACCACTAAAAATGTAGTTAACGATCCGTTTATTAACGGTGCGCTTTCTATTGGTTATAGAAGAAATACAACAGGTACCACTCGTCAAAGCCAAGAACGTTCATCTACTGAATGGTTGGGATTCGATGGTGGTTCAAGAAGCCTACCCAAAAATGCCCCACCAAATTATGGTGCGTTAGGTTTTAACCCTAATCTTATTGAATTGGAAAGCAGGAAGTGGCAAAATACCTGGGGCCTTCAAGACATTAATGTTTTACCGGATGTCCGCTTTAATTTGAATTTTGGCCGCGGGTTTAAACTTGGAAGCATGCGGCTGAGTACAATTAACGGATTAACGTACAGTAACACCAACCAATACAACGATGCTTCTTTCAATCGCTATTTTAATTATGAAGAAGATTTTACCAGTGAGAACTTCTTCAATTACATGGATAACCAACTTGTAAATAGTGTTAGGGCAGGCATGTTAAGTAACTGGACCCTTACCTTGAACAGCCGCAATAAAATTGAATTCAGAAACCTGTTTAATAACATTGGTACAAACGAAACCATTATTCGTAGCGGTGATAACTTCTTCCGTCAGCAAAACTTCAGGAATTATTCGTACCGTTACATTGGAAGAACATCATATCTGGGACAGTTAGAGGGTAAGCATGAGCTAATACCTAATAGGTTAAATATTACCTGGTTGGGAGGTTATACCACCATCAACAGGAACGAACCAGACTGGAGGCGTTTGGTTACGGGCAGGTTGCAAGGCTCAGCCGAAGATGTTCCTTACGTGGTGAATGTGAATTCAAGTGTGAGCGCAGTAAACTCAGCGCGTTTCTTTCAAGATTTAAATGAAACGAGCTTAACCCACAGAGCAGATATAGAGTATTCATTAAATGCCCCATCCGGTAAAGATCCTTTCCAAATCAAAATGGGGTATTGGGTTGAACTTAAAGAGAGAAGTTTTCAAACACGTACAATTGCCCACGTGGCGCGCGATGGATTTAATCCGAACATAGCTTCATTACCTTTCGACAGGATTTTTGACCCCGTTAACGTAGCCTACAATGGTGGCCACTTTATTGATGAGCGCCAACGTCCGCAAGATTCATATACGGCAGATAACCTGCTTACCGCAGGTTATGTCAGTGCAGACATGCCTTTCTCCGATAAATTCAGGTTAATAACCGGCTTACGTGTAGAATACAATCGTCAGCAATTAAAATCAGCGCCCGGTGTTGGCCAAACATCAGTTGATAACCCCATTACCAGTTTGCTGCCATTTGTTAATGCGAGTTACAACCTTACTCCGTCAGCCCTTATTCGTTTAGCCTATAGCAAAACCTTAAATCGTCCCGAATTCCGCGAGTTGGCAGAATTCAGCTACTACGATTTTCAATATGCCATTGATATAGTTGGAAATCAGAATTTGAAAGTAGCGGATATACACAATGTGGATCTGCGTTGGGAATATTATCCCACCCCTTCAGAGTTTGTTGCTATAGGTGGTTTTGGAAAGTACTTTAAAAACCCTATTGAAACGGTAATCCGAACCGGGACTGACAACCCTGCCTTGCTTTATACAAATGCTAAAGAAGCTTATTCCGCGGGTTTGGAGGTTGAGGTTAGAAAGGCTTTGGCATACTCTTCGGCCAGCCAGTTCTTGAATCACTCATTTTTAGTGTTCAATGCTTCGTTGATTTACAACCGTATACAAGTGAGTGATTTAGCGGATGTTTTGGAACTTCAGCGCAGGCCGATGCAAGGCCAATCACCTTATATTTTGAATATGGGGTATTATTATGAAGACACTGATCGGGGATTGCAAGCTAACCTTCAGTACAATGTTTTTGGAAAACGAATAACGTTTGTTGGAAACACGCAGTTTCCTACCTGGTGGGAGATGCCCCGTCACCTGGTTGATTTAAACATTGCCAAAACAATAGGTAAGAACCTGGAGGTAAGGTTTGGTATAAGTGATCTGTTGAATGCTCGTTGGGAGTTGCGTGAAGACCCCGATTTGAACAATGATGTTTCGGATACCAACACAAACAAAGTAATTCGTGGAACACGCAATGGCCAACTCTTTACCGTGGGCTTGGGCTTTAAATTTTGATATTGACCCTTTAGAATATCCTGAGTCAGCGCCTTTAGAAAGGTCGCTGATTTTTTTACAACCTGTCAGGATCGGTTAACAGGCTTTCGTAACAATTACCTAACAATCGGGTAACCCCTGCTTTACCCCGAAGGCCTACTTTGCAGCCGATTTCAACTTAACTTATAAATCATGAAAAGAAATTCTATTCTATCGGTATTGGCGAGTGTGATGATGCTTGCCTCCCTGAATTTCATTATTACTTCATGTAGTGATGATGATTTAGGTGCTGCCCCTACGGTAAGTGTTACACCTGCAACACTGCAAGATATTCCAGGTGCATCCGTTTCGTTTGAAGCTGCAGTAACAGCGCCAAATGGAGGTCAGGCACTTGTTTTTTCCGGAGTATCCATAGCCAGTGTGGCGCTCAACGGCCAAAGCACACAGACTGTAACGGTTAACTATACCATACCTGCCAATGCAGTTATTGGTTCGACTATACTTATTGTGGTTACAGCGGTTGATAACTCAGGTTTAAATTCCCTACCAGCTACGGTTACCATCACAGTAGGCGACCCTAAGCCGGTTGTAGTGGTGCAAGGAAACATTTCGGCAACTAACAATAACTGGGTTGCTACTAACCGCTACTTATTACGGGGCAAAGTTGTTGTTCCCAATGGTGTTACACTAACCATCGCTCCCGGCACAATTATTTTCGGTGAAAAAGAGACTGAGGGAACATTAATCGTGAACAGAGGCGGTAAGCTTAACGCAGTAGGTACCGCAGCCAACCCAATTGTGTTTACTTCAAATGCTCCTAAAGGATTCCGTAACCGTGGCGATTGGGGCGGGGTTGTGCTTTTAGGTCGCGATTATAATAGCAACGGTGCAAATGCCTTAATTGAAGGTTTAGCTGGAGGTGCCGGTTCGCAAGATGGTCTTTATGGCCCTGGCGATGGAGCAGCCATTCCAAATGATGACTCAGGAAAACTAAAATATGCCCGCATTGAGTTTGCTGGTATCGACTTATCGCAGGATAATGAGCTTAACAGCCTAACGATGGGTTCTGTGGGTTCCGCTACTGAGATTGATCATATTGTAGTAAGCTTCGCAAACGATGATGCTTATGAGTGGTTCGGTGGTTCGAATGATCACAAATATTTGATCGCTTACTCTACTTTGGATGATGACTTTGATTCTGATCGTGGTTACATTGGTCGCGTACAGTATGGTGCAATTATCCGCGAAGCATCTATCGCTGATATTTCCGGATCAAGGGCATGGGAATCATCCAGTAATTCAAATAACCCTGCACCAACCATTGGTGGCGTAACCAGACAGTCAAAACCAATTTTTGCAAACGTAACGGTATGGGGCCCGCTCTTGTTCAGGCCTGCAAACCAAATTGACGGATTTTATCGTGCTGCTGTTGAGGTTAACTCGTTTAGTCAAGTTGAAATTTATAACTCAATCATTACAGGCTTCCCCACATCGGCAAATTTTGCTACGGCAGGTTCAACCGTAATCAACAACATTTTTGCTGCTAACGGTGGCGGCCAAACAGCAACCGGTGCTAATGTTCCGGCAAACTTTGCTTCCGGTAATACTTTTGAGGCTAATGTTACCACTATTTTTGGTGCCTTTCCTTCAGGTAGTGTTTATAGCTTCACCAGCTTACCCATTAACCAGGCTGCAACCAGCCCTTATATTGCAGGTGCTCCTGCTATTCCTGCAGCCAGCAACGTGGGTAATTTCTTTACCACTGAATCTTTCTACGGTGCCTGGGGAACTTCACCAGGTGCAGGTTGGAACTTCAACGCGGGTTGGATAAACCTTAACCCGAACAATGCTGATTATTAATCTTTAGTATTACAGTTCATTCAGGAGAAGCCCGGAGTTAATCCGGGCTTTTCTATTTTTGCATTTAACTTCAACATCTATTTTGTTAATATGAAATATTCGTTTTTCCTCCTTGCTGGCCTTTCGTCAATATTGTTCAGTTGCTCAACGGGCAAAACATTTGAAGCTGAACGAGTACTTTCACAAAAGCATTACGATTCACTGCTCATTCAGTTAGCACCTTATGTTGTAAAGAAGCCTGACGCGATGGCTTACAAGGAACGGTTTGAACTTTCCAGCAGACCTTTTTATAAGAATTATGTAAGCCTTACCAGCGGGAAGATCCGGTATTACCTAAAGACAGACACGGTTGAGTTTTTCACGTACGAGTATCAGGACAAAGCAAGCTTGTACGAACATTACCGGACTTTTGGCGGGTATATAAAGCGAAATCCGGAAGATGGAAAAATTGAACTATTGAATTTATTGTACCAAACACCCCGATGCACCCGCGATGAGTTGGAAGCAAAGGCTCAGGTGTTGTTCAAGGAGATGATTACCTCCGGTAATGTGGATAAATATATCGGCAATAAAGGCCTTGTGTACGTTCCAAACGAGGATATTTATTATGACACTAGGCGGAATCGTTGGGACTATACTGAAAATTCTAAATGGAGATTTCTTCAGGAGGCACGCGAACTGGCCGGTCCGGGAAGATTGGATTCAATAAATTAACATGGCCTAATTCACCTTCTTCTGCTTCTCTTTATGCATTTCCACCACGCGCTTTATTTGTTCGGTGGCAATGGCCACAGAATCCTGGCTCTTCTTGTTCTTTTCAATCAACGCCTGAAGGCTTAGGTTTTCAAGCTTGTTGGCTTCTATTGATTTCTCCAACTGAGCTTTTTCTTTTTCGTTGTTCTCCAGTCTCATCGTAAGGTTTTTCTGTTCATTTACGAGGCGTTGTTGTTGGCGTTCTACCGCCTGCAAGGCTTTTGTTGACTCATCAACCTGCACCTGGATTTTATCGCGGTAGTATTTAACACCGAAATCGTAGATGATTCGCTCGAGCTCTTTGTGTACTTTTTCTGCCTCATCGGTATTGGCCCATTCACCGGGCTTTAAGCCAATCCACGCTACAGCGGTAGTAGTACGCTCTTTGGTGGTAGCATAAATCGGGCTTTTGTATGAGGTTCCATTAATTACCGTTTCGGTTAAGGTTAGCGGGTTCGCCCCAAGCTTCAATTTGGCAAACGACCTTAAGTACTTGTTGAACGAGGTTGCAACATCATCCTGTTTGCCCTCCAACTCAACTGCATAGCCTTCAACATTTTCGCCTTTTATGCGGTGCGATTCTTTCTCTACTTTTACCGATTGGCCTGTGGCAGACAGGCTAAGGACTATGAAAAAAATAAGGACAAACTTTTTACGGGCTTCCATGTTGTTATGGTTATTGATGTAAAACTAATGCTACAAAATTGATTCCAAAAAGAATACTCATAACCGGAGCCTCCGGACTAGTTGGCACGGAACTTACCGCCAACCTGATTAGAGCAGGTTACCAGGTTGTTCATTTAGGTCGGTCGAAACGCCACGGCAGCGTACCATCCTTTACGTGGGATGTTGATAAAGGAATTATCGAGGAGGGAGCACTTCAAGGAATCGATACTATTATTCATTTGGCCGGTGCAGGCATTGCTGATAAACCGTGGACTGCCAGACGGAAGCAGGAGATTTTAGAAAGTCGCACTCGATCTTCAGCATTGTTATATCAAACACTTAAAAGCACCCATCATCAGGTAAAATCTTTTATATCAGCCAGTGCTATCGGATATTACGGCTTTGGTGGCAGCGATGAGGTATTTACAGAATCCAGTGAAGCGGGAACTGATTTTTTAGCGGATGTGGTTAAGGCGTGGGAACATGAAGTGGACAAGATTCAGGAACTTAACATCCGCACAGTGAAAATCAGAATTGGTATTGTACTTGCCGATAAAGGGGGCGCCTTAAAAGAAATAGCCAAGCCTGTTCGTTACGGTATTGGAGCGCCTCTGGGTAGCGGCAAGCAGCCGATGAGTTGGATTCACATAGATGACCTGTGTATGATGTTTCGGTATGCCATTGAGAATGAAAACCTGATCGGTGCATACAACGGTGTTTCCTCCCACTGGTCTACAAACCGTGAGGTAACGAAAGCCATCGCGAAAGCATTGCATCGCACCCTGCTCCTTCCACCAGTTCCTTCTTTTGTTATGAAACTTATGTTGGGCGAAATGGCTAACCTGGTTTTATTGGGGAGTAAGGTATCAGCAGAAAAAATTCTGCAGACTGGATTCAAATTTCAATATGAAGACCTGACAGCAGCCATTGAATCGTTTTACAGGAGATAGTTAGGAAGTTATTACTAGAAATCAATCGCAAAAAACATTTACTCGTGTCAGCCTGAGCTTGTCGAAGTCTAATTTCAACCTTAAAAGCCGATTTCGGCAGACTGCCTGACCGGTCGGCAGAGCAATCTGACATAAAAGGTATTTTTAAGACGCGTTCCTAGTATTTCTTTCTATTTGCAAATGCCACCAGCGAAAGCATAACCGGCACTTCTACCAAAACACCAACTACCGTTACCAAGGCAGCTGGTGATTGTAAACCAAACAGTGAAATGGCAACCGCTACAGACAGTTCAAAAAAGTTACTGGCGCCAATCATCGCTGCCGGTGCACACACGGCATAATTCAGATTTAATTTTTTCCCACCATACCAGGCAATAAAAAAGATGAAATAGGTTTGGATGACCAACGGAACTGCTGCCAGTAAAATAATCAGCGGATTGTTGAGAATATTCTGACCCTGAAAGGCAAACAGGAAAATCAGTGTTACGGGTAAGGCAATAATACTGACGGGTTTTAGTTTAGGAAGAAACTCTTTTTTAAACCACTCTTCTCCTTTTGTTTTCAATAGAATACGTTGCGTAATAACTCCGGCCACCAGGGGAATTACTACGAAAATCACCACACTGGCAACTAACGTTTCATATGGAATGGCTACGTCAGTCATGCCTAGCAGCAACCCAACAATCGGCACAAAAGCCACTAAAATAATAAGGTCGTTTACCGACACCTGCACAAGTGTGTAATTCGGGTCACCGTCCGATAGGTATGACCACACAAACACCATGGCCGTGCACGGTGCTGCACCCAATAGTATAGCACCCGCAATGTATTCGCCTGCTACTGCAGGATCAATCCATGCCGAGTAGAGTTTGGTGAAGAATATCCAGGCAAAGAAAGCCATCGTAAATGGTTTGATCAGCCAGTTGATAATTACTGTCCATACTACACCACGGGGTTTTTCGCCAATTTTTTTGATGCTGGTAAAATCCACTTGCAGCATCATGGGGTAAATCATTAGCCAAATAAGTACAGCAACCGGAAGGTTTACATTGGCAATCTCCATACGGCTGATAGCTTTCATGGTATCACCGGCATAATTACCAATAGCAATACCCAAAACGATACATGCCCCAACCCACAGGGAAAGGTAGCGATCAAAAAAACCAATGACTTTTTTCTGCGGCATCATGATTTTGGTGAATTTTATTGATCGTAATATTACGATTTAAACCGTTTGATTTCTACTGAATTTTGTTTTAGGTAGACGTGATTTATGTCATGGTTGGGTTTGTAACGATGAGGCGTATACGGGTATGTAAAAGGCCATCATTTTAAACAGATACTCGTATATTTCGGGTATAACTGAATTGTAGCGAAATGAATTCGAAAAGAAAAACAAAACCCAAGGCTGATCCGGAATTAATTCAACAAGCCATAGAAGAAGAGCACCGCATTCGTAAAGCCTTTAAAGACAAAGATTGGGCAGAGATAAAAGGCGCCAACAGTTGGATGATCTTTAAGGTGATGAGTGAGTTTGTGGAAGGCATGGAAAAACTGGCCAAGATTGGACCATGTGTAACCATTTTTGGATCGGCCCGCACCAAGCCTGCTAACAGCTATTATAAGATGGCTGAAGAAATTGCTTTTGAACTTGTACAACATGGCTATGGTGTAATTACCGGGGGCGGCCCAGGTATAATGGAGGCGGGTAACAAAGGCGCGCACCGGGCGGGCGGTAAGTCTGTAGGATTGAATATTTTTTTACCGTTCGAGCAGAAAGGAAATGTGTACATCGATCCGGATAAACTCATCACGTTCGATTACTTTTTTGTACGCAAGGTGATGTTTGTAAAATATTCGCAGGGGTTTATAGTAATGCCGGGCGGTTTTGGAACGTTAGATGAACTGACCGAAGCGTTAACATTGATTCAAACGAAAAAAATCGGGCGGTTCCCGATTGTGATGGTAGGAAAAAAATTCTGGCAAGGCTGGCTGAAGTGGGTGAAGGATGTTTTGATTGTAGAAGGGATGATCAGCCCGGAGGATCTTGACTTGTTCAGCCTGGTGGATACCCCGGAAGATGCTGTGAAGGCCATTGATGACTTTTACTCAAAATATTTACTGGCTCCGAACTTTTAATCGGGGACCACTCTGTGCCCTCTGTGTTTAAGGTTATGTTAGAAAAAAATTTTCCCTTAGCCATTTCTCTCCTCGCGCTGGCTATAGCCATTGGCTATGTACGGTTCTCGAATGAACGAATAAAAAAATTAATAGCGGAACAGGAACAGGCGCAAAAAATGCAGGATGGCACGTTAGCCCCTGCCGATTGGGAGGGTGCCGCACCCCCTTTTCCGGCCATCTCCTACGATCTGCCCAAGAACCTGAATTTTGCCGGAGAACCTGTGCCCATCGAAATTCCTGATGTGCTGGAGAGGCTTGATCGCGAATTGCAGATTAACATATATCTGCACAGCAGCACCATCTTTCTGATTAAGCGAGCCAACCGATGGCTTCCGCAAATGCAGGAAATTCTGCGCAAGCATAATATCCCCGATGATTTTAAATACCTGCCGCTTATTGAATCAGGATTGTTAAATGATATTTCACCTAAAGATGCCGTGGGGTACTGGCAGATTTTGAAAACCTCAGGCCGGGAACTGGGACTTGAAATTGAAAAAGAAGTTGATGAACGTTATGATCCGCTTAAGGCGACAGAAGCAGCCTGCAAATATTTGAATAACGCGTATAGAAAATTTGGCAACTGGACGTTGGTGGCGGCATCCTACAACCGGGGCATTGCTGGTGTGGGGCGCGCTTTAGAGAGCCAACAAGTAGATAATTTTTATGACCTGCATTTGGTAGATGAAACTTCTCGCTATGTGTTTCGCATTATCGCCATTAAGGAAATTATTGAAAACCCCATCAAGTATGGGTTTAATGTAAACCCGAAACATTTGTACCAGCAGGAACAACTCCGCTATGTCGAAGTAGCAGAAACCATTCCTGACCTGATTAAGTTTTCCAAGCAGCAGGGAATAAATTACAAATTGTTGAAACGCCACAACCCATGGTTGCGCGATGACCGGCTTACGGTAAAGCGCGGCAAGGTTTACCAAATTGCCCTTCCGGTTAATAAATAAACACTATGCGTCCCTATATTCTGGCCGAATCAAACTGGAAATACATAAAGGATGCTTCTTTTGAAGTAGCCGTACTTCCGTGGGGAGCCTGTGAAGCACATAACTATCATTTGCCTTATGCAACCGACATCATTGAATCCGAACACATAGCGGCAGAGGCTGCACGATTGACCTGGGAGCAAGGTGCAAAAGTGATTGTGTTGCCTGCAATTCCGTTTGGCGTAAACACCGGTCAGTTTGATGTGAAGCTTGATATCAACATGAATCCTTCCACACAACTTGCTGTATTGCGTGATGTAATAGACGTGCTTAACCGGCAAGGAATCCACAAACTTATTATCCTGAACAGTCATGGTGGAAATGATTTTAAGCCCATGATTCGTGAGCTCGGACTGCGTTTTCCGAATATGTTTCTTACCATGTGCAACTGGTTTCAAACCCTTGATCAAAAACAATTCTTTGAGCATAAAGACAACCATGCGGGTGAAATGGAAACCAGTCTGATGCTGAATTTACGTCCCGATTTGGTGTTACCACTTGCTGAGGCTGCTGACGGTGCAGCGAAAAAGTTCAGGTTCACGGCCATTCGCGAGGGCGGGGCATGGGCTGAACGCAGGTGGACCCAGGTTACGACATCAACCGGAGTAGGCGATCCGCGGAAAGCAACGCGTGAAAAAGGAGAGAAGTACTTTAAAGCTGTAACTGAAAAAGTTTCACAGTTTATTACTGAAGTAGCGGAAACAAAGCCAGGAGATTTTTATGTGTAACCTTTACCGCATCATGGAAATCGCTTCTTCCTCCAATGGTCTGAGTGCTTTCATCACATCAGCCGTTAGGCAAGAATGTATAGGCAACACACCCAACCAATCACCAACCTTAATGTTTTCGGCTTGATTCTTATACGCATGGATGATTCCATGTTCCTGTGAAAGTGATTTAATATACATGCCTGTATCTTCGGTGCTCCAACCACCGTTCGTTAATTGCACCACTTTTCCAAAGGAGGTGGCGCCATCTGGCAGAACAAGATTGTCTTTTGAAAAATGAACCGCCCCTCCATGAACAACAACCTCATTTCGTTCGGGGTACGCAGCTACTACCGGGCAGGCCATGGCCACAGCAATTTGTTCTGATGAGCAAGAACCAATGGCAACTTGCATAAAATCATAAAACACAAAATTTCCAGGTCGAATCTCATCAACTCCAGCGAAAGATTCAGCAACGCTGCAGGTTGGTGTGTCGCCAAGCGAAAAAATCAAGCCTGGATAATGGTTTGAATATTTTTGTTTGAGTGTTTTTGCGATCGTCAGTGTATGTTGGCAAATGTTGCGAATCGCATTTTTGTCGTTGCGGATTTTATAGCTGTGGCCATCGTGTGTTAAAAAACCTTTAAACGATAAGTGCGGGTAAGCATTTATCCGATTCAGAATAGCATCAAGTAACGTAAAGTCTTCTGCCGCAACGCCCGTGCGGTGATACCCGGTATCCATTTCAATAAACAGGTTGACCGGATGATGAATTTCTTTTCCAAGCAGATCAACCGTTTCTGCTGAAACGACCAACAGGTTCAAGGTTATCTTTTCGGCCAACTGGTTAATACGATCTTTCTCGTGAATGTTTACCGGAAAAGCTACGGTAATATCGCGCCACCCATCGCTGGCAAAGTATTCAGCCATTTTCATGGAAGACACTGTGATTTTTTCAACACCAAACTCCCGGAACCACCGGGCCACTTCATGCGACTGGTGCGTTTTAAAATGTGGCCGGAAACCCACATTATTCTTTCGCGCTTTCTCTGCCATCATGGAAATGTTCGACAAACATTTTTGCTTATCGAGCAGGAGGGTTGGTTCGTAAAGTCTATAAATCACTGCTTAAATGCTTTTAGAAAATCGGCAGGTGAAAGAATAGGTATGCCACGGAAGGGATGGAGTAAGAGCAGATCCGGATCGCTGGAAATTATAGCTGAAGCTGCACAACTCACGGCCAGTTCCAAAAACATATTATCCTTAGGATCGCGACATTCTGTAATTTGAACTGTGGCCTCTTTGAAGTGTCCCCTATCTTCAATCAGCGCAATCATCCTTAGACGGTTTTCGAGTTGCTGATACCGCTCAAACTTTTCACGTGTAAACGTTGTAGCAAATTCATGGAAAGTAGCTTTTGAAAATACGGCTATGCCTTTTTGCCAGACCAGATCGTACGCTTGTCGGGTAGCAGATTGAGGAAGAAGATGAGCGCTAATCAGTACATTGGTATCAATTATAAAAAGATCAGTCATCTTTTTTCAAAAGTTCTTCTAAAACTTCAGGTGTTAACCCATTAGCAATAGCCTGATTACCGAATTCGTCCAATAGAGTTTTGTATGTATCGTTTGTTATATCGTTGGCTGCTTTTTTTAACAACAGGCTCAAGGCCTCAGAAATTTGTTGCTGCTTATCTGCACTAAGCAGGTGGTAGATTTTTCCAACACTGTCATCAACCTGAATTACTATCCGTTCCATTGGCTTTTAATTTGTAATCTAAAGGTAAAGATAAACCGCCACTTTTTAACAGGTGTAATCACCACCCCAATCCATAATCCTCCCCATGGTTACTCGAACCACCCCAAAAGCTTCCATTCTTCCAGTCGAAGTAAATGGCATTAATTGGTCCGCTGGTTCGTTCGCGATAGGTGATCCGGTAGCCCATCTGTCCTAGTTCTTTCCGTGACCACGGAGGCATTTGATTGTTGAGTATTAATGAGCCGGGTTGTTTTTCATGATCACCAAAGCTCGAGAACATTTGGTTGGTGATAAAGCTGGGGGCTTCGCAGGCTTCTTGCACGGTCATGTCAAATTCAACCATGTTTAAAAAGAATTGAATCAACAATTGATCTTGTTCATCACCGGCCTGCTTGGCAAACGAAAGAAAAGGCTTTCCATCTTTTAGCGCCATGCTGGGTGTAAGCGTTACCCGTGGGCGTTTGCCTGGCTCTACTACATTGAATGGGTTTTCCTTTTCATCCAACACAAAACTTTGCATGCGCTGACTCATACCAATGCCGGTGTTACCGGCAATGCAGGCAGGTACCCAACCGCCACTGGGAGTAATGGACACTACCCAACCTTCTTTGTCGGCAGCTTCTACGGATGTTGTTCCGGCCGCAAAGTCTTCAAAGTATTTTTCATTCAAGGGGTTATATAAGTTGCTTTGCGGGTTGCCCCAAACCTTTAACAAATCGGTATACGGGTTAATTTTTCCTTCGTACGGATAAGGATCGCCCGGCCCGATTTTCGGATCGTTACGATTTGGGTTAATGAGCTTCGCACGTTCTTTGGCATATTCTTTCGACAGTAGACCCTTCATGGGCTCTTCCGGTGCAAAGGCAGGATCACCGTAATAGAAATCACGATCGGCAAAAGCCAGGTTCATGGATTGATATAGGGTGTGTATATACCGCGATGAATTATAGCCCATCGATTTCAGGTCGAAATTTTCCAGGATGTTCAGGGTTTGCAACATCACAGGGCCTTGTGTCCACTGCTGAAGTTTGTACACCTCAATACCTTTGTAGGTAGTCATTAATGGTTCTTCAATTTTTACTTTCCAGTTAGCAAGGTCTTGTTCAGTAATCAAACCACCTTGTTCCTGGCAGCCGCGCGCAAACTCTTTTGCGATGTCGCCTTTATAAAAACGATCATACGCGGCATAGATGGCTTCCTTCCTTGACTTACCTTTTTTCAGTGCCTGTTGTTCAGTGTCCACTAATTTTTTCAGGGTTTCCAATAAATCTTTCTGAACAAAAATTTCACCAGCATAAGGGGCTTCGCGTTGCTCACCTGGGTGTGTTAAAAAAACTTTCTTTGAGTAGGGCCATTCTTTAATACGCGCTTTTTCACGTTCTATTGAATTGGCGGTTTGCGCTTCTATCGGATAACCTTCCGCCATTTGCATGGCAGGGGTCAGAACATCTTTTAAACTCATCGTTCCGTATTCGGCCAGCATGGTCATAAGCCCCCCGGGTGTACCGGGTGTAACGGCTGCCAGTGGTCCGTATTGCGGAGGATATTTCATGCCCTTGTCTTTAAAGAATTGTGCCGTAGCCCCGGTGGGCGCAACACCCAAAGCATTAATGGCAATAACTTTTTTGGTTTTCGGATTGTAGATCAGCGCCTGGGTTTCACCGCCCCAACTCAGCACATCCCACATAGTGCAGGTAGCGGCCAGCATGGCACACGAAGCATCCACGGCATTACCGCCTTTGCTAAAAATCATAGCTCCAGCCGTTGCGGCAAGGGGTTTACCGGTTACAGCCATCCAGTGCCTTCCATGCAACGGAGGTTTTTGGGTAGTTACCGGAAAGGTGTTGAAAGATTGACCAACGCCTGCAAAGGCAATGAGTAAAAGATTAAGGATAATAACGATCTGTTTCATAGGTTCTGTTTTTTTATCGGCTGGGCTAATAGGGTAGCGGTAATAAATGTAATCTTATTTCGGCAATGAAGCCTTAAACTTTTACGAACAGTAGATTTTTACCGTATAAGGATACAGTTGTATTTGAATTAGTACATTTGGTTTGATCTTTATGGGTATGCTAAACGAGACAAAAGAGGCAACAGAATTTATCCAAAAAAAAATTAAACACAAGCCTATAGTGGGCGTGATATTAGGTACCGGGCTGGGTAATTTATTTGTTGAGGAAATTAAGAACCCGGTAGTTATTAATTATAATGTCATACCGCATTTTCCGGTCACTACTGTAACCTCTCACAAAGGCCAACTGATTTTTGGTGAAGTGAAGAAAAAGCAGGTGATGGTGATGCGTGGCCGCTTCCACTACTATGAAGGGTATAGCATGCAGCAAATTGCGCTGCCCATTCGGGTAATGAAACTGCTTGGCGTTGAAACACTGATGGTGTCAAACGCTGCGGGTAATTTGAATTTGAATTGGCATAAGGGCGAGTTGATGATGCTGGACGACCACATTAACCTTCAGCCCGATAATCCTTTGCGGGGAGAGAACTCCGAACTATTTGGCCCACGCTTTCCGGATATGAGCGAACCGTACCATCAGAAATTAAATAAGAGACTACTGAAACTTGCAAAGGAGAATAAAATAAAGCTACACAAAGGTGTTTATGCGGCCGTTCAGGGCCCGAGCATGGAAACGCGGGCGGAGTACCGTTACCTGCGGACGCTTGGTGCGGATGCGGTAGGCATGAGTACCGTGCCAGAAGTGTTGGTGGCTAACCACATGGGTATTACCTGTTGTGCAGTTTCGGTACTGACCAACGATTGTGACCCCGACAATTTACACCGTGTAGAACTTCAGAATATTGTAGATACGGCCTCAGCTTCAGAGAAAAAACTGGTAACGCTATTTACAGGATTAATCGGGCAACTATAATAGTAAAAGAACCAGAAGCATGATGCACGAAATAAAGGAGGCTACAGATTTTCTTTTGAAACGAGGGGTTAAGGCGCCTGAGGTTGGGGTAATCCTTGGTACTGGGTTAGGGAACCTCTTTGTAAAGGAAATTGAATCACCACTGGTTATTAATTATAACTCTATTCCCTTCTTCCCCATTTCTACGGTTGAGTACCATAAAGGCCAACTGATTTATGGTGAAGTGAGGGGCAAAAAAGTGCTGGCCATGCAAGGCCGCTTTCACTACTACGAAGGGTATAACCTCAGGCAAATCACATTGCCGGTGCGGGTAATGAAATTATTGGGTGTTAAAAACCTGTTAATCTCCAACGCAGCAGGAAACCTGAACCCCAACTGGAAGAAGGGTCAGTTAATGTTGATTGACGATCACATTAATTTAATTCCTGACAATCCGTTGCGTGGTGAGAATTACGAATTGTTTGGTCCGCGCTTCCCCGATATGAGTGAGCCATACGCAAAAGCATTGAACAGTAAACTCAAACAAATCGCGAAAGAAAAAAAAATCCGGTTGAATGAAGGTGTTTATGTTCCGGTTATGGGCCCTAACCTGGAAACACGCGCTGAATACAGATTTTTGCGAAAGATTGGGGGTGATGCTGTGGGTATGAGCACAGTGCCCGAAGTAATTGTAGCCAATCACATGGGCCTGCCGTGTTGTGCCATTTCGGTTTTGACAGATGATTGTGACCCGGACAACCTTAAACCGGTAAACCTGAAAGAGATTGTGAAAGTGGCTGGCAAGGCCGAGCCAAAACTTACAGCGCTATATGTGGAGTTGATCCGGTTGTTGTAGGTTAGTGCTTAATCACTTCTTTGAGGTATTCCAGCACAAGGTCGCGGCCCGAAACCAGATCAGATGGTTCAGCAATAATTTCCACATCGGGCTTAACACCCCGAAGGGTGTTATCGCTGCACGGGTGAACAAATTTTTTATAGCTGCAACCGGCAGCCAACCGGGTGTTGGGTAGTTGAATGAGAATAACATCACCAAAAGCCATAAGTACTCCTCCGGTTTCTTCACCAATCACTGTACCCATGCTGTAACATTTAAACGCATCGGCAAGCATATTGGCGCTGGAGAAGGTGTAATGGCTTACAAGCAAATAGGTTTGGCCTTTGAATTTTAGCAGCTCGTTTTTTGGTTTGATCAGCTTTTTCATTTCAACCACCTGTATTTTACCCGGTTTTCCAAACGCATAATGGCGGGCTTGCTTATTAAAAACAGCAAAGGGCATGAGCGGGTACATATACCATTTAACATAGCGCTGGCGAAAATAACTTTTCATTTCTTTGCTTGCTTTTACTTCCATCCGGTCAACCTGGCGATAAGGTTTATCGGTTATGTAATTAAAAAGCATGTCGCCCAATTGCGAGCTGCCGCCACCGTTGTTGCGAATATCAATGGCTAGGTGCTGGATGTTTTTGTTGCGGATAACCTGAAAAGCCGAATCCAGAAACACGGCAAAACGTTTTTTATCTGTCATCGAACGAAAATCAATAATTGCAAACCCTTCTGGAGTAATGGTTAAGGAGTATGGTTTTGCATTTTGGTTTACCGATCGTTGAAGCGTAGCGACCTGAATTTGTGTTGAGGTAATTCCCTCAACATGTTTACTAACGGGCTGATCATTTATAACCAGTTCAAGGTCATAGTTAGAATACCCCAAAACATACCACAGCAAACTTCTGAACGATCGCTGGATGCGGATATCCTTATAAAAATCAAGTTCGGCACTTACATACAACCGAAGATGATCAAGCAATTCAGGCGTGTGCAATCCGTTTATCGAAACAACTTCAACTACTCCTGTTAAAGTTGAGTCACTGCTGTAATTATTTGTGATAAACAGCCGGTTGTTGCGGATGAGCACCTCAAAGGGAAACACCTTACCACCTTGTTTCAAAAATTCACTGCGTTCTTCCTGCGGAAAATAAACAGACGTGTGCCCATCGCCCAAAGCCGTTGTTAACGGAATAAGTTTTCGGGCAAACTCAAGACGGGTAATCGGCTCAGTGAGCCCCTGCTCCAGTTCTTTAACATCCTTGTAAAATTTTTCCTTTGGTGTAGCAGCATATAGGTTGGGATGGATGTTCTCCAGCGTTCTGATGAGAAAGCGGATGTCGGTTTTCAGTTCATCCGGAGAGTAAAGTTTTACGGTAACATTAGCCTGGCCAACTAACAGGGTTGAAATCAGCAGTAAACACAACGTTAAGGTTTTGTTCATAACAACAATTTTAAACCCTACAGACTTATGCTTAAACGGTTGGTTGCTTGCATGGTTAGTCCTTTTTTAGAAGCATGATCAGTTGCTCATCTTTTGCCTTAAAAAATCTGCCGTATAACTCCCCTTCGCCTTCTTCACCATATCCTCAGGTGTTCCTGCAAATAATAGCTTACCACCTTTTTTCTCTCCTCCTTCAGGGCCAAGGTCTATAATCCAGTCGGCACACTTTATTACTTCCATGTTGTGCTCAATTACGATTACCGTATGTCCCTGGTCGACCAGGGCATTGATGGCTTTTAATAATTTTGAAATATCATGGAAATGCAGGCCGGTGGTAGGTTCATCGAAAATGAAAAGTATACTTCCGTCTGCTGAATTCTTTCCCAGGAAGGAAGCCAGTTTTACCCGTTGAGCTTCACCACCGCTTAAAGTATTTGACGATTGCCCGAGTTTTACATACCCCATGCCCACATCAAACAGGGGTTGTATTTTTTCGTGAATAGATTTTTTGTCTTTAAAAAATTCAAGACCGTCTTCTACGGTCATGTCCAGTACATCGGCAATGGTTGCACCGTTGTATTCAATTTCCAATATTTCCTGCTTGAAACGTTTACCCTGGCAAGATTCGCATTTCAGGAAAATATCTGCCATAAACTGCATTTCTACTTTTATTTCGCCTTCGCCTTCGCACGTTTCACAACGCCCACCTTCTACATTAAAAGAAAAGTGTGAGGGTTTGTAGCCGCGTTGTTTGGCAAGGGGCTGATCGGCATACAACTGGCGGATTGCATCGTAGGCTTTTACATATGAAATAGGGTTGGAACGGGATGATTTTCCTATAGGATTCTGATCTACAAATTCAACCTGGGTGATGCGTGAAAGATCACCTTCCAGTTTATCGTATTTGCCGGGAGACTCTGCCACTGATCCGCTTAAACGGCCCACTGCGGGGTATAGAATTTTTTTGATGAGGGTTGATTTGCCTGAACCACTAACACCGGTAACCACCGTAAGTATGCCCATCGGAAATTGCACGGTAAGATTTTTCAAATTGTTTTCCCGTGCACCGGCAACGATAATGGAGTCTTTCCATTTTCTTCGCCTGGCAGGAATATCAATTTTGTCCTTTCCTGCTAAATAATTGGTGGTGTGGGAAACAAATTTTCTCTGCCCGTTGGTCAGGGGTGCATTCAGGTCTTTTAACGAACCCTGGTACACCAACTCTCCTCCATGGGCGCCCGCTTCGGGGCCGATGTCAATAATCTGGTCGGCTGCCCGCATGATTTCTTCCTCATGCTCTACCACAATGACGGTGTTGCCCAAATCGCGTAAAGATTTCAATACCTCTATCATCCGTGAAGTATCTTTCGGATGCAGGCCGATACTCGGTTCATCCATAATATACATAGATCCCACCAACGCACTGCCTAATGAAGTAGCCAGTTTTATGCGCTGGTATTCGCCACCCGAAAGCGTGGAGGTAAGGCGATTTAAGGTTAAATAACCCAACCCTACTTTCACCAGGTATTCCAGTCGTGTAGTAATTTCGGTTAAAATTCTATTCGATACTTTTTTATCGTACTCAGGTAATTTGAGTTTGGTAAAAAATTCCAGTGCATCCTCCATGGGCAATAACGCCAGGTCAATGATGGAGGTATTGGCAATCTTCACATAATGGGCATCCTTGCGCAAGCGTGTTCCTTTACAATCGGGGCAGTTGGTCCTGCCGCGGTAGCGCGATAACAGAACCCGGTATTGTATTTTGTGTGTTTTGGATTCCAGGTATTTGAAGAAGGCATGAATACCATCAAAGTAAGCGTTACCCTTCCACAAAACTTCTTTTTCTTTTTCCGATAACTCATGGTACGGACGATGGATCGGAAAATCGAACTTGATGCCGTTTTTTAACAGCGGTTTAAGCCATTCGCCCATCACTTCACTTCGCCAGGGCGCTACGGCACCTTCATACACCGATAAGGATTTGTCAGGGATAACGAGGTCTTCATCAATGCCCAATACTTTGCCGAATCCTTCGCACGTGCGGCATGCACCGTAGGGATTATTGAAGCTGAAAAAATTTACGGAGGGCTCTGTGAACTTTATGCCGTCCAGTTCAAACCGGTCGGAGAAGTGCATGGGTTTATGGCCTTCGGCATAAATAATGCATTCGTCATGGCCTTCATAAAAAGCAGTTTGAACGGAATCTGAAAGCCTGAACACCGTATCATCATCGGTAGCATTTACCACTGCGCGATCAATCAGTATTTCTACCCGGGCATCTTTGGCAAAAGATTTTTTCTTTTCGGCCAAAAGATCTTCAATAAATTTAGGTTCACCATCAACAAGTACGCGGGCAAATCCTTTGCTTAACAGCAGGTTTAATTCTTCTTGTATTTTTTTGCCCTTTTTCAGGGCAAGCGGACTGGCCACCATAATGCGGGTACCTTCGGGCAGTTTGTTGATTTCATTTACAACATCGGTTACGGTATCGCGTTTAACCTCTTTGCCACTTACCGGTGAGTACGTTTTGCCGATACGGGCGAAAAGCAACTTCAGGTAATCGTATACTTCAGTTGTGGTACCCACAGTCGATCGCGGGTTGCGGGTATTCACCTTTTGTTCTATGGCAATGGCCGGTGAAACACCGCGGATGTAATCCACTTCTGGCTTTTCCATCCGACCCAGAAACTGGCGGGCATAGGAGCTCAGGCTTTCCACATACATGCGCTGGCCTTCTGCAAACAGTGTATCAAACGCCAATGACGATTTGCCCGAGCCGGAAAGCCCGGTAATAACCACCAGTTTATTTCGCGGAATGGCCACGCTCAGGTTTTTAAGGTTGTTTACCCGAGCGCGTTTTATGATGATGTATTCTTTAGGATCGAGATTGTCGAGTTGGGTGTCTGTCACTAGGGTTTGCGGGTTCACCGCTTAAAATTAGCAATTAATGTCATGGAGTGATGGAATAAAAAACACCATCCGCGGGGATGGTGTTCCATAAACTCAGGTTAATAAATCTTAGCTGTCGAAATCAGGATCATAGCTTGCCTCACGGCTTCTTTTGCCCCCGCCATCGTCATCGCCAAAGTCATCATCGTCACCACCCGACTCGAAGTCATCATTTGAACCGTAATCGTCATCGCCCCCGCCATCACTGTCAAATTCCTGCGGGCCGCCAGCCTCTACGTCATAGCCGCCATCGCTGTTTTTGGTAGCCGGTACCTTTACCAGGTATATGGCATCATCCGTTTCGAGCGGGAACACGAAGATGGGCTCCTTTTTCGCATTCATAATGCGGGTAATGCTGCCTTCGTACCCATTCGGGTACTGTTTTTTTAACAGTTCGTGCAGGTCCTCGCTCAGGTTTTCCAGGCTTTTGATTATTCGCTTTTTGTTAACAGACATAAGGTTTTAGGCTCAAAAAATCGAAAGCAAATACCTAAAGAATTTTAGTTACAGACAAGAATTTTAAAGAAATTATTTGCGCTGATAAAGAAATTATTTGCGCTGATTAGGAATATTAATATCTTTTCAACCTTATTGTTCCACTAAACCCCCTACAATATTGATCTAGACTTCTACGTTACCTAAATGTGAGCTAGATGACAGAGAACAAATGCAGTGATAGCGAATTAGTGTTGCGCTATCAAAATGGTAACGAGGGGGCTTTTGAAACGCTTCTGCACCGCCATAAATCAAGGTTATATACCGCCATCTACCTGATCGTCCGTGACCGCTATGTGGCCGAGGACTTGTTGCAGGAGACCTTTATTAAAGCGGTAAATACCATACGCGGGGGACGGTATAACGAAGAGGGCAAATTCTTACCATGGATTAGTCGCATTGCGCATAACCTGGCCATAGATTATTTCCGGAAGAAGAAACGCTATCCGGAAATTGTGCTGGAGGATGGGAGCCGGTTGTTTAACTCGATGGATTTCTCCGAAGAGTCAATGGAGTCGAAGCAGATTATGCACGACTCCAAATCCAGGCTCCGGGGGTTCATCAAAGAGTTGCCAACCGAGCAGAAGCAGGTGTTGATTATGCGGCATTACCTGAAGATGAGTTTTCAGGAAATTGCCGATCGCACCGGGGTAAGCATCAACACGGCATTGGGCAGAATGCGTTATGCACTTATTAATCTCAGAAAGAAGATGAACAATAACCAGCTTGCCTATGATAAAGACTTTTACCCAAGACGACCTGATCAGGTATCTATACCACGAGACTACGGAGAAGGAGACGCAGGAAATTAGCAAGGCCCTGCTTACCGATCCGGAACTTCAGGCGATGTACACCAGCATGAGCGCCCTAAAAAAGGAAATGGACGCTGCGAAACTGGAGCCTTCAGCCCAAACCGTTCTGAATATCCTGAGCTATTCACGAAGCACATCAGCGGTGAAGCATTAGACACGAATTGATAGCTGGTTCTTGCCAACTGTTAATTGTATGTTTTCTTTGCCCTGTGAAAATCCTCGTCCTTCACCAATTTTTTAATTTACCCACAGTCGGTGGTGCATTACGTTCCTATTACCTGGCCCATGCGCTGGTTGAAAAAGGTATTGAGGTTGTAGTGATCACCACACACAACGAGACCAGCATCAGGGAAATTACTTCTGAAGGAATTGAAATCCATTACCTGCCGGTAGACTACAATAACCGGTATGGTTTTTTCAAACGCGTTTATTCGTTCTGGCTTTTTGTGTGGCATATTGTGAAGTATGCTGGTAAATTTCGTGAGGCTGATGTGGTGTATGCCATTTCAACTCCGCTAACAACAGGCCTGGCTGCCTTGTGGATTAAACTCCGATACAAGATTCCATATTATTTTGAAGTGGGCGACTTATGGCCTGAAGCACCCGTGCAGATGGGGTTTATTAAGAATCCGGTACTGAAAGCCATACTCTACAAACTCGAAAAGCTTATTTATAAAAAATCCATCGCGGTTGTGGCCTTGTCGCAACCCATACAGGAGGCCATAGAAAAAACTACTCCCGGCAAGAAAGTGTACCAGGTTCCCAACATGGCCGACACACATTTTTATCTACCCGAAATAAGGAAGCCTGAAGTTGAACAACGCTTTGGTGTTCAAAACAAGTTTGTTGTCTCCTATGTCGGCACTCTTGGGCTTGCCAACGGATTGGAATATATGGTGCACTGCGCGGAACGTGTACAGGCTGAAAACCTGAACATATATTTTTTGATTTGCGGGGATGGAAAAATGTATGATGACCTGCAACAATTGATTGATCAGAAAAAACTAACCAACATTTCGTTAACCGGATTTTTAAATCGTGAAGCGGTGCGCGATGTGTTGAATGTGACGGATGCCGTTATGGTTTGCTATAAACACTTGCCCGTTTTGGAAACGGGCTCCCCGAATAAGTACTTTGATGCACTGGCAGCCGGAAAACTTATCGTAATCAATTTTGGGGGTTGGATAAAAGATGAACTTTCACAACATAGCTGCGGCATAGCCGTTGACCCAAAGAATCCGGATGACTTGATTCGTCAGATCAAACTATTACTTGCTGATCCGGTACGCTTGAAAGGCTATCAGCAAAATGCGCGTAAACTTGCCGAGCAAACCTATTCAAGAAAAAAAGTGGGAGATAGGTTTGCAAGAATTTTTTTGAACCACATAGGCACATAGGGCACATAGTTGATTGATTCAAATTTTCTATGTCCCCTCTGTGGTATAGTATTTTTAGGGTTATTCAGTATCTTTAATTATGCGAAACCTCTACCCCCTCTTCCTCTTATTGGCCATGGCCTGTTCGTCTGGCCGTCAAGAGAATAGTGAAAAATCTGCTGCCGGTACATCCTCTACATCGTTTACCCTAAGTGATTTACAAGGCGAATGGCAGCAACTCACCGAGCAGGATGATGGTAGCTACATCATCTTCCGCCCATGCGATGCCGATAACATGATGGTTCAGGTAAACAGCGACACCTTGATGATTGGCTGGGGGCAGGATGCTTCATTTGCGCTGATCAAATCGTTTTATATCGATGAGGCCGGGCGCTTGGTACTCTCCGTGCATGATCAGGACGAAAACTTAGCCAAAACGTATTACATGCAGTGGGAAGATGACAATGAGCCGATAACCGGATGGTTCTTTTTTGGACTTGATGAGCGGCCGGTGCGCATGGCACACGAATCTATTTTATACAACTACACAGTTGTTCAGCAACCTTGCAGCGAGTGTTGGGATGATTGTGAGGAGGAGGAATAATTACGATTGCCGCGCAATCAATTCTTCCGTGAAGGCCGCTACTATTTTCTTGGCGGATTTATTTCCACCAACTTTTTCCAGTTGTTTGTAGCCTCTGTTAAAGTATTGTTTGATTTTGTTCTCCGTTATTTCAGGAATCTGAAGTTCATCATAGATATTTTTAACAGCCTTAACTTTTGCTCGCTTGTTAAACTTTTTAGTCTGCAGCCAATGCTGAAGTTCAGTATGCTGTTGTTTGTTGGCGCGCTCGAGGGCGGTAATCAGTAGAAATGTTTTCTTGTTGGCGATGATATCGCCACCTACCTGTTTGCCAAATTTCTTTGGATCTGCATACGCATCCAGCAAATCGTCCATCAATTGAAAACCAATACCGATGTTGATGCCAAACTCGCGCAGCGCCTTACAATCGGTTTTGGACGCGCCCGCCAGCATACCGCCCAACTCCAGGCTAAAGCCTAACAACACGGCAGTTTTTTGCCGGATCATGTTGATGTATTGATCCACCGTTACCGCGTTTATGGTTTCAAATTCCATGTCCCATTGCTGCCCTTCGCACACTTCGGCTGCACAGTTGTTGAAGGCCTTCAGCACAGACTTCAGTACCTCTGGTTTGAGCGACAAAAACATATCGTAAACCCGCACCAGCATAACATCTCCCGAAAGGATAGCGGTGTTAACATTCCACTTTTCGTGTACGGTTACGTTTCCTCTGCGCAATGGGGCATTGTCCATAATGTCATCGTGCATGAGCGTAAAATTGTGGAAAGCCTCCACGGCCACGGCATACTTCACCACGGATTTGACATCTTTTTTAAACAGGGAATAGGCCAGCAGCACTAAGAGGGGTCGCATGCGCTTGCCACCAAGCCCCATCAGGTAGCGGATGGGTTCATACAGCGAATCAGGTGCCTGGCCAAATTTATGCTTGCTGATTTCCTGATCGATCAGGCGCTTATAGGTAGGAATTGTATACATGCTGTAATAAATGGAAAAACAAGATTATTGTTTAGCGAACACAAGATCAATCAATCTTCTGTCGACATCGGTTTTCTTTACGCGCACCCGAACCTGGTCGCCCAGGGTATAAATCTTTTTATTTCGTCTGCCGACAATACAGTAATTCTTCTCATCGAATTCATAGTAGTCGTCATCCATATCGGCCATGCGGATCATGCCCTCACATTTGGTTTCAATAATCTCAACATAGATACCCCACTCGGTAACACCGGAAATCAATCCGTCATAGGCTTTATCACCGGCCATGAGCGACATAAATTCTACCTGCTTGTATTTGATGGAGGCACGCTCGGCATCGGCTGCGCGTTTTTCACGTTCGGATGAATGTACGCACTTAGGCTCATACTCAGTTTTGCTAACGGGGTTTCCTCCATCAAGATAGTGTTGCAGCAAGCGGTGCACCATCATATCGGGATACCTGCGGATGGGGGAGGTAAAGTGAGAATAGTGATTGAAGGCTAATCCAAAATGTCCTTTCGCTTCTGTAGAATATTTTGCCTTGGCCATGGAACGAACGGCCAGTTGTTGCAATACGTTTTGCTCGGGCTTACCTTCAATTTCGTTCATGAGTTTGTTCAACGAACGCGAAATAGATTGTTCATCCACATTTATCCGGTGGCCGAATTGCTTGGCAAAGTTTGCGAAGTCTTTTACACGATCCGGATCGGGATAATCGTGTATACGGTAAACAAATGTGTTTTTCTCCGGGCCCTTCTTTTTATTGTAGATGTGTGTGGCAACACACTTGTTGGCCAACAGCATAAACTCTTCAATAAGTTTATGGGCATCCTTCCGCACTTTCTGAATAACAGCCAAAGGTCTGCCCTTTTCATCCAGTTTAAATTTCACCTCGGTGGTTTCAAAATTCACAGCTCCTTTCGCGAACCTTTCTTTTTTAAGTTTTAAGGCAAGCTCATTAAGTGTTCGTAACTCTTCGGCAAATAATCCCTTTCCCGTTTCAATTACTTCCTGCGCTCCTTCATAGGTGAAGCGATGATCAGAGTGTATGATGGTTCGTCCAAACCATTCGCTGATGATGTTGGCATTTTTGTCCAGTTCAAAAACTGCCGCAAATGTCAGCTTATCTTCTTTCGGCCTTAGGGAGCAGAGTTCGTTTGACAATTTCTCCGGTAACATGGGGATGGTTCGATCCACCAGATACACCGAAGTTGCCCGATCAAATGCTTCTTTTTCCAGGTTTGAATTCGGTTGAATGTAGTGCGTTACATCTGCGATGTGTACACCCACTTCATAATTTCCATTAGGGAGAAGTTGCAAGGAAAGTGCATCATCAAAATCTTTGGCATCCTCAGGATCGATAGTAAATGTGGTTATTGAGCGGAAATCCCTTCGTTTTTTTATTTCTGCTGCGGTAATCCCTTCTTCAATTTTACTGGCTTCTTTCTCCACGTTTGGCGGAAACTTGAACGGCAGGCCAAACTCGGCCATAATGGAATGAATCTCAGCTTCGTTTTCACCTGCCTTACCCAGAATGTTGACCACTTTGGCTTCCGGGTTTCCTTCACCATCGCCCCAGTTCAGTATTTCAACGATTACCTTGTCGTCTGATTTGGCACCGTTGATATTATTCTGCGCGATGAAAAAATCTTTGTGAATTTTCCGGTAGTCGGCTACTACAAAGGCAAAGTTTTTTGAAAGTTCCAGCTTGCCTACAAACTGGCTCCTGTTTCTGCGGATAATTTCAACCACCTTTCCTTCCGGATGTTCACCATGGCGTGAGGGCAGTATCGCTATCTTCACGGTATCACCGTCAACCGCAGAGCCGAGATCGCGGGCTTTGATGTACACATCGGGCCGGTCTTCACCGATTTTTACATAGGCAAAGCGTGAGCTTACATGATCGACAATGCCGGTTAGTGTTTTTTCTTTTTGTGCACTGGCATAGGTGCCGTTGCTGAGTTCTTTGATTTTTCCGGCTTCCTCCAATTCATACACCGAGAAGGTCATGGCCTTGATATCATCGCGCTTTTTCAAGCCCAGCTTTTTGGCAATTTGCTTTATACTATAAGCACGGCCAGGAGCTTCGTTCAGCACGGATAAGATTCCAGATTCAAATTGTTGTTTGATTGAGGTGGGATCGGGAGATTTTTTTTTTCTTTTTTTTGACATGTATCTCAATAGTCGAGTTTTGTTGGGTCCATGCGGTTGTCCCAAAAGCGAAGCAATTCAATAGTTTCGTGCTGTACCCGGTAAAACATGCTTACCTGACTTACGATCACACAGCGATGAACACCCGGTTTTTTTTCAGAGGATACAAAAAGCAAAGGATTGTCCGCAATAAGGTCTAGTATTTCTTCTGTGCGATCAATGAAATTCAGCACTTCGCGTTGGCTCCAGTGGGCATTTAAATAATCTACTATAAGCAGGTAGTCACGTTTAGCATCTGGGGACCAGCTAATTTGCTTCGCCATCAGCGACCGTATTTTTCTTTAATTTCAGCCATTACATCCTGATGAGGCAACCCTTTTCCATCAGTAAGATCTTTTTCGGCTTTTTGTATTCCTGATTTAAGGGCTTCAGGCAAATCATCCCAAAAATCTTTACCTAAGCTTTTGGCAAGCAAATCATCTACAATAGAATCAAGACTTTCAAGGATACGAACATCATTGATACGATTGATTTTTTGAGCAATTTCTTTCTTTACACCGGCTTCATCCATAATTACCCACAAGGTATAATACACGAAGATACAAAAACAATATTACGCTGCGATGATGTTTTTGTCAGCAATAAGAGGCAAACCCTTCATCCTTAAATAGAGTTGCGTAAGTACGACTACATCACTAACACAGTAGTCTTTGATTCGTTCCAGGTCTTTTTCTTTATAATAAACGGAGTTAACCTGGCTGCCGTCAATGCCATTTTTACTGGAAGGGATATTAAAAATAGCGGCCAGCAAATCGAGGGAAGTATAGTGCTTGTAATCGCCAAACTTCCAGAGCTCCATGGTATCCAGGTGATTTACTTCCCAGGATTTTCGTCCGGCAAGGTTGAGGGGCTGAGGCAAGGCAATGGAGTTTACCAACATGCGCCTGCTCATGTATGGATAATCGAATTCCTTTCCGTTATGGGCACAAAAGCGCACTCCGTTATCGAGCTTTTCAAGCATTGCTTTAAAATCCTGTAACAGTGCCTTTTCATCGTGACCGTAATAGGCTTTTGTTTTAAGCCCTAACTCACCGGATTCGGTATCAAATAATTTCCCAACGGCAATGCATACAATTTTTCCGAACTCGGCATAGATACCAGCCCGCTGATGAAACAGTTGTTCGTCTGTTACGCCCTCTTCGCGTTTCAGAAAGGAGGCTTTACGCGACCATTGAACTTTCAGGCGTTCGTCCAGTACGTTGTAGTTATCCGTAGCGGCAACCGTTTCAATATCTAAAAATAGAATGTCGCGCAGTTCGGCAATCATGGTGTTAAGATAACAATCTTTGTGTTGGTAATCTACCAGACATGGTGCTTACCTTTTTCTTACACCAACACGAAAGGCTTGTGCCGGATTAATTTTGATTACCTGATCAATTTCATTTTGGGTAAAACCTTCTTTCAGCAAACGTGGTAATAAAATTTCAAACAGGGCAGTAAAACCCCGAAAACTACCACCGCCAGCTTCACCTACATTGTACCAGCCGGCATCATGCGAAAGCAAGGTGCGGTGAAGCAGATTATTCGCTTTCATATAGTTCATAAACTCCACGTATTGCTCAATGGTTTTGGTATGAACATAATCAAACTCCACCCACACACCTTTCGATGCCATTTCTTTAAAGACATCATAGTTTTTTTCATTCTGTGCATGCACCCATATGAATGCTTCTGGCGCCACGCCATTAGCAAAAAAAATTTCCAGTTCTTCTTTGGCTGCGTTCCCATCGCCTGAATGCACCGCAATACTGAGCCCGGTTTTTAGATGGGCCAAGGCACCGGCCTTCATAATTTTTCGTTGAGTTTCTGTTAGCGGGCCGGTATCTGCACTAAGTTTCATGAAGCCGGGTTTTATTCCAGTGCCTTCGATACCGTTGTTGAACTCATCAATCCATCGCTGTGCCAGCTCTTCGGCACTTTCAGTGAAGGCATGTTTGGGTAAATATTTTTCATGGGCTGCTCCATAGTAGCCGGTGTTGGTAATAATATTAATTCCGGTTTCTTTAGATAAGCGTTGGAGAAGCCTGACATCGCGCCCAAGATAATTGGGTGTGCATTCAATAAAAGTTTGTACCTGATGTTTTTTTAGTTCATTCAAAAAGGGCAAGACCCGAATAAAAACTGAGTCAGAATCGTACCGGTCTGGACTGACGCTATCGGCCCCGATGAAGTCAACGACAATATGTTCATGCGGAAGGGTGATGCCCATTGCTGATGCTGGGATTTCACCTGTTACGGTTAATAATACAGATTCCTTATTCCCCCAGGAAGAAACAAGGATAATAAGGAGGGGAATGGTAAACTGCACAAACGTCATCATAGGCAAAGGAGAATGTGAATTTGATTGTTCTCTTATGAAACAACTGTTTCAAAATTAAACAACCGCAACCAAAGTCATATTGGCAGGGTGGTTTGATTTTGTTGGATTTTAAGTTTGGAACTGCCTTTGTTCCGGGAATGAATTAGGTTAATTTAGATTACTCCTCTATTCCCAATCATGAAAAAATACCCGGGAACGATTCTGATTATTGATGATGACGACCATGTGGTGCTCACCTCCCGTATGATCCTGAAGCAGTATTTTGAGACCATTGAAACACTCAGTTCACCGAAAACACTGGAGTCGTTTCTGAAGCAACGTGAAGTTGATGTTATCCTGCTGGATATGAACTTCAGTGCAGGAGTCACTTCTGGCAATGAGGGCATCTTCTGGATGAATCGTATCCGGGTGCTGTCGCCCCATACGCAGGTGGTATTGCAAACCGCCTATGGCGATATTGAACTGGCGGTAAAATCGATTAAAGAAGGGGCTGTTGATTTCCTGCCAAAGCCGTGGGACAAGGAAAAGCTCGTCACCACCATGGTTAACGCGTATCACCAGACACAGGCCCGAAAAGAAAACCGGAACCTGAAATCAAAGCAACAGGCTTTACAGGATCATCTCAACAAAAATGAGAGTCCATTCATTGCTTCAGCTCCTACCATGCAGCCTGTACTTTCAGCTATTGACAGTGTTGCGGAAACCGATGCATCGGTATTGATACTTGGGGAACATGGTACCGGGAAGGAATTGGTTGCCAGGGCAATTCATCAGCGCTCAAACCGCGCGCATGAGCCATTCATCGTAGTCGATGTAGGTGCACTGCCTCCGACACTTTTTGAATCGGAGATGTTTGGTCATGAAAAGGGCGCCTTTACTGATGCCAAAGAATCCCGCATTGGAAAATTTGAACTCGCACACAAAGGCACACTGTTCCTGGATGAAATCGGAAATATTCCCCCAGAACTCCAGATCAAATTGCTTTCCGCGATCCAGACTAAGTCGGTATGCAAGGTTGGCTCCAATACCCCGGTTGAAATTGACGTTCGCATCATTTGCGCTACCAATGCACCGATTTATGATTTTGTGAAGAACGGAACCTTCCGGCAAGATCTTTTTTATCGCATCAAGACCATTGAAATCAATCTGCCTGCGCTTCGCGAACGGATGGAGGATTTGCCTGACCTGTTCCAGTACTATTTTGAATACTATACAAAGCGATACAACAAGTCACTTGAACCAGGCCTGAACCTCCTTTCAGATTTGCGCAAATACAGATGGCCCGGAAACATTCGCGAACTTCAGCATGCTATTGAGCGCGCAGTAATTTTGTGCCGCGAGCCGGTGGTGTACGCATCGGATTTTCAACTGATGGATTTAATTGAAAGCCCTTCGCGTGAGATCGAAACCCTGAATATTTCCGAAATGGAACGCGAAGTAATCCGGAAGGCATTGTTGAAATCCGGGAGTAACCTCACGCGTGCTGCGGAGGAACTGGGCATTGGCCGCACTACCCTTTACCGAAAGATTGAAGAATACGGCCTGAGCGAATATGGAAAATGAATCTCACATTCGTAAGCGGCTCCGGTTAAGAGTAGCCATACGACTATTGGGGATTTGCATTTTCGGATGCCTTACGGGCTTCCTTGTATTTGATTCACCCTATTGGATGGCCGGCATCTGGACGAGTATCATCACGATTGGGCTGTTCATTGAGACCATAAGGTTTGTCACGCAATCAGAACTCAAGCTCACCGCTTTCCTGCAGGCCCTCCGCCAAAACGATTTTGCCATTACCTTTTCTGAGAGCAAAGACTCTGACAATTATGATCTTCACCGCGCCTTCAACCAGTTGAATGATATTTTCAAAAAGCTCAGGTCCGAGCGTGAATCACAACATCAGTTGCTGCAGGCCATCGTTGAAAATTCCAGCGCGCCCCTGATTTGTTTTGAAGAAACAACCGGGGAAATTTTTCTGATCAACCACGCAGCCAAGAATCTGTTCCAGGTGCCATTCCTGCAAAAGATTGAATCGCTTGGCCGTATCGATGCGGGCCTTACGCGCACGCTGATCGAAATGCCTGATGGGGGAAGGATTACCGAAAAACTGGTGGTGGCCGGAAAGACATCCATACTTTCTATCCATGCGCAACACTTGTTGTTTGAGAACAGGAATCTAAAGCTGATTTCTATCCACGATGTAAGCAGCGAAATGGCTGCACGGGAAGCGGAAACCTGGCAGAAACTCCTGCGTGTGCTCACCCATGAGATATCCAATTCCGCCATTCCGCTATCAACCCTCTCTTCATACATCTATGAAATGGTGACGGAAGCAAATGCAAAGGATAGACGCCTCACCGAGGAAGAGCGAAGCGATATGATGGAAAGCCTGCGCACGATTGACCAGCGAAGCAAATCATTGAAAGAATTTGTTCACAATTTCCGCAACATCAACCAGGTGCCGGAGCCTTGTCTTGAAAAAGTTGAAATGCTTGCCCTTGTGAATGAATCCCTTTCACTCTATATGAAGGAATTACAGAAGGAGAATATTACCCTGTCTATCAAGATTCCTGCCCAGCAATTTGTGTACGCAGACAGGTGTCTTACCCAACAGGTGTTGATCAACCTGATCAAGAATGCCGTGGAAGCCATGCGCAACATGAAGGACGAAAAGCACATTGAACTGGCTGCGTCATTTGTGGGCAATCGCTACCGGCAACTTCATGTACGTGACACCGGGCAGGGAATTTCACAGGAGGACCTCGACCAGATTTTCATTCCGTTCTTCTCCACCAAGAAAGGAGGTTCAGGAATCGGGCTGAGCATCTCCAAGCAAATCATGCAGAAACAAAATGGGGATATCAGTGTGCAATCCATACCGGGCAGGGGGAGTGTGTTCACGTTGAGTTTTACATCCTGAGTAATTTGCCTGAGCAGCGGCTCACGCAGGAGAAGAGTACTCTTTCAGAAGTTATCCTCCATCAAAAACTGGTGGGCGGGTTTCAATTCAATTGTTTTTCTATCAACACGCAATGCATCGGCTTGCCCCTGGGTGATAATCAGCCCGGATTTCAATCCGAAAAAATCCATTGCCTCCAGCAAGCCCCCGGTTTCACGGTCCTGGTTTTCGTTGTGCAGTTGCTGGCAAACCTGCATCACCGTTTTACATTTTCCTTTTTCGAATACCACAAAGTCACACTCCGTTTGTTCGCGGAAATAGGACAGTTCATAATTCCTTTTACGGAGATGCAGGTACACTATGTTTTCCAGCAAACGACCTTTGTCTTTGCTGAAGCTTAAACTGTTGGCATTGATCATGCCGGTGTCAATAGCATAAACTTTCCGTGGGTTAACTGCACGGCTTTTGGCCGACCAGCTAAACCGGGTGAGAAAAAATAGCAGATAGGTGTCCTCCAGCCATGAAAGATAATCTGAAACGGTGTTGGCCGATCCTACCTGGAACGATTTGCGCAAACTATTGAAGGTGAATTCTTTGCCCACGTTCGAAAGCAAATACAACGTGATATCCATCAGCGTTCTCGTGTTTTTTATTCCGTACCGGATGGCGATATCTCTTGCCACAATGTCTTTCAGCAGCATCTGCAGCATTTCTTCATTTCGGTCGCGGAGATATTCGGGAAAGCCACCATGTTGTAGGTAATCTTCAAAAGCAAGAGTTGAATTTTTTGACCTGGTGTATTGCAGATACTCCGGGTAGGAAAACGGAAACAATTCATGCCTGAGGTGCCGGCCGGTTAATCGCGTTCCCAACTCCTTGCTGAGCAACGATGCATTCGAGCCGGTGATAAAAACCTTTTTGCCCCGATCGTGCAGCTGGCGAACATAAATTTCCCAGGAGGGAACGTTTTGGATTTCATCGAAGAAATAAGCTTTCGTTTCTGTGCCGATCACCTCATCCAGTTTTTGAAAATCAGATACTCCGAAGTCGTGCACGCGCGGGTCTTCAAAATTGAAATAGCCTGCAGCGTCTCCATAACCCTGTTTGATCTGGTCCATCAGTGTACTTTTGCCGCACCTCCGTATGCCCGAGATTACCTCCACGTGATTGCTCCTGGCCGGGGCAGGATAGTCGCGTCTGATAAACGATTTCACCGGTTTTATGAAATCCTGCTGCAACCGGTAAGCAATTTCCAATTCTGATTTTAATACCACAGCGTGCCGGATAGTTTATACTGCAAATATATAAAAGTTTATATTGTCAGAATAAACTTTACAAAACCCGCTGAAAAGGATAGCAAAAAATCTTCCCGATTTCTAAGATGCCATACCTGAAGTTGTTTCGTCCTGAAACAATACATTGTTCTGATTCAGAACACCCGACTATTCAAAGGCTTTGATTTTGGCGATTTAAGCGGGAAATTTCAATTGGCCTGATTCTGAATCTGCAGGCAAGCTAGGTGATTGCCTATTGTCCTTTGCCTACTGCCTACTTTAAAGAATAGAAGAATGCTCCTCAACTACCTCAAACTCTCCCTGCGCCTGATGGCAAGAAGTCCGTTTTTCACGTTGATTAATATTCTTGGGTTGGGTATTGGCTTGGCGTCTTTTATCGTGTTGTGGGATTTTTCTATAAATGAGTTACGAGCTGATCAATATCATAAGGACTATGAGCGCATTGCCAGAATCGGGTATCACTGGAGATGGACTGATGCTGGCAAGAATTGGGACCACTCCAGGGTCGGTTTTTCTAAGTCGGATATTCCATTACGTGTAAAAGAAGACTTTCCCGAGGTGGAGGATTATGTGCGTCTTCATACACAGCCTTTCTTCGGGATTCCGGCAGGCCTGGTTCCTAACGGGAGAAAGATCACCATGTCAAGAGTTGGACGAATACAGGAGGACAGGATTTTCAGGGAAGAACACGTCATCTATGCGGATCAAAATCTTTTCAATTTCTTTTCCATTCCCCTGGTACGCGGCAATCCGGATAATGTTTTAGCTGAAGCCGGTTCGGTTGTGCTTTCTGAAAGTCAGGCGGTCAAGTACTTTGACAACACAGACCCGGTAGGTGAATTGTTAAAGCTCAACGATTCGATTACCCTTAAAGTGACCGGTGTTTTTAAGGACCTGCCGCATAACACGCACCTGACTTTTAATACGGTCATTTCGAACACGCCATACTTAGAGGTATGGGCAAAAGCCCTTAATAGTCCGACCATCAATTATGTGAAACTTAAAGAAGGAAATTCATTTGAAGCGTTTGAGGCAAAGTTAAATGGAAGAAAGGGAGATTATTTTGCTGCCATCCTGCAGGTACTGCATAATACAGACATCGAAGTGTTTGTTCAGCCGTTAGCTGAAATAATATTCAGCGCAAATCTTCCGGGCGATGAATTTGCTTTTCGGTCAAAGTCACTACTAATAACCTTTGCCACTGTGGCTGTTGTGCTGCTGGCGATGGCATGGATCAATTACATCAATTTATGGATCGCCAGAAACAAGAAGCGGGAAAAGGAGCTGGCCACCCGAAAAGTTAATGGGGCACGCGGTACGGATTTCGCTTTTCAATTTCTCACCGAATCAGCACTGATCAATTTACTTGCGTTGCTTTTGGCCATAACGCTTTTGCAGTTTGCCCGGATTCCCTTCCATCATTTATTCAATATTCAAATTAGTGAACTGGGGCAAACAGAAACTGGGTCATTTGTAGTTTTTATTATGGTGTTTGTGCTAAGCATTGCCATAACGGGTTTGTTTCCGGCATATAAGACAAGGAATAGTCATCCTCTCTCTCTTTTCAAGAGGACAGCCGAAAGTTCCGGGGGGATATTATCATCAAGCCTGGTTATTGTTCAATATGCGTCAGCTATTACGTTAATACTGTGGTCGTCATTAGTGTACTTCGAGTTGAACCATATCCTTGACAAAGAAGTCGGTTTTGATCGTGATCATGTGCTGGTAGTAGAAATTCCTGCAGTAAGAAATCATGAAAATCATCTGGAAGGGTTAATTAGCAGGCTCGCGGCCAACCCCTCGATCGATAAAACGGCATACGGCCTCGGTGCCCCCGGGGTAGATTATTTTCAATTGAATTCACGAAGAGCCGGCAGTCTGATGCAAATCGGCTTTGAATGGAATGGTATAAACGAAACGTATCTCCAGCTCTTCAATTTAAAGCTGGTGGCCGGACGAAATTTTATCCAGGATGACCGGAGTGATGTCGCTATTCTTAGTGAAGTAGCAGTTCAACGGTTGGGTTTTGAAAATTCAGCCGATGCATTAGGTACAAGATTGGAGGTTCTGAAAAGTGAAGAGTTAGGGGAATGGCTCACAGTTGAAATAGTAGGTGTAGTCAAGGAGTATCGAACCTTTCCATTTTTTGAGACCTCAGTGGCTGCTACGGACTTGAAAAATGATTTTCAATCCAAAGGAAAAATGTTCACGTATAAAAACAAGAATGTTGAATTTTTTCCACTCGAAAAACTTTTCATCAAGCTGAACCCCGGCAACATTCAGCATTCAATAGCTGCTGCAGAAGCTGATTATAAAGTAATGTATCCTGGAACAGCTTTTACCTGGTCATTTCTCGAAGAAAGCATGAATAATCTGTACGCAAATGAAATGATAACCCGCAATCGTATTATGCTTTTCGTGGTGCTTGCCATAGTGATTGCCTGTTTGGGTTTCCAGGGCATGATTGCCCACAAAGTTATATCCACGACAAAGGAAATCGGCATTCGCAAAATCCTCGGAGCCCATAGCGGGCACATTAGCAGGCTGATCCTTCAACCTTCCTTCATTCAATTGGGCATTGCGATTATGGTGGGTATGCCAACCGCATGGTACCTGGGAGACGCTTACATTCAAAAATTCTCCGAACGTATTGAACTTCAATGGTGGCACTTTGCCTTGCCTGTGGTGATGTTGGTTGTGATCATGCTGGGCACTGTGGCGTCTGTAGTTTGGAAAGCCGCGAAGCAAAATCCGGTGGAGGCACTGAAGTATGAATGAAAAAAGTTGTTGGTTGTTAGTTCTTAGTCGATAGAATTAACAGACCAACAACTATCAACCAATAACTTACAACCATGTTATTAAACTACCTCAAACTCTCCCTCCGCCTGATGGTGCGAAATCCATTTTTTTCCGGGATCAATATCATTGGGCTTGCTATTGGCTTTGCTTCATTCTATGCGCTGTGGGGCTATGCCATACGGGAATTAAAGTCTGACCAGTACCACCGAGACTACGAACGCATAGCGCGCGTTGGTGTAAATTGGGAGTGGTCGGAGGATGGCGGCCAAACCTGGGGGCATGCTACCTTTGGATTTTGCAAAACACCCATTGCCGGGTTTATCAATGAAGATTTTCCGGAAGTGGAGAGTACCCTGAGGGTACATCAGCAAGATGCATTTTCCACCGAACTGGTTAATCATGGTAATAAAGTGATCCTATCCTGGCGAGATGAATACGGACAGAAAAAATCTTTTTACGAAGAGAAGGTTGTATATGCCGATTCTAATCTGTTCACGTTTTTTACAATACCGCTCGTTTCCGGTAATCCACAAGAAGCTCTTCGGGAAGCCAATAGTGTGGTACTTTCCAGTAGTGTTGCCCAAAAATACTTTGGTAATGACGATGCTACCGGTAGAATAATTCAACTCAACGATTCCATTGCCTTGCGCGTGACGGGCGTTTTCAAGGATCTCCCCGCCAATACCCACCTTAACTTTAATATTGCCATCTCCAATGTTGCATATCTCAATAAATGGAACAATGCTTTTTTTGGACTAGCAAAGTTGTATTTAAAATTAAACCAGCCGGATTTCGAAAATCTTGAGACCAAGCTAAATTCAAAAAAAGAGCAGTACTGGGCTAACAACCTGCGTGCGCAATCGTCACTGAGGCTGAGCATGTTTGTGCAGCCGCTTGCCGAAATTCCGTTTAGTAAAAATTTTATAGCCGATGACTTTTATCCCAAATCTATGTCATTTTTGTTCGTGCTCATTTTCATTGCGCTTTCCGTATTAATCATGGCCTGGGCGAATTATATCAACTTATCGATTCACCGCATCTCAAAACGATTTAATGAAGTCGCCACCCGCAGGGTATCCGGGGCGAAAGCCGCAGACATGATTGAGCAGTTTGTCACCGAGTCGTTGGTGTTCAACGGAATTTCGTTAGTGCTGGCATTGACAATCATACAGGTAGTGAAAGTCCCAACAAAAACTTTGCTGAACATTGATATACCTTCCCTTTACACAAGCGATATAAGCGCCACCTGGATGCCTCTGGCATTCATTGCCATGGGCACACTGATCACCGGTCTGTATCCGGCCATAATCGCCTTGTCTTTTCAACCGAGGTCGCTATACGCCCGCAAGTCATCAGGTATCAGGAATAAGCTGCTGCCACATGTACTCACGGTTGGTCAATTTTCGGTGGCTATCATTTTCATTTTGCTAGTGTTTAATGTGTCGAATCAGATACAGTTCATTCTCAACAAAGACATCGGTATTAACCGGGATCGGGCAATTTTAATTGAATGCCCAGTGGTAAAACCGGATAACTACCGGTCGGTGGTGTCCGGGCTTAAAAATGAACTTCAGGCTCTGCCTTCTGTGGAATCTGTCACCGCCAGTAAGTATCACCCCACGCGTTTGGGTGGAGGAGAGTTTTGTGTGAGAAAAACAGGGGCCGAAACGATTTACTGTGTAGAAAGCAATTCAGTTGATGAAGACTTTATCGATTTTTATGGAATCAAAATGGTCGCAGGTCGCTCTTTTCATGCTGCGGAATCCCCTGATGCGGTGATCATTAGTCGTTATGCGGCCAATCGTTTCGCATTCCAGTCTCCTGAAGATGCCATTGGCGAGAAAATCCTGCTGGGTCACGATCTGGGTCACGATCGCAACTGGAAGGAAGCAACAGTGATAGGCGTGATAGAAGACTATCGGGTCTTCTCTTATCTTAACCACAATGGCAGCATTACTCAGACAGAAACCGGCAGGGGCTTTGTACTCATGCACAATAACCACCACCTTGACCGAGATTACTTTATTCCTGAAGTGATTTCGGTACGACTCAATGAACTTGGTGCCGGATCTGCTTTAACTTCTGTCCAATCTGTATTTCATCGTTCATTTCCCGAAGTACCTTTTCAATGGTCATTTGTTGACGAAAAGGTTTTCGAGCTTTATAAGCAGGAAAAAGTAGCGCGCAATCAGATCATTACCTTCACGGGCCTGGCCATTGTGATTGCCTGCCTGGGGTTGTTCGGTACGATTTCGCACAAGGTGGTTGAAAAGACAAAAGAGATCGGTATCCGCAAGGTGCTGGGCGCGCAGCTTCATCAGTTAACCATGATTTTGCTGAACACCACGATGCGCCAAATGCTGGTTGCAATCCTGATAGGTACACCCATTGCCTGGTACTTAACAAAAGACTACCTGAACAGATACTCCGATCATATGGCTCTGCACTGGTGGCACTTCGCTTTACCTGTGGTGATTTTGATGGTGATCATGTTAAGCACAGTAGCAACCGTATTATGGAAAGCCGCCAGGAGCAACCCGGTGGAGGCACTGAAGTATGAATGATAAAAGTTGTTGGTTGTTAGTTCCTAGTTGATAGAACCAGCATACCAACAACTGCCAACCCATAACGAACAACCATGTTATTAAACTACCTCAAACTCTCCCTGCGCCTGATGGCGAGAAATCCGTTCTTCACATTCATTAATGTGGCGGGACTTAGTGTGGGCTTTGCTGTGTTTATTATTCTCTGGCAATACGCCCGGCATGAATTAAAAAGTGACCAGCAATGGAAAGATTGGGAGCGGATAGCCCGGCTTGGCCTCTTATGGGAATGGTCGGATGATAATAAGAGTTGGGATAGTGAGCTATATGGTGTTACTGGTACCCCCTTTGCTGTTCAGGTGGCCGCTGACTTTCCGGATGTGGAGAGTTATACGCGCATACTCGATCGCAGCTACTTCACCGCTGAACTTACCGGTTTCGGTAAGGACATTGTGGTATCCTACGAAAAACCCGGATATGCAGAAGTAAAAATTTTGGAAGAGAAAGTAGTGATGGCCGATGCCAACCTTTTTCAGTTCTTCTCCATACCCTTGCTGCAGGGTGATGCTGCCCATGTTTTAAAAGAGGCCAACGCTGCCGTGCTAAGCCATTCTATTGCACAAAAGTATTTTGGTAATGATGAAGCCTTAGGAAAAAGCATCGCTATCAACAAACAAGCGTATATCGTCACGGGCGTTTTTACTGATCTGCCATCGAACACACATCTTGATTTTAAGATTGTATTATCTAATCAAAGCAGGGTAAATTATTGGGCTACCGCTTTTGGACCTCCTGTTGCAACAACGTATGTAAAAGGCGGCCCATCGCCAGATTGGAAAGAATTTGGGCGTAAACTCAATCAACCGGAAATCATTGAAAAGTATTTTGGGCCCGCACTGCGTTTATTCAAATCTAAAGCCACCAACTTAATTCAGCCGTTAAGCGAAGTTGCCTTTAGTCAAAAATGGAGAGGCGATCAATTCAATCCAAAGTCAAAAACTTTACTTCATATTTTCCAATCGGTAGGATTGTTGGTTCTGGTGCTGGCTTTTGTGAACTATATCAGTCTGACCAACTCCCGCATCAGGCTGCGCCAGAAAGAGGTGGCTACCCGAAAAGTATCCGGTGCCGCGTCAGTGGATTTCATTAAACAATTTACCATCGAATCAGCGCTTGTTTTCATCATCGCATTGACCCTGGCCTTTACTTTGATTCAATTGTTGAAATATCCATTGAATGTGGCGTTGCAGCTTAACGTTTTCGAAATTGATCAGGAATCCATCTTGCTCATGTTTTTGGTTGTTGCGCTGATGACGCTGCTCTCGGCAGCGTATCCCACCTATTTGTCGATGGTTCCGAAAATCAGGGATCTCTTCAACAAGAAAAATCAGCTCACAGGAAAAACGGGTGTTCAGTGGTCATTAACATCCCTGCAATTATCCATAGCTGTTGTGCTTATCATCTGGGGATTTATGATTTACCAACAGGTGACCTTTGTGTTAGCAAAAGACCTGGGGTTTAGTAAAGAAAATCTAATCACCATTAATGCACCTGTGTTCAAAACAAACCACTATGCGTCAGATGTAGAGGTTTTCAAGAATAAGCTACAGGCACTATCCGGAATCCGGAATATGACCATCAGCAGTTCGGTAATGGGTGATGGTGTAAAAAATATTGGCGTAAAGCGAAACTTAAATACTCCATTCATAGCATTGGATACCAACGGTGGCGTTGATGAGGACTTTATCCCGTTTTACAACATCAATCTTTTGGCTGGAAGAAATTTTACAGAGTCAGATCGTGATAACAGTATCATCATCAGCGAAGGCGCGCTTCCACGCCTTGGATTTGAATCAGCCGGAGAGGCGGTGGGTTCGGTCATTCAAATTGAAGGTAAACCCACGGTTATGGATACCATTGAATGGAGGCCTGTTACCATTATTGGTGTGATAAACGGTTATCGCTTGCGCCCGATGTTAAAATTTTCTGGTGACCACGATTCAAAAGCCGATGCCGGCATAGCACTGACGTACAAACATTATTTGAATGCAAACCTGCAACCTGAACGCTTTACACTGAACCTGGAGGCAACAAAAACAGCTGACCTACTTCGCGATGTAGAACGCGCCTATACAGAAATTTTTCCGGGAAATGTTTTCAACTGGTATTTCCTTGATGATCATGTAAATCGTCATTACCGGAGCGAGAAAATCTGGCGCAATCAAATATTATTCTTCACCTGCCTGGCCATTGGCATAGCATGCTTGGGTATGTTAGGGATGATTTCGAATAAGGCTGCCGAAAAAACGAAAGAGATAGGGATCCGCAAAGTGTTGGGCGCAGAGTTGTATCAGGTTGCTCAGTTGTTACTGAGTACAACCGTAAGACAGATTTTGATAGCGACCGTCATCGGCATTCCAATCGCCTATTTCCTCACCCACCAATATTTAGAAAAATATTCCGAACGGATTGCTTTGCAGTGGTGGCACTTCACATTGCCGGTGTTGATTTTGGTGTTGATCATGTTTGCAACGATTGCCTCGGTATTATGGAAAGCCGCCAGGAGCAACCCGGTGGAGGCGTTGAAGTATGAGTGAAATTCGTTGCTGGTTGTTAGTTCTTAGTTGATAGAACCAGCATACCAACAACTACCAACCATAATCGGGGTGTGCAGAGCATCGGTCAGTTATTCGCCTATACATTCTTTTGAAGTCCCTCTAAGCAATTACTTATCACGAGTGTAGTACTCCTTCTGCGTTTAACTCTTTGATGAAAATCAGGTTTTCCTCCCGAATGGAATCGGGCACAAAAACAAATCGCTTATCAAAAATGGTAGTACCAATGTAATAGCTTACCCAGTATTCATTGTCTAAATGAAACACGGCCGGGTCAATCGGTTCAACCAACGCAGCACTATGGGCAGGCACCGTTTCTATAAAATGCCGCAATACGGAAGTTTGTTGCTCCTGGCCGTCTTTTTCGCCATAGCCTTTGCTGGCCACCAAGGTGTTTTCAATCGGGAAAGGGTTTTTATTGATCAGGTAAACGCTCCATTCAGCCGTTTCACCGGGTTGTTGTTTGCAGGTAATTGCAACACTGACATTTTTTACTTCGGGTATTTCAATATCGCAGATCATACCAACTCCATGTTAAAAAGTTCTGCAATCCTGGCTTTGAGCATTTCTTCTACGGCTTTCATGTCTTGTTTTTGTCCCAACTCTTTTTCCATAGACGTTACCGCTTTATCGGCAATACCACACGGAATGATGTAATCAAAGTAATTGAGGTCAGTATTTACGTTGAATGCCAGGCCGTGCATGGTTACCCAGCGACTGGTTTTTACGCCCATTGCACAAATCTTCCTCGACTTCTTTTCCTGGTCAACATCAAGCCATACACCGGTAAGCCCGGCTATGCGCCCTGCTGTAATTCCAAACGTATTCAAGGTTAGCATTACCGACTCCTCCAACAGGCGCATGTATTGATGAATGTCGGTAAAAAAGTTTTCGAGATCAATCACCGGGTAGACAACAATCTGCCCCGGGCCATGGTAGGTGATGTCGCCCCCGCGGTTGGATTGGATGTAGGACGCATTTATGGTGTGCAGATTTTCTTTTTTTATTTTCAGATTAGCCTCATCACCACTTTTTCCGAGGGTGAACACATGCGGATGTTCACAGAAGATCAAAAAATTATCCGTTTGCTTTTGTTGACCGACTGGTAAGTCGCGGTTTTCTTTTTTTACATCGAGGATTTTTGAAAAAAGCGAAGCCTGGTAATCCCAGGCTTGTTGATAGTCGATAAGACCGAGGTTTATGAATTTTGTTTGGCGGTTGAGGTTCGAATTCATGCCTAAAGTTTTCGTTGCCGGATAAAGTGTTCCGTTACAACAGTTATGTGCCCTTCAAATGTGGAACCTGAACGGAGAAGATTGATTAGAAGTTGTGCAGTTTTCTCAGGAGCAAGCTCAGCATTTCTTAAGAAAATGATTCCCTTCTTCGGTAAGAAACCTCTAGCAAAAACAAGGAAGCCAAAATCTTTATCGAAAGTAATAATAAGACGGTCTTCATTATTTGCGAGATCAATAATTTTAGTGTCAGCAACTCCTGAGTATTTTCGTAAAATAGACAGAACATCAAAACCAGACTCCTCAAGCAACTCAACAGTTTCAAGAGGGATATTTTCATCCGCTAAAAGCTTCATTTAGCGCTTATGGTTTGAGGCCAATCAGTAAGTCGTCTTTAACACTATCCTGAGCATAAGCAAAGAGGGCAAGAATATCATTTTTCTTTAAGGTCGGATAGTTTTTAAGAACTTTTTCCTCTGACCACCCAGTGGCAAATAGTCCGAGAAGAAATTCAACAGACAGACGGGTGCCTTTAATGATTGGCTTTCCGCCAAGGATTTCTTTGTTTGAAGTGATGTGTTCGCGCCATTCCATAGGAATCAAATTATAAACATAGAATTGCTTCTCAAAGTTTATTTTATTTTATCCAGTTCTCCTTTTAAGTAGTTGATGGATTCAATTGGGTCAGGCTCAACGCCATTTTCTTTCGCCAGGTAAAAGGATACCCAATCGGTAAGGTGAATAAGGTAGTAGTATTGTTCCAGCAATGAGGCACCTTCACCCACCACATCAATAATCGGGTTCGATCGTTTTTCAAAAATAGTGCGGCAAATCTCCATGCGTTTTTCCACACGTTCGTGATCATGGTCGGAATACATATAAATTACCTGCAGCATGGGCATCAGGTTTTCCGGGAATTGCCAGCCCACCAATTCATTGTGGTTCATTTCCGGAAAGGTGTTGATGTGCGCCATGTGCTTGGCATTTTCGTTTAGTTGTTGTTGAAAACGAAGCGCCATGGCATACAGCCGGTTGTCGCAATAAATTACCGGAAGCTTACCTTTTAGCTTACGGGCAATAAGTTCGGCTTCATTCTGAATCCCCTTTTCGCCACGGTCTAAAAACTGGATGGCATTTTCGGTTTCCTTGATAAAGGTTGATCCGATAAGTCCGGTATGGTACAGCACCGAAAGCAGCGCAATCATGTTGTAGGCCAGCATGGCCCGGGGGCTGTCCGATCCGGACGGGAGCTGAATGTAAAACAGGTTGTACTCCCGTGCGATATCCAACAGTTTGCCTCCGGAGGCAATGGCAATAACGTGTGCGCGCTTCAGCAACGCTTTGTTAAGGGCCGCTATGGTTTCTTCGGTGTTGCCGCTATACGAACAGGCAATAAACAACGTATGCGGGCTAACAAACTGGGGGATGTTATAACTTTTGCAAACGGTTATCGGGATGGGAATCCGGCCAAAGGTTAATGATTCCACCAGGTTAGCGCCAATGCCTGAACCACCCATGCCGGCAATAACCACGTTACGGATGTCGCTGCCGGGCCGTACTAAATCAATAGCCTCGCTGATGCGAAGCGCTTCGGCCAACTGGCGTGTGAAGCTTTCAATATATTTCTTTGTTGCTGACATGCTGATAAATTCCGTTCAAAGGTATTATTTAATGTACGAATTTAGAATGCTGGTAAAGGAATTGTAAACATTTTATGTCGGATAAAGCTGCCATAGGAAAAAAGGGTGAAGACCTTGCTGCTGAATACCTGGAGCGGAAAGGGTATGCAGTAGTAGCCCGGAACTTTCGCTTTAAACATGCCGAGATTGACCTGATTGTAAAAAAAAATGATTGGTTGCTTTTTGTGGAAGTTAAAACCCGTAGCTCAAGCGCTTTTGGTGAGCCGGAATCGTTTGTAGATGGTAAAAAGGGTAGGAAAATTTTTGAAGCTGCCGAGGAATATATTTTCGCCAACAATTGGCACGGGCACATCCGCTTCGATATTATTTCTGTAAAGTTGGGCAACCCTCCCGAGATCAGGCATTTTGAGGATGCGATAAATTGATTGGTTAATTCGTTGATGTTACTGATGTAACTTGATTGTCAGGTTTAGGAACTTAACTTCCCTTGTTGTTCCGGTAAATTTCCTTTCCTTTATCGTTCCACTCCACTTTTATGTAGGGCGTAACATTTTTGTCGAACGGTTCTTTTGGGTAGGCAACTAATTTTTTCCTGCGGCCGCTGGGATAGTACTCATACCAATCACCAACCCGCTGGTCCCATTTATATTCACCGGTCACGGCTACTTGCCCGTTTTCAAAAAACATGTAATAGTTTCCTTCCTTCTCGCCAAATTCAATCGGTATGATTTCTTTGGGCTGTTTGCGTTCCACCGGATCATAATAGCTGATCAGGGATTCTTTTGGCCAACCACGGAAATATTTCTCTTTGTCCTGCAACACGCTGTCGCGTGAGTATTTCATCCAGCGCCCATGCTTGGTGCCCTTATAAAAAATCCCCGACTCCAGCACTACGTTGTTTTGAATCTTCTTGTAGGGACCGTGCACGAGCACACCTTTTTTTGGATCGAACCGGCTGGTTCGTATAATTTCCCTGCGGGCAAAATCGTAGTAATAAATATCGCGCACCAGGGTTTCGGGTACTTCGGGTTTTTTCAGGTAGAAGAAAGTTTCGTAAACGGTACGCTCACCAACCCCTTTGCGCGAAAATCCTTTTTTGGTTTTTATCCCGTAGAATACTTTTTTCTTTGGCTTCTTCTTTTTAGAGGTATTCATGGGTTCCTCTTCCTTGGTAAAGTCGAGGTTTACCGGGGTATCGATCGTGAACATTTTATCCTGCTGTTCTTCCTGAGCAAGCAGGGAGGCCACAGGTATAACAAAAAGTATAACTAAAAGAAAAATGTAGCGCATTTCGCTTTAAAACGAGACTAAAGTTGAAAAAGTATGGGCAAAATCGCAACGGTTCCGATGTGATGCCTCAGCGCCCTTGCGGTGAATGTTCATGACCGCAGAGGCGCTAAGGTTCGCTCGTATTAAGCGACAAACTCTACGCTACGCTTAATAAAATTAGTAAGGTCGGCCCCGGTAAGCATATTTTGCGAAAGCAGGGCAAGGTCAAAAGCTTGTTTGGCCAGTTTTGTTTTTTGCTCCTCCGTTTCGGCCTTCAGAATTTTTTGAATAATGCCATGGTTGCCGTTAACGGCTACAGTATAGCTATCGGGCATGGAGCCCATAAAAGCGTAACCACCACCGCCCATCTTGGCCATGTCTTTCATTCTGCGCATAAACTCGCTCATGGTAATCACTACCGGAAAATCATCGGTAGCCATAGCGTTAACCGTCACCGTCATGTGGGTGTTGTTAATGGCTTTTTCGAAAATGCTTTTTACCTGTTCCTCCTCTTCCTTCGACAAAACACTCTCGTTTTTCTCATCTTTATCGATAAGCTTATCAGCCGTATCACTGTCAACCCGTTTGATCTGGGTTTTCTCCAGTTTTTGTTCCAACGTGTTAATGAAGTGGTTGTCGAGAATGCCATCAAGTAACAGCACATCGTAAGCTTTATTTTTTGCGGCTTCAATAAAGCTATGTTGCTTGCCGGCATCAGATGCGTACAGGTATACTAATTGTTTTTCTTTATCGGTTTGGTTAGGCTTTACCTTTTCTTTGTATTCATCAAACGTGAAGTATTGGCCTTCAACATTTTTGAACAGCGAAAAATCTTTGGCACGGTCGTAGAATTTTTCATCGCTGATGATACCGTACTTTACAAAGATGTTGATGTCGTCCCATTTCTTTTCAAAATCCTTGCGGTCTTTCTTGAACAAGTCCTGCAACTTATCGGCAACTTTTTTAGTAATGTGCTGACTGATTTTTTTTACGTTAGAATCGCTTTGCAAATAACTGCGCGACACGTTTAGTGGGATATCGGGCGAGTCCAGCACGCCATGTAACAGCATTAAAAAATCAGGCACAACATCCTTCACTTCATCGGTAATAAATACCTGGCGCGAGTACAGTTGTATTTTGTTTTTCTGGATTTCAAAATCGTTTTTCACTTTGGGGAAGTAGAGCACGCCCGTGAGGTTAAAGGGATAATCTACGTTAAGGTGAATCCAGAACAACGGATCCTCGCTGAAGGGATAAAGTTCTTTGTAAAACTTCAGGTAGTCTTCATCTTTTAAATCGTTTGGCGATTTGGTCCAAATGGGCTGGGTGTTGTTGATAATACGATCAACGGTAACGGTTTTGTATTTTTTCTTGCCTTCCTTGTCTTCGCCATCTTCCCCGCCCGCCTGACTGTCTTCAGGCGTTCGGACAGGCACACTTTCCTCTTTCGTTCCGAATTTGATTTCAACCGGCAGAAACTTACAGTACTTTTCTAAGATTCCCTTTAAACGCCATTCATCCAGAAACTCTTCAGAGTCGGCATTGATGTGAAGAATTACGTCCGTACCACGGGTTTCTTTTTTCGCTTTCGATAATTCGAATTCGGTGGAGCCATCGCACGTCCACTTGGCGGCTTCGGTTCCTTCCTGGTACGATTTGGAGATCACCTCCACTTTATCGGCCACCATAAAGGCGGAGTAAAAACCTAATCCAAACTTTCCGATAATATCTTTTGCGTCTGCCTTGTCTTTGAATTTCTCTACAAATTCTGCTGCCCCGGAAAATGCAATCTGGTTGATATATTTCTTCACCTCATCGGCTGTCATGCCAATGCCTTTGTCGCTTACGGTGATGGTCTTTTTCTTTTTATCGAAGCTTACTTCAATTTTTAGATCACCCAGCTCGCCATTAAACTCACCTAATGAAGTCAGTTTTTTTAATTTCTGCGTGGCGTCCACGGCATTGCTTACCAACTCACGCAAAAATATTTCGTGGTCGGAGTAAAGGAATTTTTTGATGATGGGGAAGATGTTCTCGGTATGGATAGAAATGGTACCTTTTTCCTGTACGGCTGCCATAGTGTTGTTTTTTGAGTTTAAAAGTTTGTGAATACAGGTCTAAAAATGAAAATCCCTGCGTGCGGCAGGGATTTCAAATGTTGTTCCAAAGATGTTTTGGTGACAGGTTGGCAGCAGTTACCGCAGTCTATCGGAATCCCTTACTAACCGCTCATCCCTCCTAATAAACCTGATGGCCAGCCAATTTGAAATAACGGCAACCCCGGCCAATATGAGCCAAACCATGCCAACACTACCCTGATATTGTTCGGAAAGTTTTGAGGTGAAGATTACTGCGCTAAACATAAAACCGGCCAGCACCAATGAGTTTAATGCGCCAAGCTTGATTTGCAGCAGCCGGTTGTCGTAACGCCTGATGGTAATGATGGCCAGGGTAATGCCGGCCACAGCAAGTATGGCGGTAAGGGAATAAGGCATGTAGACATATGAATTATCTTGTAGCAAATAAAAAGGTGTTAACGTTAATGTTGCATCACCCGACTGCACTTGCCAGATGGGTTGCACTAAGGCTATTAAAAGTGAAGCGATGGTTATAATCAGAAATACAGTTTGAATTCTTTGCCACATAGAAGTGTTCATTTAACTTGGCCGGCAAATTACCACTTCAGGGTTCAAGATTCAAAGCGCAACCGCTTCAGCAGTAAAATGCTATCGTGATTCTGAACAACGTGTTGTGAATTTGACGTAAAAACCGCACCTGATAACTTTACTATGCCCCGGTATTTTTTTGAAATCGCATACAACGGAACCAACTATGCCGGTTGGCAAAGCCAGGCCAATGCAACCGGGGTGCAGACAGTGGTGGAGCATGCCTTGAGTAAGTTGTTGCGTTCGGAAATCAAAATTGTGGGTAGTGGCAGAACGGATACAGGCGTTCATTGTACTCAGCAGTTTTTTCACACGGATATTGAGAAGCCCTTTAAAAGACAAGACCTACTTCACCGACTTAATTCCTTTCTTCCTCGTGATATAACCATTCGTTCCATCCAGACTGTTAAGCCTGATGCAAGTGCCCGTTATGCTGCCGTTGAGCGAACCTATGAATATCACATTACGCTGATAAAAGATCCTATGATGATCGGTTTGGCGCTTCATTACTTTAAACCGGTTAACATCCAAACCATGAACAAGGCGGCTGCGTTATTATGCGGTGAACATGATTTTGAGTGCTTCAGCAAAGTAAAGACCGATGTAAATCACTTTCTTTGCACCATTAAGCGAGCATCCTGGAAACAAGATGGGGCGAAACTGGTTTTCACCATTACAGCTAATCGTTTCTTGCGGGGCATGGTAAGGGCTATTGTAGGTACCTTATTGGATGTTGGCACAGGGAAAATTTCAATGAACGAATTTAAAAGTATCATCAATAGTAAAGACAGGAAGAAGGCAGGTGCCAATGTTGATCCGCACGGATTGTACCTGGTACGAGTTAAATATCCTAAATCAATTTTTATAGACTAACGTCATCTCTCCCGAAGAGACTTCAATGGAAAAAGAACAGGTTAGCAGCGGAAATATTATCGACTTCAAAGTGCTCAGGCGCATCATGAAGTTTGTGAAGCCCTATAAAGGCCGGTTCTATTTTTTGATTTTCTTAACACTGGCCATTGGAATACTTACCCCCATTCGTCCGTTGCTTATTCAATGGACACTTGATAACCAGGTAGCAGCAGGTGATTATCATGGCATGGCCATTATGATGCTGGCGCTTGTGGGTCTGCTGCTGGTGCAGTCAGTTGCTCAGTATGTTCATACCTACATGTCTGGCTGGATGGGGCAGCAGGTTATTCGCGATATCCGTACCGCCTTGTTTAAACATCTGGTGAGTCTTCGTTTGCGCTTTTTCGATAAAACACCTATTGGCAGGTTAGTTACCCGCACCATTTCCGATGTAGAAACCCTGGCGGATGTTTTTAGCGAAGGTCTGGCTGCCATGGTCAGTGATCTGTTGCAGCTGATATTTATTTTGAGTTTCATGTTCTATCAGGATTGGCGATTGGCCTTGCTTAGCCTGGCGACACTACCCTTGCTACTGATCTCCACATACATCTTTAAGGAAAAAATTAAAGTAGCCTTTAACGATGTGCGCAATGCCGTAGCTAACCTGAACACTTTTGTGCAGGAACATATAACCGGTATGAACGTGGTTCAGATTTTTGCCAGTGAGAAACGGGAGTATAAAAAATTCAAGGCTATTAATGAAGAACATAAGCAAGCTAACCTGCGGTCGGTGCTGTACTACTCTATTTATTTTCCGGTAGCAGAAATTATTGCGGCTGCCGGTATAGGTCTGCTGGTATGGTATGGAGCCAAGGGTGCAATAAACTTTGAAGAAACAGGAATTACTATTGGAAAGCTGATAGCGTTCATTATGTATATTCAGATGTTCTTCCGTCCCATTCGCATGATAGCTGACCGGTATAACACCTTGCAGATGGGTATTGTAAGTTCATCACGCATCATTAACCTGATCGACAATGATGAGCACGTTCAACCCAACGGCACCCATCAACCCGAGCACTTAAATGGCGAAGTAAAGTTTAGCCATGTTTGGTTTGCTTACGATGGCGAAGAGTACGTGCTGAAAGATGTGAGCTTTGAAGTGAGAGCGGGCGAGATGATTGCCCTTGTTGGGGCTACCGGGGCCGGCAAATCATCCATCATTAACCTGCTTAACCGGTTTTATGAAATCAACAAAGGAACAATAACCGTTGATGGCCTGGATATACGCGAATATGAATTGGGTCACTTACGAAGGAATATTGGTGTGGTACTTCAGGATGTCTTCCTGTTTTCCGATACCATCATGAATAACATTACGCTGGGCAACCCTGAAGTAACCGAAGAAATGGTTTGGCATGCTGCCGACCTGGTGGGTGCACGAAAATTTATCGAGCGACTGCCCGGTCAACTTTCGTATAACGTGATGGAGCGCGGTGCAACACTTTCTGTTGGTCAGCGTCAATTGATTTCGTTTATCCGCGCCATGGTGTACGATCCTAAAATACTGGTGTTGGATGAGGCTACTTCATCAGTGGATAGTGAGACCGAGCAAATGATCCAGCAAGCCATCGATAAAATGATGAAGGGAAGAACATCTATTGTTATTGCCCATCGTTTATCCACCATACAAAAGGCTGATAAAATACTGGTGCTTGACCTGGGCGAGATACGCGAAACAGGAAGGCATGATGACCTGTTGGCAAAAGATGGTGCGTATGCCCAACTCTATAAAATGCAGTACAAAGAGTTTGTTTAAACATTCGGCAGATTAATAACCCAAAGTAGCTTGGCGGTCGGCAAATAATGCCAAATCGGTTATATTTGCTCTTAATGCCCCTTTCGAAGTACCTGATTGTCCTAAACTTATGCCTCCTCTCGGCCACTTCGGCCTGGGCGCAGAGGCCTAAAGTCCACCATGGGGGCAAGCTCATGCACACGCGCACCCAGCATAACTATAACGTCATCAGGGTGCCCCGATCAAAAGCCAAAACCATCTGTCCTATTTTTGAAGACACGGGTTACCCATACCATGGATTGGGCGTAAAGTTGGGCGATCCGTTTGCCGTAACCTATAAGTACTACGCCAACAAACATTTTTCGTTCGGCCTGGATTTTGGCCGGTCGGCCAGCGGGCTCTACAGCAGCTACTATCGTCAGGTTTTTAATGAATTTACCCGTCCGGATACGTTACAGGAAAACCAAACTACTACTTACCTGGCGCATCGGGCTAAATCCGATTTTGTGGGCGAAATAAAAGTTCTGTACCACATCAAAGCCGATAAAATCAGCCAGGGGCTGCAGGCTTATGCAGGTTTGGGTTGGGAATGGCGCAGCTTGAATATCCAATACGACTACTTGCTGAACGATGGTATACTGGATAATAAAATACAATTTATAACGCGGAGCCGTTTTACTTACGGTGCCCAGGGCACACTCGGCATTGAATATTCTTATTTTAAAATGCCAGTGTCTGCTTTTATGGAGTTGGAAGTGTTTGTTGATTTGCTCCGCGATCCGGGCTTCTATAAAATCCAGGGGGGCGTGGGGTTGCGTTATATCTTTTAATTATTCATCGGCAACCTGCAATTCGTCCATGGCCGTTTGCTTATCAAACAGGTCCTTGTAAAATCCTTTTATGGCCAACAACGCTTCGTGCGTACCTTCTTCAACAATTTTTCCATCCACCAGCACTATAATTTTGTTAACCATTTTGGCAGAAGAAACACGGTGCGAAATGATAATGGTTGTGCGGCCCTGCATGATCCGTTTAAGACTGTTAAGGATATTGTTTTCAGTCTTTGTATCCACAGCCGAAAGGGCATCATCCAGCATTAAAATTTTCGGATCGTGAACAATGGCGCGCGCAATTGACACCCGTTGTTTTTGCCCGCCTGAAAGCGTAATGCCCCGCTCGCCAACACGGGTGTTAAAACCTTGCGGAAAGGCCATAATGTTGGTGAACACATCAGCATCTCGGGCGGCCTGGTAAATTTTTTCTTCCTTGGGTTCTTCCAGCCCAAAAGAAATATTATTGGAAATGGTGTCGCTGAACAGGAATACATCCTGGGGCACGTAGCCGATTTGTTTGCGCAAGGCATGTAAACTGTAATGCGAAATAGGAATGTCATCAATCAATATTTCCCCTTCGCGAACATCGTATAAACGGGCAGCCAATGCCGACACGGTACTTTTTCCTGATCCGGTTGTGCCGATGATGGCCAATGATTCGCCCGGGTTTACCGTAAAGGAAATATTTTTCAAGGCTGTAATGCCTGTATCGGGGTAAATGAAGGTAACATTCCTGAACTCAATTTTACCTTGAATTTCTTTTTCAAGGTTTTTCTCAGATACAATAGTAGGTTGTGTTTTCAAAAATTCATTGATCCTTTTTTGTGAAGCTTCGGCACGGTGTACAAGGCTGCTGGTATACCCCAGGGAAGTTACCGGCCAGGTTAACAAGTTTACGTAAATAATAAATTCAGCAATGTTACCGAACGACAAGTTGCCATTGATCACCTCGGTGCTGCCGGCATAAATGGTTAATATCGTGCTCAAGCCAATAAGCCCCATAATAAGCGGGAAGAACAACGATTGAACTTTAGTTAGCTTAAGCGATTGCCTTTTATACTCATCGCTTTCCAGTTCGAATTTTCGCAGCGATTCATTTTCGCGGTTAAATGATTTTAAAACACGAATGCCGCTAAAGGCTTCCTGAACAAAAGTAGAAAGGCGTGACTGACTCTTTTGTATTTGTTCGGAGCGTCTTTCAATAATGTTGTTAACGAAATAAATGCTGATAGAAAGCAGGGGCAATGGAATAAGCGCATACAGGGTAAGGGTAGTGCTGATGCTGAACATTACCGGTATAAGCATCATGAACAGCGTAATCAATTGCAACCCGTACATGATGGCTGGGCCCAGGTACATCCTTACCCGGCTCACATCTTCCGAGATACGGTTCATCAAATCGCCTGTATTGTTCCTGCGATAAAAACTTAACGGCAACGCCTGGTAATGTTGGAAGATTTCATTTTTCAGATCAAACTCCACATGCCGGGACATAACGATGAGCGTTTGCCTGACGAGGTATAGAAAAAATCCACGTAGAAATGCCATGAGTAAAATCAAGCCTGCATAGAGCAGGATACCAAAAGCAAATACCTTGAAAAAATCCTGCTGCAAGGTTAACCCTTCAAATGCCCGATAGATACTAATGTTGTCAGTGACCAGGTTTATCGAGTGCCTGACCAGTTGTGCCGGAATAATTTGAAAAGCGTTGGAGATAATTACGAACAGCGTTCCCAACAGGATTAGCCGCTTGTATTTCAGTAAATATTTATTGAGGTATTTGAGTTCCTTCATGCTATAAAATTTGGTGAACCCTTCTTAAAACGAAATAAAGCTTTTTAAGTTCATGCAAACGTTTGAGTTCGTTGAAATGAAGGTAAAAACAGGTACCTTTGTATCGTTTTCAAGAGGAGTTTTTGCCGCAAGATGCGGCTTGTAAAAGTAGCACAATCATCACTAAAACAAATCTGATGGAGATCAAAGAACTAGAGAAAGTAGAGCAAGCCGGACTGTTTGGTACGGTGGCTCAAATGGGGCACGAGCAGGTTGTATTTTGTTATGACGAAGCAACAGGGCTTAAGTCGATCATTGCCATTCACAACACAACATTAGGTCCTGCATTGGGCGGCACACGCATGTGGAATTACGCTAATGAACAGGAAGCATTAACCGATGTGCTACGCCTATCACGCGGCATGACGTTTAAAGCATCCATCAGTGGGTTGAACCTGGGTGGTGGCAAAGCGGTAATTATTGGCGATGCCAAAACCATGAAGACAGAAGCCTTTATGAGGCGCTTTGGAAAATTTGTGAACAGCCTGAGTGGTAAGTACATCACGGCCGAGGACGTAAACATGAAAACAGCTGATATGGAATTCATCAGCATGGAAACAAAACATGTTACAGGCTTACCTGAATCCATGGGCGGAGGCGGTGACCCTTCACCGGTTACGGCCTACGGAACATTTGTGGGCATGAAGGCTGCTGCAAAGCGAGTTTTTGGAAGCGATAGCCTGGCGAACAAAAAAGTTGTGGTGCAGGGTGTGGGCCAGGTAGGTATGAACCTCGTTGAGCATTTGGCGAAAGAAAATGCACAGGTCTATATCACAGATATTTCTGACGAAAAAGTAAAAGCATTGGCACAAAAGTTTGGTGTGAAAGCCGTGCCTATGGATGCCGTGTACGATCTGGACGTGGATATTTACGCCCCGTGTGCACTGGGCGCTACCTTGAATGATAACACCATCCCGCGCTTAAAATGCAGTATTGTAGCGGGTGCAGCCAACAACCAGTTGAAGGATGAAGTAAAGCATGGCTATATGCTGATTGACCGCGGCATTACCTATGCACCGGATTTCTTAATTAATGCTGGCGGACTAATCAATGTTTACAACGAATACCTGGGTAACTACAACCGCGCCAGAGTGTTTGAGCAGGCAGAAGGCATTTACACAACCTGCTTGAATATTATCAACTACGCAGAAAAAGAGAAAATCAACACGCAGGAAGCAGCCATTAAACTTGCCGAAAAGCGCATTGAAGAAGTAGGACGGGTGAGAATACCCCGGTAATTCATAAGTTATTTTGTAAAGTCGTCTGTTATTACCTTAGCAGACGACTTTTTTATTCTATTTTTACCCGTTCTTTGAAACATGCTTAACCGCAGAAGCCTCCGCATAAAAGTCATGCAAAGCCTCTTTGCCTTTCACCAAGGCAAAGAAGCCAATTACCTCCTGTGCAAGGATGAAGTAGAACGTGCATTCGAGCCTGATCTCAATTCCATGGAGGTTCAAGATAAAAAGGAGTTAACCCGCCAGCGAAAAGAGGCCATAAAACTATTAGATAAAGTATTTGAGAAGAATGCCCCACTTGCCAACGATGATGAAAAAATAGTATCGGTTGTAAAAGCCGCATTGGCACACTATGAAAAAGCTGTGCGTAAAGATGCTACCGCATTCAAAAAAAGCCTCTCGCAAGATGTTGAAAAAATTTACAGGCAGTACATATCCGTTTTAATGCTGGCCGTTTCCACGGCTGATGCGGCCAAGGCCGATAAAAAAATCAATCATGGCAACTTCATAAACAACCAATGGATAGAGGCTTTTCAAAAAAGCAATGAACTCAAAAAGGAATCACTCAGGCTGAATGTTTCCTGGGAAAAGAATTTTGAGCGTGTACGGCTATGGTTGCGCGATGTGGTAAAGCAAGACCATGAGTACATGGCCTACCTGGACAAGAAAAACCCATCGCAGGAAGATCAAAAAAAACTGATCAATCATTTCTTCCGAAGAATTGTGTTGGGCAAAACCATTATCAATGACTTTTTCGAAGAAGAGATTTTGCACTGGGCCGAAGATCGCGACATCGTGAAAGGCATGGTTGAGAAAACGGTAAAATCATACGACCCAAAATCCGGTGAAGCCCTGCAACTCCATCAACTTTCGCTCAACTGGGAAGATGACCTTCATTTTATTGAACAGTTGTTTACAGGATCAATAGAACTGAAAGCCGAACACCATAAACTAATTGCCGACAATACCCGCAACTGGGAGGTTGAACGCTTGCCTTTAACCGACAGGGTTATCCTGGAAATGGCTATCACCGAACTGATCAGCTTCCCCAGTATTCCTGTAAAAGTTACCATTAATGAATACATTGAACTGGCTAAAAACTACAGCACGCCAAAAAGCCGCCAGTTTGTTAATGGCATACTGGATGTTATTTCGAAAGAATTGAAAACCCAGGGTGGAATCAAGAAAAGCGGCAGGGGGCTAATGGACAACAAGTAATTGTTAAAAACCCGTTAACAGTTCAATTTTCAGGCTGTTTGTCTGTTACTAAACCTTTGCGAATAGTATTTTTGAGTGGTTTTTTGGCCATTTGCCCCATTTGTTATTGGTTTAAAGAAAATACTGGTCAAATTTGAGGTTCTATGAGCAAAAAGAGTGGAAATACATTAATAGCTTTTCTGGCTGGCGCTGCAGCCGGGGCTATTTTGGGCATTTTGTATGCCCCCGACAAAGGTGAACACACCCGTCAGAAACTGTCTTTTCAGTTGGAGAAATATAAAGACATGTTGCAGCGGTTGATCAACGATTTTGTGGACGGAAAGGAAACCCCGCTTACATCGGAAGCGAAGTCTATGGGACAAAAAGTGGTGGATGATGCCAAAGTAAAGGCTGAAAAACTTTTGGAAGATGTTGATGAACTTTTAGATCAGATTAAGGGTAAGAATAAATAACAGTTAAATGCGAACAATTATGTTAATGAGAAAAAGTATTTGGATAATGGGTTTGATTGCCGTGCTCTTTACCGCATGTAAAGACAAGGATGCCGAGAAGAAAATTGCCGCGTTGGAAGCCAGGCTTTCTGAGTTGGAGGGCAACAAACGGTCGCCCGTTTCTGTAACCCCAACCGATAACCCTGTTGCGCAGGAGCCAGAAACAAAACCTGAAGGCCCGCTACCGGTCATTCAGTTTGAAAAAATTGACCACGATTTCGGTACCATACAGGAAGGAACAAAAGTAACTTACACCTATAAATTCAAGAACGTTGGCGAGGCTCCGCTCATCATCCAGAATGCACAGCCTTCGTGCGGCTGTACAGTTCCGGAGTGGTCAAAAGAGCCGATACCAGTAGGTGGCCAGGGCTTTGTAAAAGCGGAATTTGACAGCAACGGAAAGCCTAACATGCAGCATAAAACCGTAACGGTAACAGCTAACACCTGGCCGAAGTCAACCGTGCTTAGCTTTAAAGCTATGGTTACACCAAAAGCCGAATCGCAAGGCCCAGCGAAATAAAATAACTACAAAACACTACAACGGCATCCCAAACCCGCAAGGGTTTGGGATGCTTGTTTTTAACCCTAACTTTGACATTCAATTTTTAAAAATTATGATCCATACAATTCTCTTACAGGCACAAGCACAAGGCAGTAATTATAGTTTTTACATTATGATGGGCCTCATGATCGTGATCTTTTATTTTTTCATGATCCGCCCGCAGCAGAAGAAGGCAAAAGACCAGAAAAAATTCACCGATGAAATCCAGAAAGGTGATTACGTGGTTACCATTGGCGGGGCGCATGGCCGTGTTGCTGAACTGGAAAACGATACATTTATTTTAGAAATAGAAAAAGGAGGAAGGATACGGTTCAACAAGTCTGCGATTTCTATGGAGGCCACCAAAGCCGCCAATAAAGGTGCGTGAGCATGAACCAACCCGCTGCCGCTTGCCATGAGTTTTATTAACTCGATATTTAACTTTCTTCGCTTCAACAACCGCAATTGGAAGGCAGTATTACTATGTGTATTTGCGGCAGCTGTTTTTTGGATATTCAATGCACTCAATAAAAGCTACTCGGCCAACATAAATTTTCCCCTGGCCTTTGAGTATGATGAGGAGGCTTATATTCCGGTTAAAGCCTTGCCCGATCAGGTCAGGCTCAATGTAAGCGGTTTAGGCTGGGATCTTTTTCGAAAAAGTTCGGGTTTAAAAGTTACGCCACTGCGCATACCCCTTGAAAACCCAGCCGAGGTAAAAAAGATTGTTGGTGCTTCGCTGCCCCCGCTTCTTTCAACGCAACTGGAAGGCATCCAGATAAATTTTGTGCTAACCGATACGATTCACCTAAACATTGACCCGAAGGTGAAGCGCAAAGTTTCGTTAACGGTTGAACAGGTTGAGCAATTTATCAAAAAGGATTTTGGCCTGGCCAGTGAGGTGCGCATTGAACCCGACTCGGTTTGGCTGGAGGGGCCGCAAAGCCTGGTAAATGCTTTACCGGGTGCTATTGCTTTATCATTGCCCCGGAATATCGATAAGCCCTTTAGCGATCGGATTGAAGTTGAGTTAAGCAGCGAATTAATTACCGCTAACCCACCTGTTGTTATGGTGAGCCTTTTAGCAGACCGGTTGATTCAGGTGTCAGATACAACTGCTCTTCAGGTCATAAACCTTCCCAAAGAACTCAAGCCTTTTATACAGGTAAAAGAAGTTCACTTTACCTACCAACTGCCCGCAAGTTTAAATACAATTGACCAACAGGTTACTGCTGTTGTGGACTTGGCCGGGCTGGGTAAGGGCCATCATAAAATTATACCCCGCCTCAATGGGCTTAGCAAGTTTGCGAATCTGGTCAGCATCGATACACTTCACATAAGTTATTGACCCTTTATGAAAAGGCCACTACAAATAGGCATTACAGGGGGTATTGGCTCAGGCAAAAGCCTGGTGTGCCGAATGTTTGCTTGCCTGGGCGTACCCGTTTATGATGCAGACAGCCGAGCGAAATCGGTTATGACCACCGATGGAATATTGGTCATGCAGATCAAAAAAGAATTCGGAGGTTTGTCGTACCATGCGGATGGAAGTTTGAACAGGAACTACCTGGCAGGCACGGTTTTCAATAACCCAGAACGGCTGGAAGTTTTAAACAAGTTGGTGCATCCGCGTGTTGGAGAGGATTATTTAAAATGGTTGGATAAGCAACGGGAGCATGCGTATGTGCTGAAAGAGGCTGCGTTGCTTTACGAGTCAGGATCCTATAAAGCACTGGACAAAGTAATTGTTGTTCATGCCCCGGAAGCTGTTCGTGTGGCACGTGTAAAGCAGCGCGACCCTCATCGCAGCGAACAGGATATAAAAGGGATAATCAAAAACCAGATGGATGCCGAACTAAAACTGGCGCATGCTGATTTTGTTGTCATGAACGATAATAGCCAAATGGTTCTCCCCCAGGTGCTTAAACTACACCAGCTATTTACGCAAGGCATAAACAACTAAGCGGCAAGAATATTTTTGCAGAGTATGAAAAAGAAAATTTTTACAGGTGTAATTGTAGTCGTTATTCTGTTTCTGTTGGCGCTGCCCAAACTAAATTTATTTAGTTCTGAGTCGGATGCACCCATCACTGCAGGAAATCCATCAGCCGCTAACCAGGCAAAGCTGCCGGTAGAGGGTATATTGTTAGCACCTGAACGGTTGGATAACAAATTGATTATAACAGGTTCTGTTTTACCGAACGAGTCTTTAGAAATCAGGAGCGAGGTTGCCGGTAAAATATCAGGCATCTTTTTTAGGGAAGGAAAGCAAGTAAACAAAGGCGACTTGTTGATTGAGATCAACGATGACGAACTGGACGCCCAACTGGTAAAACAGAAATACAACCTTAAACTCAACGAGGACAATGAATTCAGGCAACGCAAACTGCTGGAGAAAGACGCGATAAGCCAGGAAGAGTACGACAATGCGCTGAACCGCCTAAACACCACTACAGCTGATATTAAATTGCTCGAGGCTCAATTGGCCAAAACTAAAATACGGGCGCCTTTTAATGGTACCATAGGCCTTCGCTTTGTAAGTGAGGGAGCCTACATTAACTCAAACACAACAATTGCTACCCTGTATAACTTAAGTCCTGCAAAAATAGAATTTGCTGTTCCGGGCCGTTACAGTACGCAGGTTAAGGCAGGTAAAAAAATCTTCTTCACCATTGAGAACGATTCGCGCGTATTGGAAGGAGAAGTTTATGCCATTGAGCCGCAAATTGATGCGAGCACACGAACGTTAAGGGTTAGGGCTTTGGCCGATAACACCGGCAACCTATTGTTACCCGGCCAATTTGTTCGCGTTGAATTAATCCTTCAAACCATTGACAACGCATTGCTTGTGCCTTCCGAGGCGATTGTCCCTGAACTGAACGGGCATAAAGTATTTAAGGCGAAAAACGGAGTAGCTACAGAAGCAAAGGTAGAGATTGGGTTACGTACCGATAAAAATGTTGAGATAATAAACGGCCTCGCAAAAGGCGACACCATAATAACTACGGGTATTTTACAAATGCGCAATGGTTTGCCGGTGTCGGTAACACGTTTGAGAAGGGTGGAGTAAAAAACTAAAAGGAAATGGCAGGGTTATCAAATGTAAGTATTAAGAGACCGGTCCTGGCGATTGTGATGTCGCTGGTGATCGTGCTGTTTGGTATAATTGGTTTTACCTACCTGGGCGTTCGTGAATTTCCCAGTGTGGATCCTCCGGTTATTTCCGTATCGACCAATTACGTTGGCGCCAATGCTGATATTATTGAGTCACAAATTACCGAGCCACTGGAAGATGCCATTAATGGAATTTCCGGTATCCGAACCATAACCTCATCAAGCCGTGAAGGCCGCAGTAATATTACTGTTGAATTTGAATTAGGTGTTGACCTGGAGGCTGCCGCCAACGATGTACGCGATAAAGTTTCGGGTGCCATAAGAAACCTACCCCCCGATGTGGACCCGCCTGTAGTTTCGAAAGCGGATGCCGACTCCAGTCCGATCATTTTCTTTTCGGTGGTAAGCGATAAGCGCGATTTGCTTGAGCTTTCGCGCATTGCAGAAATTTATTTTAAAGAACGCTTACAGACTATTCCGGGCGTAAGTGTAGTAAACATTTGGGGTCAACGCAGGTATTCCATGCGGTTGTGGATGGATCCCATTAAGCTGGCCTCGCTACAACTGGCACCTTCGGATGTATTGCAGGCCTTGAACCGCGAAAATGTTGAACTACCTTCTGGCCGGGTAGAAGGCGAATCAACCGAACTAACCGTTCGCACCGTAGGCAGGCTGGTTACCGAAGATGATTTCAACAACCTCATTATTAAAGAACAAGGTGACAATGTGGTGCGATTCAACGATGTGGGTTATGCTAAACTGGGTGCAGAAAATGATCGTACAATTTTGCGAAGGGATGGCATTCCCAGTGTGGCCCTGGCCATTGTTGCACAACCGGGTGCCAATAACATTGATATTGCCGACAGGCTTTATAAGCGATTGGAACAAATCAAGCGTGACCTTCCACCCGATGTGGAAGTGCTGCTTAGCTACGACTCAACCCAGTATATCAGGGCTTCCATCCGCGAAGTGCAGGAAACGATCATCATTGCATTTGTGCTGGTACTATCCATTATTTTTATCTTCCTGCGCGATTGGCGCACAACCTTAATACCTGTAGTAACCATACCCATTTCCCTTATCGGTACGTTCTTCCTGATGTACCTGCTGGGTTTTACCATCAATGTGTTAACCCTGTTAGGTATAGTATTAGCCATAGGCTTGGTGGTTGATGATGCCATTGTAGTGTTGGAAAATATCTACACAAAAATTGAAGAGGGCGAGGAACCCCAACAAGCTGCCAGTCGTGGTTCAACCGAAATTTATTTTGCCGTGATCTCAACTACCGTAGCCGTGGTAGCGGTGTTTTTACCGGTTATCTTTTTACAAGGGCTTACCGGTAAACTTTTCCGCGAATTTGGTTTAGTGGTGGCGGGCGCTGTGGTGATTTCATCATTTGTTTCACTTTCGCTCACGCCCATGATGTGTTCACGTATCCTGAAAAGAAGAAAAGAACAACCTTGGCTTTACCGCAAAACCGAACCTTTTTTCAATTGGCTTACTACCCGGTACGCTTCCTCGCTTCATGGTTTTATGAAAATCCGTTGGATCGGGTTTCTTATTGTTTTTTTGGCCGCAGGATTGATTTACTTGCTGGGCGCCAAACTACCAACCGAATTAGCCCCTATGGAGGACCGTGGTGAATTCAGGATGCAGATGCAAGCCCCTGAAGGCGCTACCTATGAATATATGGATCGGTATGTTTACGCAATTACGGATTCTGTAAACAGCGGTTGGATACCCGAAAGACGCGGCACTATAAGTGTTACAGCCCCGGGTTTTGCAGGAGGGGGAGTTAACTCGGGTTTTGTTCGCGTGATGTTAAGCGATGCGCACGAGCGCACACGTACCCAACAACAAGTTGTGGATGATGTTACCAAAAAGATGCGCAGCATGACGGGTGTGCGTACATTCGTAACTCAGGCACAAACTATAGGCGACAGGCGCGGGGGGTTGCCCGTGCAGTTTGTAATACAGGCACCTGAGCTTGAGCAATTGAAGGAAGTGCTGCCTGAGTTTGTATCAAAAGCATCCGCCAGCCCGAAATTTACCTTTGTCGATCTTGATTTGAAATTCAATAAGCCGGAGATCAATGTCTCCATTAACCGCGATAAGGCCCGAAGCCTGGGCGTAAATGTTTTTGATATTGCCCAAACCTTGCAACTGGGCTTGAGCGGATCAAGGTTCGGAAACTTTATTATGGATGGTAAACAGTACCAGATCATTGGCCAGGTAGAACGGCAAAACAGGAACGAACCACTTGACTTGAAAACGCTGTATGTAAAAAACAGGCGCGGGGAACTTATCCAATTGGATAACCTGGTTACTATGAGTGAACAAAGCAGCCCCCCTCAGCTCTACCGGTTTAACCGTTACTCATCGGCAAAGGTAAGCGCACAGTTAGCAACCGGTGTTTCGTTGGGTGAAGGCATTGAGGAAATGAGGCGGATTGCCAGGGAAGTTCTGGATGAATCCTACAGCACAAGTCTTGACGGTACCTCGCGCGAATTTGCAGAAAGCTCATCTACCATTTACCAGGCATTTTTAATTGCGTTGGCCATTATTTACCTGGTGTTGGCAGGCCAGTTCGAAAGCTTCCGCGATCCGTTCATCATTATGTTTACCGTACCCTTGGCGTTGGCCGGGGCCCTGCTTTCACTTTGGTATTTCGATCAAACCCTGAATGTGTTCAGCCAGATCGGTATTATTATGCTGATTGGATTGGTGACAAAGAATGGGATTTTGATTGTTGAATTCGCGAACCAACGCAAAGAACAAGGTATGCAAAAGCTTGATGCCGTAATTGATGCTGCCGAATCGCGCTTCAGGCCTATTATCATGACGAGCATGTCAACCATTCTGGGCATCTTGCCCATTGCGTTGGCACTTGGTGCGGGCTCGGAAAGCCGCGTATCGATGGGCATTGCCGTTATCGGGGGATTGTTGTTTGCCACGGTGCTCACGCTTTATGTTATTCCGGCCATTTATTCATATTTCAGCAGCAAACAATTTGGAACAGCCACCCAACAGTAGATATGAGGAATTTTGTAGTACTATTTTTTTTAATTGTTGGACCATACTTTTTATACGCGCAGCAACCGTTAAGCCTGGCGCGCGCCATCGAAATCGGGTTGCAGAAAAACTTTGATGTTCAGATTCAAAAACTGGAGATAGACATTGCTACCGGCAATAACACCATCGGCATGGCGGGTATGCTGCCGTTAGTGAACTTAAATGCTAATCAGAATAATAACATTACGTATCGCCAACCGGCCAACCCCTTTGCAGTGCCCGGGCAAAACATATCGGATAACCTTATCGGCCAACTGGATGTGCAGTTTGTGCTGTTTGATGGTTTTTTCATTCGTGTGTCAAAACGCAGGTTGGAGCAACTGGAAGCGTTGAGTTATGGCAATGCCACCTTGGTTATAGAAGGCACTATACAATCGATTATACTAGGGTATTACCAGGCGCTGATGGAGCGGGAACGTACCGTACTGCGAAAGCGTGTTATGGATTTCTCGCGCGAGCGCTTCGATTATGTGAAACTTCGGAAGGAATTGGGCGGAGCTATTACATTTGATGTATTGCAGGCACAAAATGATTACCTCACCGACTCCACGAATTACCTGCTGCAGGAACTAACCTACAAGAATACCCTGCGCAACCTTAACCTGGTGCTAAACGAAGACCTGGAAACGGCCTATGAGCTTACCGATTCACTGGAGTTTCTTGATGAGGCGTACCAGTTTGATGACTTGCAACGAAAAATGTCATCTACCAATACCAACCTGCGCAACCAGTTCATCAACCAGGAGTTACTGCGGTTAGCTACACGTGCGGCACTCTCTGACAGGTACCCGACCATCACATTAAACGTGGGGGCTAACGGATCACTGGATCGATTGAATGCAAACTTTGGTTCCAATACCGGCCCGGATGTTACTAACGTAGTGGGTTATTTAAATGGAGACGTCAACTCTCCTGTAACGAACACGGTGCCCTCCAGGATATTGGTTAACCAAACCAATGATGGATATTCCTACGGTGCCTATGGCAACTTCACCATGCGGTACACGCTTTTTAACGGAGGCCAGATAAAACGCAACATCGAAAATGCCCAGGTGCGGGAGAAAATAGCACAACTTGATATTGATCAATTAAAACTTTCCCTCAAAAACGATTTGCTGATAACTTTTGATCAGTACAACCTGCTGAGGCAGGTGGCCAATATTGCCAATATAAAACTTAAGGCAGCCGAGCTTAACCTGGAACTGGGAAACGAGCGCTACAAAAACGGGGCGTTAAGCGCCATTGACTTGCGCATTGTTCAGGAAGCCTACCAAAATTCAGCGCTTGAAAATTATCAGGCTATTTTCAGTGTGCTGGCCAGCAAAACCGATCTGATACGGCTAACCGGTGGTTTGGTTGACCAGTACGAAGCGAGGCCAACAAAAAAATAATCAGGCAGTAGCCTGAATCTCCCCTGCCTTGGTAAGCCAGAAATTATTGTATCCTTCGCCTACCTGTATCCCTAACTGACCTACGGCCAATAATTCAAGTATCGACAAGAAGTTAAAAATTAGTGCGATACGCGTTTTATAAGTCTCCACAATATCCAGGAAGGACACACGCTCTTTTGTGGCTACTTCATTGAGCAAGTAATTTTTTTGTTCTTCGATGGTGTATGGATATTGAATAACCTGATGTACGGGTTTATTCTTTTCAGCCTCAAAGCGCTTCAGCACTTTTTCAAAAACAGTCATCAGTTTAAACAAATCAACATCTTGAAGTTCCGCTTCAACGTTGCTGCTTTCGGCAAGCGCTTTTAGTTCCTTCATCAGGTTGCCGCGCTTCTCTTTCATCAACTCGGTTTCCTCCATTTTGTGGAAACTGTCGATCACCGATTTATATTTTTTGTACTCCAGCAAGTGTTTCACCAACTCTTCGCGGGGATCAATTTCGTTGCCTTGTTCATCAACCTGCGGCCTTGGTAAAAGCATTTTTGACTTGATGCGCATAAGCGTAGCCGCTACCAATATGAATTCACTGGCAACATCTACGTTAAGGGTATCCAAATGGTGAAGGTAATCCAGGAAATCGTTCGTGATTTTGGCGATAGGGATATCATAGATATCCAGTTCGTCCCGCTCAATGAAAAAGAGCAAAAGATCAAAAGGGCCTTCAAAAAGGGGGAGCCTTACCTCAAAATTATCGCGTGTTGCTGTATCCATAAGAGGCGCAAATTTATCCCAATTATTGATATGGATGGGTTAAAATGAGGTACTGGAGAATTAATTCACATCCGAACGCGTGAAATATGTACTTTTATGGCCTAATGGGTTAGAAATGACCCTGTTAAACATAATAAATAGTTACTGTGTTATAAGCCCATACCCAAGATACCTATGCTTATTACCCCCGGCCCTCTACTGGCTAAAATCAACAGCCCCGATGACGTTAAAAAACTTGATCAGGCACAACTGGTCCAGCTTTGCGATGAATTAAGGCACTTTATTGTCGATAATGTTTCGGTATATGGCGGCCACTTTGGTGCCAGCCTGGGTGTGGTGGAATTGACGGTTGCTTTGCATTACGTGTTCAATACACCGGTCGATCAGCTCGTGTGGGATGTTGGCCACCAGGCTTACGGGCATAAAATACTTACCGGCAGAAAGAATGTTTTCCATACAAACCGGTTGTATGGGGGCATCTCCGGTTTTCCTAAACGCAGCGAAAGCATATACGATACATTTGGGGTTGGGCACTCCTCCACTTCAGTATCTGCCGCGTTGGGCATGGCTGCAGCTTCAAAATACCTCAAGCTAAATGATAAGCAACATATAGCGGTAATTGGCGATGGAGCCATGACGGGCGGTATGGCTTTTGAAGGCCTTAACAACGCAGGCGTTTCTGATACCAACCTGTTAATTATCCTCAACGATAACTGCATGTCTATCGATCCGAATGTTGGGGCATTAAAAGATTACCTGACCGATATAACCACCTCACATACTTACAATAAATTAAAGGATGACGTGTGGAATTTGCTCGGCAAGCTCTCCACATTCGGTAAGAGCGCGCAGGAAATTGTATCGAAAGTTGAAAATGGAATTAAATCAACCCTTCTCAGTCAAAGTAATTTATTCGAATCGTTAAACCTGCGCTACTTTGGCCCAATTGATGGGCACGATGTTAACCATCTTGTACATGTACTGAACGATTTGCGCGATATAAAAGGCCCTAAGATTTTGCACTGCGTAACCGTAAAGGGCAAAGGCTATGGACCGGCCGAGAAAGGAAACGCCACCACCTGGCACGCGCCCGGAACGTTCGATAAAATCACGGGTGAGATTCACAAAAAAGTCCATGATAAACCCCAGCCCCCAAAGTATCAGGATGTATTCGGCCATACCTTGGTGGAGTTAGCAAAGCAAAACGATAAAATAGTAGGTATTACACCCGCTATGCCGTCCGGTTCTTCCATGAATATTATGATGAAGGAAATGCCCGACCGTGCTTTTGATGTAGGTATTGCCGAACAACATGCCGTAACATTTTCAGCCGGCCTGGCCACGCAAGGCATAATTCCTTTCTGTAATATTTACAGTTCGTTCATGCAACGCGCTTACGACCAGGTCGTGCACGATGTGTGCATCCAAAACCTTCCGGTAAACTTTTGCCTGGACCGTGCCGGTTTTGCCGGGGCCGATGGCCCTACACACCATGGCGCTTATGACATTGCCTATTTCCGTTGCCTGCCAAACATGATTGTGTCGGCACCTATGAACGAGCAGGAGCTTCGTAACCTCATGTACACAGCTTCATTACCCCGCACCGAAAAGGCTTTCTCCATCCGATACCCGCGCGGGCAGGGTGTCATGCCTGAGTGGAGGACACCGTTTGAAAGGTTAGAAATAGGAAAAGGCAGAAAGTTGCGTGATGGTTCCGACATAGCAATCCTCACCATTGGTCATATTGGCAATTACGCTGTTGAGGCATGCGATAGGCTTGAAAAACAAGGCATTAGTATTGGCCATTTTGATATGCGCTTTGTAAAACCATTGGATGTACAACTGCTGCACGAAGTGTTTACCAACTACCGCAAAGTAATAACCGTTGAAGATGGTTGTATTCAGGGCGGATTTGGAAGTGCTGTACTTGAATTTATGGCCGATCACAATTACCAGGCAGAAGTAAAACGCCTTGGTATCCCTGACGCTGTTATTGAACACGGTGAGCAATATGAGTTGCACCGTGATTGTGGTTTTGATGCCGGCCATATACAGACATGTGTTATCAGCTTGTTAGAACCTGTTCTTAAAACAAGGTAATACCTGTGGCTGCAATTCATTACACTGAGAAGGGTAATGGGTTTACCATTGTTTTGCTTCATGGTTTTTGTGAGAACCTTCACATTTGGGATTCATTAATCCCCCAATTAAGTAAGGAATTCAGGGTAATTACAATTGACCTTCCCGGGTTTGGCAAAAGCAAAGGCTTGCCTGCTTCACACAGCATTGATGATGTGGCCGATGTTGTGCTGGACTTCATTTCGAATGATCGGAAGCTTGAAGCATGCATGGTGTTAGGGCATAGTTTAGGCGGCTATGTTATGCTGGCCATGGCGGAAAAAAGACCCGACATTTTTAGTGGAATAGGACTTCTTCACTCCACAGCCAATGCCGATCTGCCCGAACGCAGGGTTGCCCGCAATAGGGTTATCGACTTTGTGAAAGAAAATGGCGTAGCGGCCTTTGTCCAATCTTTTATCCCGCCTTTGTTTGCCGATCAGGCCAATCCTGCAATAGCCGGAACAGTAGAGTTTGCTTTAGGTACCCCGCTATCTACTTTAATATCGTACACGGCCGCCATGCGGGACCGGCCTGACCGGAATCATGTTCTAAAGTCTTATACCAAGCCAGTACTTTTTGTGGCCGGCAAATATGACTCGCTCATCCCGGTTGAATCAATAGAAACCCAAGCCCGTCAAGCCGTAAAGGCACAAATTGTTGTGCTCGAAAAGTCGGCACATATGGCCATGTTGGAACAAACCAACGATACAGCAACCGCTATACTATCGTTCGTTCGACCATTAGCAGGCCATCCATAGGTTGGAAAAGGATACTAATTGGTGTGTTTATTTGATTTTTTAGGGAAAAGTGTGCTAAATTGAGCAGCCAATTTTTAAATAGCACTTACGTAAGTTAGGTTAAAAGAATTCAGGATTTTATATTTGCTTAATAACCCTTAAAACCCAAACCCATAGTATGGAACCCATAATTGCGCAATATGAACCTTGGAACAGGATGGCCGAATACATCGCCTACGGCTGTTGGGCACTGGCGGTTTTGATTGTTCTGTGGCTTCTGGTGAAGTTGGCAACGACAAGCGATCCAAAGGAAAAGTACGATTACATTAGCCGAAACGAAATTAAGCTGTTGTGGATTGCATCCGTTATTTTGATTGTTGGCTGCTGCTTTTACGCCAATGCTAATATAGAAGAGCTTAATGCAATACTCATTTTTGTGCGGGTGTTTACTACCGTTTCCATGGGCCTCATCGCTGCACTTATTGTGCAAAACCTGCTCAAATTCTATTACCCTTTTTATATTGAAAAGCGCCTCAAAGTACTGCGCTACAAGCCACGGATTTCCCCTAAAACCGGCCGTGCTATGAAGTTATTGAGTGAAGAAGAAGAAGATGCTTACCTGGATGAGGGTATGCAGGCGGAAGAGAACATCTTCTCAACGGACTACGATGTGTGGAAAGATGAAGAGAGTGGATACATTAAGATTGAGAAATATGCCGGTCACTTACATGCACTCGAGTGCCCTGAATGCAATTACCAGACTTTTAAGGTAGTAAAAGAAGAGATATTAAAGACGCCTACCGCAACGGAAGAAGGCGAATTGCTGAAGCATTATACGTGTGGCTACTGTGGCTACAAAGCCAAGAAGACCGTTACACTGAAAGCTTCGACCAAATTTGAAGAAACAGCAGCAACAGCTTAAAAACTTCAATAGTCATCATTAAAAAAACCTTCCCGATCAGGAAGGTTTTTTTATGCTTAAAAGCGGGGTAGTTTTATCTGATCATAATAAAACTTCATGCGCGAATGTGCTGCATCAAGCGGGGCAATTTTTTCAATGCTTGAGTGTTTGTGATTAACGAACACTTCCACGTAATGATGACCTAACAAATATAGGTTCACCTTGTAATTGTAATAGCGGATAGCCATCACAAAAGTTCCACGTTCATAGAGTGTCGTAATCTTTTGATCAAGTGAATAGGTTTTAAATTCTGCCCAGGAGATCATGAACTAAACTTATGAAAAATATTCGGGGTTAAAAACCTCACGAAGGTTAAAAGCAAAAGCAGAAAATTCAGATTGCGGTAAGTAAACAATGGTGCACTAAAGCCCATTGTCAAACGAGCGTATTGCACGAATGATTACCTCCACACTTCGATGATAAAACGATTGGTTTACTTTTTCAAAATCATCGGTTGGCCTGTGATAGTCGGGATGATCCTCAACACCGAAATAAATAAAAGGAATTTTCATCCTGTGGAAATTCATGTGATCCGACTGGCCGGTCCAATCGTTCCTGCCGGAACCAGGTTGGTCATGGCCGAAACGTAATGAAATGTGCTCGGGCACCTTTACCTTTTCAAGTAAAGGTTTTAGCTGTGGATAATGAGCGGTGCCGCAAGCATAAAGCTCACCGTTATCACTTCGGCTTATCATGTCCATGTTGATGTTCAACATAATTTGCTCCTGTTGCAGGTTAATACTGTTTACAAAGTAGGCCGAACCACGAAGCCCCATTTCTTCTGCATCGAAAAAGGCGAGGATGATACGATGTGAGGGTTTGTTTTTGGCGAAGTGCTCAGCGATGGCCAATAAGGCTGCCGTGCCCGATGCATTGTCATCAGCGCCATTATAAACGGTTCCACCCAGCATGCCCAGGTGATCGTAGTGTGCACTGATCACGATGGTTTCTTTTTTCTTTCCTTCAATAACAGCCAGTACGTTCATGCCCTGGCCAGCCTGCACCTGACCGAAGGATTGGGTAACCGTAAAAGGCTGAACGTAGTTGCCATTGAGCAATGGAAGTAAGTTCAACTGTGTTAGGCGATCGATAATAAACTGCCGGGCTTTGGTGTTTCCAGCCGATCCGGTTTTCCTTCCCTCCAGGCTATCGGAAGAAAGGATTTTCAAATCGTTTGAGAGTTTTGTTGGATTGAAAGAAAACTGGGCAAATGCAAACCCGGTAGTGCAAAAAAGAAGAACCACCAGAAGAAATCTCACAGCACGTATCCTCATAAAATATAAAGCCCCTTATGGGGCTTTGGTTTTAAAAAATCAGGGGTGAAAGACGGGACTCGAACCCGCGACCCCCAGAACCACAATCTGGTGCTCTAACCAACTGAGCTACATTCACCGTTTTGTTCCCGTTTCCGGGAAAGGACTGCAAATTTAGCAACTGCCAAACAATAACAAAACGAAGGTCATTGCCCTTCAAATGAAAGCCTTTTACCCCTTTGGCTTTCGTTAAATTGGCCGTTGGCATAAGCCAAGTGCCCGGATACAAACGTGTGGGTGACTTGCGACCGAAAGGTGACCCCTTCGAAGGGAGACCATTTGCATTTTGCCAGGATGTTTTCCGGGCTTACGCACCACGGCTTATTCAGGTCAACCAGCACCAGATCAGCAAAATAGCCCTCCCGTATAAACCCCCGCTTTTCAATCTGAAAAAGAGTGGCCGGATTATGCGCTGTTTTTGTGGCAATCCAATCCAATGAAACTTCACCTCGGTGGTAAAACTCCAACAGGGCTGTTAAGCTGTGTTGTACGAGCGGCCCGCCCGAAGGCGCTTTGAAATAGGATTGTTGTTTCTCTTCCAGTGTGTGCGGGGCATGGTCGGTAGCAATCACATCAATTCGGCCATCGAGTAGTCCTTGAAGAATTCCGCGCTGATCGGTAGCTGCTTTAATAGCCGGGTTCCATTTTATACGCGTACCCAGGCGTTCATAATCTGCATCGTTAAACCAAAGGTGATGTATGCATGCTTCGGCTGTGATTTTCTTTTTGGATAGGGGAATTGAGTTGTCAAAAAGCGAAACTTCTTTAGCCGTGGAGATGTGCAGGATGTGCAGCCGTGTTCCGAATTTTTTTGCAAGCTCAACCGCGAATGAAGATGATTTGTAGCACGCTTCTTCACTGCGAATAAACGGATGATACTTCACCGGCATATCTTCACCGTATTTTTCACGGAAGTGTGCAGTGTTTTTTAAAATGGTGGCTTCATCTTCGCAATGCGTGGCAATGAGAAACGGCACTTTCGAAAACAGGTTCTCTAAGGTTTTCGGGTCATCAACCAATAAATTTCCGGTAGAGGAGCCCATGAAAATTTTTAATCCGCAAACTTTCCGGGCATCGGTGCGCAGCACCTCATCCAGATTATCGTTTGAGGTGCCCATGAAGAAGGAGTAATTGGCCAACGAATCGCGCGAAGCAATGCTGTATTTTTCCTCAAGCAGTTGTTGTGTGAACACAGGTGGAACGGTGTTGGGCATTTCCATATAGCTGGTAATCCCTCCGGCTACAGCAGCACGCGATTCGGTATAGATGGTAGCTTTATGTGTAAGGCCCGGTTCCCGAAAATGTACTTGGTCATCAATCAAACCAGGAAATAAGTATTGGCCCTTGGCATCCAACACAACATCAGCACGATGGCCTGATAAATCAGTACCAATGGCTTCGATGTACTCACTGTTGATCAGCACTTCGCCCTGAAACACCTTGCCTTCATTGACTATATTTGCGTTGACAATTCGTGTAGATTTCATTGCTTAAAAATATTTTAGATTGATCGGCTGGAATGACTATGTTTAGTGTCGTTACTTACCTTGTGAATGTTGTGCATAGCCTTTCATTCCGTAAAAATAAGCGCCCATGGCAGCACTTTTATCGTTTGATGCTTTTAAATTAAACAAGCAATTGCTGAATGCGATAGCTGATGCCGGCTTTGACCGCCCGACAGAGATTCAGCAAAAATGTGTTCCCTTGCTGATGGGTGGCCAGGAAGTAATTGGCATCGCACAAACCGGTACGGGTAAAACTGCTGCTTATGTTATACCGGTGTTGATGAAAGTGCGCTATGCACAGGGCACTGATCCGCGGGCAGTTATCCTGGCGCCTACCAAAGAACTTACCATCCAGATTGCCGAGCATACCAGGCAGTTGGCGAAGTATACGGATTTACGCATTGTTCCGATTTACGGTGGTGTTGGCCCCAAAGTGCAGATTGAAACGATAAAACAAGGAGTGGATATTTTGGTGGCCACCCCTGGTCGGTTTATGGAACTGTATTTGAAAGGCGAATTGCCAACCCGGCAAATAAAAACGTTGGTGCTGGATGAGGCCGACCGCATGATGGACATGGGTTTTATGCCGCAGCTTCGCAAAATATTTGAAGTGATCCCGAATAAGCGGCAGAATATGTTATTCTCGGCAACGTTTAATCAACGTGTCGAAAAATTATCCGCTGAGTTTTTGGAATTTCCGGTGCGTATTGAAGTAACGCCCCCGGCCACAGCCGCCAGCCAGGTACGGCAACAGGTTTATTACGTACCTAACCTGAAAACAAAAATCAATTTCCTGGAATACCTGCTTACCGATCGCGAAACGTTTACCCGTGTGATGGTCTTCACCCGAAATAAAGAAACTGCCGATAATGTGTTTCATTATCTCGACCGAAAAGACCTTGGCCCGGTTCGGGTTATCCATTCCAACAAGGGACAAAACAGTCGCATTAATGCAGTGAATGAATTTAAGGAGGGCAATCTCCGGGTTTTGGTTTCAACCGATGTAACAGCACGGGGCATTGATGTAACCGGTATAACACACGTTATAAATTTTGATGTGCCCGTGGTGTACGATGATTATGTCCATCGCATTGGCCGTACCGGTCGCGCTTTTCATGAAGGAACGGCCATTACATTCGTTACCGATGCCGAGTTATACCACATCAAAAAAATTGAACGGCTAATCCGTGAACAGATACCGGTAAAGCGACTGCCCTCCGCGGTAGAGATTACGGAAACACCTTTTGCCGAGGCACAAGCCATGGCCCGTGAAATTGACCGGCAAAAGCGAAAAGATAACCCTGATTTTAAAGGGGCGTTTCATGAAAAAGGGAAGGTTAAAAAGAGATAACGGGACTTTTGTTCGACAGTGTGTATGATCGGGTTGGTCACCGTTCTGGTTGCAGCTATGCTTTTACAGGCCTTGTATTCTTTTAAGCGCCTTAAGGGATTACAAACTAAGCACAATGAATTGACCTTGACGCTCAGGAAGGTTCAGCAAGACCTGGTTGAGGAATCGGAACGGAGTAAGCGTATGGAGACGGAACTTCAACAACAAGTAAAATCAAACGATACGTTGCTGAAAGCCGAGCGAAAGCGGATAGCAGCCGATTTGCATGACGATATTGTACAACGCATGGTCGTTGTTCGCTTGCGGCTTGAACAGTTGAGTTATTATCCTCTACCGGAACGTGCCAAAAAAGAAGTGTTGTTGCTTCACCGCGAACTGGAAAACATCATGGCCGACATCCGGTACCTGATTGATGACCTGGTACAGCCCAAGTTTGAAATCCAATCATTCAGTACGCTGATACACGAGTTGGTGGCTCGGTTGAGCCGTATAATACACCGGAAAGTAGAATTTAAAGTACAGTATGAACAGGATGAATTCTTTATACAGCCGTATATCAAGCGTGAACTGTATTATATCATCCAGGAAGCCGCGCAAAACTCGTTAAATCATTCAACGGCTTCTGTTCTACTTATTTCACTCAGGTGGGAAGATACTTTGTGGGTGGTTATTGAAGATGACGGGCAGGGCCTGTTGCAGCGTGGTCGTGGCAAGGGGTATGGTACAGAGTCCATTAAACAAAGAGCGGGGGCTATTGGGGCAGAGCTGATTATCAGAAGCCGTACACCCGGGTTGGTGATTTTGCTGGGATACAGAAACTCACAATAAGCCGTTGCGTAACGCAAAGGCCACCAGCCCGGCTGTGCTTTTGGTGTTTGTTTTTTTAAGCAGACCTTTGCGGTAATCTTCGATGGTAGAGGCTCTGAGGTTAAGGTGCTCGGCAATAAGCTTACTCGATTGCCCCTCAGTTAGCAGCTTCAGCACTTCAAGCTCACGGTTGGTAAAATGGGTACGCGATGACCTGGCTGGGGCATGTTGCAGCTTTTGCATGTGCTGCTGTATCGCTTCGCTAAAAAAGTTTTTTCCGTCATGTGCGGCTTTCAGGCAGGCGTTGATTTCGGAGCTGTTGGTGCTGCGTTTAAGCAATATACCCGTGAGGTTGAGCAGCAGCATTTCCTGGACCGTCTCCTCATCATCGTAGCTGGTCATTCCGATAACCTTTACGTTGGGATATTCCTGTTTAACAGTTTTTATAAGGTCGCTGCCACTGAGGCCCGGCAGGCGAATGTCAACCAAGGCGATGGCAATGCGGTGCTGCTCAAGGACGCGCAGGGCCTCTTCACCACTGTAGGCCGGCAGGGCTTTTTTGCACAGCCCTGTTTTTTCTAAAAGGGCCACCAGCGCATCGCATACCATACGGTGGTCATCCACAACCAAAACGGTGGTGCTTTTATTCATGGGGGACAAATTCTATTCAATATTACCCCATAAATGGGGGGAAAAGCAACCCCCATTTATGGGGGGTGTATTGATTTAATAGTGTATGCTGCATTATGTTGGCGGTATGTTTAACTTAAACCAATAAAAATTATGAAAACTTTATGCATTGAAAATTTAGAATCCATTAATGGTGGGTGGAGTTGGACTAATGCTTTGGGTTGCGCTGCTGGTATAGGATTAGTGGCTCTTGCCGTTACAGAGACTCCTACTGGTATCGGTACAGTTGCTGGCTTGATGCATTTTGTGGTTGGCGTTGAAGCTATTCACGATTATTGCGGAAATGTACTTTAGGCTAAGTTAATGTGGCTATATGATTAGTAGATTTGAAATGTTTTAAAGTTAATCATATAGCCACGTTAAATTATGAATGCAGCACGAACATCTCAAATTATTTTTGGAATACTTTTTTTGGTAACACTAGGTTATGAAAGAGTGGATAATTCCGTTTTAATATTGCTATGGAGAAACTTATGTGCAGCTACCGTATTTTTAATTTTTCTTAACAAAATTAGTTCCCATTTCGAAACAGACCTTTTCTTAGTTAGAATTGAGGCAGATAGCTCATACCTTAAATTTTTCTTTGATTCTATTAATATCTTTAAACTCTTCTTTGCAACGGTTTTCATTTTTGCTATTCCATTATTTTTTTTAGCGGGGCCACAAAATGAATCTTTGTTTTTTTTTGTAATGATTTGTGTCTTAAGTACTGTATTAATAACGACTTTCGTTATTTTAAATCATCTTATTGCTAGGCGATTTGAAAAGTTCATTTCTCCGAATAGGTCAATAATTTTTCTGACTCTGTTGCCATTAGTTGCCTCAATAATGGCAGTTGGTTTTGATTTTGATTTTTTAGTCTATTTATTCTTGCCCAATCTAAATGCATTTGTAGGTAGTTCTTTTAAGGTTTGGAATTTATTTTTACCGATACCCTATACACTACTCCAAGTATATCTTGGATTGTATCATCGAGTAACTCTTTAACCTTTGAAAATTGTGAAAATTTGATGCCTACGGACCTGAGATTAGCCATGGATGTTTTCAATTGATAGTTTAAATTCAAGATTTGCTCATGTACTTTGGCATCAATACTAAAACTGGAGGAAACAAAGAGTGGGCTGCTAATGGTTATTTATTGTTTATTTTAGTAGTGATTACCTCTATTACAATAAACGTAGTCTATAGTTTTGTACTTATCTCTGATGATCTTTATTTCCAGTATTTCGGGGAGAAAATATCATATGAAAGCATACTTAGAATCATCCAGGGAAAAGATAGATATCAATGGTTGAATTATGTATTCCAACCCATATTTTATACACTAAAATTTTTTCTAATATCATCCTGCCTATCAATCGGAATGTTATTGTATGGCATACCGTCCCCTTTCAAATGCTTATTTCGAGTGACAATGGTTGCCGAATTTGTGTTTTTTATTCCCCCAATTCTTAAAGTCCTTTGGTTTGGAATATTTCACATAGACTACACTTTAAAAGACTTACAAATCTTCTCACCTTTATCTGCTCTAAATCTTATTAATAGGGATTCAGTTGAACCTTGGTTACTTTATCCATTTCAAATTTTAAATGTATTTGAATTGGTGTATTGGTTAGTATTGGCCTATGGGCTCTATGAACTAACCGGTGAGCGTTATTCCAAAATGCTTGGCATTGTTGCCGCATCGTACGGAACTGGCTTGTTGCTCTGGATTGTTTTCATTGTTTTTCTAACGATTAATCTGATTGAATAAGATGCGTGATTTAATGATATGGGTTCTGATAATGACGGTTCTTTGTATCATTGGCTGGATGGCCAACGCCTCATTTGCCAGGCTGCAACAGAAAAAGGCAAGAACTACTTCATTAAGTACATTTCCTGCACTAAACTTATTATCGCAGGATAGCCTGGGGTTTCGTTTGGAATCTTTACCACTGGAGCCTGTTTTACTGATCCATTTTAATTCCGGCTGCGATCATTGCCAGTATGAAGCAGCCGCCATCAAGGCTTCTACTGATAAATTCATTGGTGTTCAACTCGTTTTCTTTTCAACCGAGCCAATTACGGTTATCCGGCAATTTTCCGAACAATATGGATTAACGGGATATTCTAACATTCATTTCACTAAAATCAACGCTACCGATGCTGCTGCTACTTTGGGCACTCTTGCTGTACCTCATATTTTTATTTATGGGATTGATCGAAAGCTGGTAATGGAATTCAGGGGAGAGACAAAACCTGAAGCTATTTTAAAGTACCTGCAGTAGTATGCAGCAACGTTTACTACAACAGACTTTTGTCCGCCAGCAGGGCCAATCCGATTGCGGAGTAGCCTGCCTCGCATCCGTTATCAATTACCATGGTGGAGAAACCACATTAGAAAAACTGCGGGAGTTAAGCGGCACTACCCAACAAGGTACAACCTTACTGGGCTTATACCAGGCAGCCCGGCAATTGGGTTTTGATGCGGAGGGGCTAGAGGCAGAAAGTGTTGAGAACCTGAGAGAATTACAAGAACCGGCCATACTTCATGTGATTATGGATAACCGGTTACAGCATTACTTCGTCTACTATGGGTTTGATAAGCACTGGCAGATTGTGGTCGGTGACCCTACGAAAGGCATTATAACGTACAAGCCAAATGAATTAGATGCGTTATGGCAAAGTAAGGCTTTACTAAAGCTCACCCCCAATCAAAATTTTGTTAAAGCCGAAACACAAAACAACCAAAAGAAGCAGTGGATTATTGATTTGGTGAAAGACGATGTAAATGTGTTAGTAGCCGCGCTGTTTCTTGGTCTTATTATTTCAGCACTTGGTTTAACAACTGCTATTTTTTCTCAAAAGCTTATCGATAACATCTTGCCGTCAGGCGATACAAAGAAGCTCATCCTTAGCCTCGTGCTGGTAGGTATACTTTTGCTTGCCAGAAGTGGCCTGGGTTACCTAAGGGGTTTTTTTCTGGTAAAGCAGGGAACGGATTTCAACAACCGGATCATCCAAAAATTTTATGGAAGCCTGCTATATCTTCCGAAATCCTTTTTTGATTCACGTAAGACAGGTGAGCTCATTGCCCGCATGAACGATACGCGTAGAATACAAGCGACCATCAGCCTGATAAGCGGCAATGTGTTGATCGATCTGCTATTGATTATTGTGGCGGTTGTATTTGTATTCGCATATTCATCCTGGCTTGGTAGTGTTATGCTGACCTGCTTGCCCGTATATGCCCTGTTGGTTTGGTTATTTAATAACAAAATTATTGCCTCACAAAAGGAGGTGATGAGCAGCTATGCATTAACAGAAGGTCACTATGTGGACACGATCCAGGGTATTGCTACGGTGAAGGCTGCTAATCGCGAATCTTTTTTTGAGAAGGTGAACAAGCATGTATATGGCTTTTTCCAAAATAAGATTTTTGAGTTAGGCAAACTGAACCTGCGTTTTGGGTTGTTGAATGAAATTACGGGTGTAGTATTTATGCTGGTTGTATTTGGGTTGTCGTCATGGATGGTGTTAAAAGAGACCTTGCAGTTGGGAGAAATGGTGGCCTTACTTTCCATGGCCGGAAGCATCATTCCTTCCTTAAACCGATTGGCCATTGCCAACATTCAATTTCAGGAAGCCCGCGTTGCATTTGACAGACTGTTTGAGTTTGCTTCGATAAAGCCGGAGACACAACCCAGTGAATCATCAATAAACCTGGTTGAAATTGAACAACTGACTGTCAACAAGCTCTCATTTCGTTTTCCCGGCAGAGCACGGCTATTGAAAGAAATTTCTCTAAATGTAAAGAAAGGAGAAGTGATAGGCTTGCTTGGCGAAAGCGGAGGCGGAAAAAGCTCCTTTCTTCAGATCATTCAAAAGTTTTATAAGCCTGAGAGCGGAACGATTGAAGTTAACGGCATTGATCTTGACCGGATTTCAACATCAACATGGCGAAACCTGATTGGCGTGGTGCCGCAGGAGGTAAAGATTTTCAACGGCAATTTGTTGTACAACTTAACCCTGAGTGATAACCCGGATGAATACCAGTCGGCCCTTGAGTTTTGTAAACAAGCCGGATTCGACAAGTACTTCGAATCGTTTCCGCAGAGTTATCTCACCATTTTAGGAGAAGAAGGAATAAATATTTCAGGAGGCCAGAAGCAGGTAGTGGCTTTAGCCAGGGCATTATTCAGACAGCCGCAACTTTTGTTGTTGGATGAAGCAACAGCCGCGATGGACAAAAACACAGAGGCTTTTGTGTTGAAACTGTTAATGAATCTCAAGCAAAATACAGCTGTGATCTTAGTGACCCATCGCATCCAAACGGCACGAAAGGCTGACAGGATTTACATTCTTGATGCAGGGGAAATTGTTGCAAGCGGAACGCCAGAAACGCTGATGGGATCTGTAAATTTTTACAGTGAGTCTGTTAAAGAGTTAGTTGTTTAAGTGGTTTAATAGCAAAATTCTTCTTGAATTACCCCATAAATGGGGGGAAATGCAACCCCCATTTATGGGGGGTATCTTGATTATTAATGTGCTGCTGCATTATGTTGGCGGTATGTTTAACTTAAACCTATAAAAATTATGAAAACATTAAGTTTAGAGAAAATGGAAGGGGTTGAGGGTGGTATGCCAACTATAGATATATGCGGTATTTTAGCATGGGCAGTTCTTGTTTCAAACGGCATACCATTTGGCACTGTTGAAGCTGTTATCATTTTTGAACTTGCTTATAATTCTTGTTTATACCAATATTGACATTATCAAGCAAGATCGTTGGTTATAGGTTTAGCAACTTAAATCTATGTACCCACATTCATTTTAAGACCTTTGATTTATGGGAAGATTTGTTTTTAACCTGCTTATTATTCTAATTATAGACACAGTAGCCCCCGCCCAAACCACAATTGATTTTATCTCCAGCTATAACAACCATATAGATCCGTTCGGCAAATTGGACAGCATTAAAATTTTGAAGATGAAAATCATCGCTGAAATAAAATACACGATGAATTCTCAATATGCTGAAATGAAATCGGAGCAGGTGTGCGAATTTTTTGCTGACGCCCCCCGTAAGTGCAGTTATACAAACGGGAAAAAAATAAGTTATTGGGATATGTTTCCTGTTCCAATCGAGTTTAACGGCAATGGAATCAAGCATCAGTTAAATTATGTTTTAAGTGAGGAGTCTATTCCGTGGTTGTTGAAATCTATGACTGATTCAATAGTTGTAATCGAAAAACAGGTTAGTGCTGCTGCGAAGCATATTTTAACTTTTGACAGAAAGTCATTGAATTTATTGCAGCAATCAACTGTGGCTGAAGAACGGGACTACATTGGCTATACCAATTTCATCAGCTACCAAAATATTCATGGTATTGTCGTTCCTAAAGAAGCAGCACTGGAGCTAAAGTTTGCCAATAATGTTGCAACTGCAATAGTGTGTTACGAGGAGGTTGAGTTTCAGTAGTCACAAAAATCAGCCAACAGATTTCTCCATCGGCTGATTGATAGATCCACAATTCCTGCATGCCTGCATTAATCCAAATGAAGGTTAAATTGGGGCCAGAGTTTCTTAACAATTTTTAATAATATTTCTTTCTTTACAAGAAAAAAATCATAAAAATACCCTGATATACAAGGTTTTTTTATAAATTTGCCACCATGCGTCAAGCGTTAAAGGATATGCTGGCCGACTTTCACACCTCTCCTTTACAGGAGGTAACTCCGCGTGAGTTGGAGTTACCACTGAACTCGGGAAAGGCCATATCGCTCATCGGCCCCAGGCGCAGCGGTAAGAGTTTTTACTTTTTTCACCTCATGCATCAACTGGTCAGCAGGGGTGTGCCTAAGACCAATATACTCTACCTGAACTTCGAGGATGAGCGCCTTAACCTGAAAGCAGAAGATCTTGACATCGTATTAAAAGCCTACCATGAGCTTTATCCCGATACGAACTGGAAAGAATGCTATTTCTTTTTCGATGAAATCCAAAACATAACCCATTGGGAAAAATTTGCGCGCAGGTGTTACGACTCCTATACACGCAACCTGTTTCTCACCGGTTCAAACGCCAGGTTGCTAAGCATGGAGATAGCCACAGCTATGCGCGGACGTACGCTAACATTCGAAATATTGCCTCTTTCTTTCCGTGAATATCTATCGTTCAAACAAGTCAATTATTTAAAACAAGATACGGGCACCCAAGCTAAAATCAGCAAGCTGTTTCATACGTACCTGGAAGAAGGCGGATACCCGGAAGTAGTGCTGCTGCCCGATAGCCTTAAAATGCAGGCACTTCAGGAGTATTTTGATGTGATGACGTATCGTGATTTGGTTGAACGATATGCGTTTACCAACCTGCCTGTTGTAAAATATTTCCTGAAAAGATTAGCCAACACTACGGGCTCATACTTGTCGTTGAACAAGCTCTATAACGAACTTCGTTCACAAGGCTATAAACTTGACAAAAATTTCCTGTATGAAGCCAATGAAGCGGCCAAAGCCGTTTACCTGTCGATACCCGTTTCAAAATTTGACTTCTCGGAATTAAAACGCGCTAACAGCGACAAGAAAAACTATTTCATTGACAACGGCTTGCTCAACGCCATCACCTTCAAATTCAGCAAAGATTATGGCAAACTGCTTGAAAACCTCTGCTACCTGGAGTTGAGGCGACAAAAACGGGAAGTATACTACTACAAGGACACCAAAGAGTGCGATTTTGTATTGTTCGAAAAGGAGAAGCCAACACCCCTTCAGGTTTCATACTCCATAACCGACCCGGACACCTATGCGCGCGAGCTTTCCGGATTGTTGCACGCCTGTAAGAAATTGAAATCAAAGAAAGGCGTAATCATATCCACTACCCCCCGGCCTGATGAAAAAATTGACGGAGTTCAGGTTAGCCATGTGGCTGCCCTTGATTTTGTATTCCGAAAGGAGCGTCAATTTTGATTGACTGGAAGTCTGTTGCTTATTCAGCAACGTACTGCAGTTAAAAAGTGGCAATGAGCAGGAGACAATACGTATAAAAAAATCAGCCAACAGATTGCTCCATTGGCTGATTAATTCACTAATGATTGGCTGTTGAATATCAGCCGTTCATCGACAATAAAAACTCCTCATTGTTCCGTGTTCCCTTCATCTTCTGCAGCAGGAATTCCATCGCTTCATTGCTGTTCATGTCGCTCATGAACTTGCGCAGGATCCAAACGCGCTGCAGTTCTTCTTCTTTCATTAATAAGTCTTCACGCCTGGTGCCGGAAGCCGGAACATCAATAGCAGGATATACACGTTTGTTGGAAAGCTTACGATCAAGTTGTAACTCCATATTACCGGTACCTTTAAATTCTTCAAAGATCACTTCATCCATTTTCGAGCCGGTGTCAATCAACGCGGTGGCAATAATAGTGAGCGATCCGCCATTTTCGATGTTACGGGCAGCACCAAAGAAACGCTTGGGTTTATGCAGTGCATTGGCATCCACGCCACCGGAAAGTATTTTACCGGAAGATGGGACCACCGTGTTGTAAGCACGAGCCAGGCGCGTAATGGAGTCTAACAAAATCACCACATCGTGCCCGCACTCTACCATACGCTTGGCTTTTTCCAATACAATACTGGAAACTTTTACGTGGCGCTCGGCTTGTTCGTCAAACGTTGAGGCAATTACTTCTGCTTTTACGTTACGTGCCATGTCGGTTACTTCTTCGGGCCGCTCATCAATCAGCAATACGATCAAATAAACTTCGGGGTGGTTTTCGGCAATGGCATTGGCTATGTTTTGCAACAACACCGTTTTACCGGTTTTAGGTTGGGCCACAATCATACCGCGCTGGCCTTTGCCAATGGGCGCAAACAAATCCAGTATACGCGTAGACATGTTGTCCGGTGTGGTGCTGAGTTTCAGTTTTTCTTCCGGGAAGAGAGGCGTCAGGTATTCAAACGCTACGCGGTCGCGTATTTCTTCGGTGGTTTTACCGTTTACGGATTCAACTTTTAATAGGGCAAAATATTTCTCTCCTTCTTTTGGCGGCCGAATGGTTCCTTTTACCGTGTCACCCGTGCGCAGGCCAAACAGTTTTATTTGTGAAGGCGATACATAAATGTCGTCCGGGCTGGCCAGGTAGTTATAATCGGAGGAGCGCAAAAATCCGTAACCATCCTGCATAATTTCCAGTACACCTTCATTGGCAATCACACCATCGAAGTCGCGTATGTTGGGGCGGTTGGGCTGGTTTCGTTCATCGTCCCTTCTTTCATGGCGGGGCGTATGTTGGTGCCGCTCTTCAACTACCGGAGGAGTTACAGGCTTTTGTTCGGCCGGTTCTTCAAATCCCGGAACGGGGGTGTCCAGGTCAATGCTGATCGAATCGAGTAATTCATCAGTGGAAAGTTCTTTTTCAGGCTTGGGCGTTGGGGCTACATTTTCGCGCCTGCGTGGCCTCAGGTTCCGCCCTTCATTTGCCGGGGCAGCTTTTTTTGTAGCAGGCGATTCCCCGGTGATGGCCTGCTGGTCAAGAATTTTGTAGACCAGGTCCTGCTTGGAAAGTTTTTTGGCGTTTTTCACGCCCATTTGTTCTGCAATTTCTTTCAGTTCAGAAAGAAGTCTGACATTTAGATCGTCAATGGTGTACATGTTAAAAAATGGTGAGTTGTTTTGTTGTTGGTTTGAAATATGTGGGGTCTTAAATCAGGATAATGCTGAAACAGGTTCAATAAAAACACAGGGTCGTTTTAAAATTCAGTAAGGCAAATGCTGTATATATAAAGGGCTTTAGAATGTGCCCGATGATGATGCAAGTATAGGCCAAAATTGATTACAATCAAAAAACAGTAAAGAATTTGTTGGCTTATAATCCGCTTTGGTTCGGTCAAAAACCTAATTTTGCTCTCCATTTTAAACGTAACGGTATGCTTCAGGTATCAGTTTTGCGCGAGGAGCGCGACCATGTAATCAGTGCTCTTGGAAAGCGTGGATTGAAAGATGCAGGCGAGTTGGTTGATAAAGCCATTGCCCTCGACCAATCGCGCAGAGACACGCAAAAGCAAGCGGATGACCTGAAGGCAAGATCGAATGCCGAGGCCAAACGTATTGGCGAACTCATGAAGGCCGGTAAGGCTGAGGAGGCGGCAACCTTACGTGCAGCTATCGCCAGTGAAAAGGAACAACTGAAAAACCTGGAGCAGGAACTTGCCGGCCTTGAGGATGCATTGAAAGTTCATTTGTATAAGATACCCAATGTTCCGGCAGATAAAGTGCCTGCAGGTGTTGGTGCCGATGATAACCTCACCGTGCATTCGCATGGCACCGTTCCAACATTAGGTCCTGATGCATTGCCGCACTGGGAGTTGATCAAGAAATACGATATCATCGATTTTGACCTGGGCATTAAAATAACAGGTGCAGGATTTCCGGTATATAAAGGAAAAGGTGCCAAACTACAGCGCGCCCTTATCAATTTCTTTTTGGATGAGGCTGAGAAAGCTGGCTATCGTGAAATGCTTCCGCCCATTGTAGTGAATGAAGCTTCCGGGTACGGAACCGGTCAGCTACCCGATAAGGAGGGGCAGATGTATTTTGTGCAGGAAGATGGTTTATACCTGATTCCTACGGCTGAAGTTCCCATCACCAACTTGTATCGTGATGTGATTCTTCCAGAAGACCAGTTGCCCGTAAAAAACGTTGGCTACACACCGTGCTTTCGCAGGGAAGCCGGAAGCTGGGGTGCTCATGTGCGCGGGCTGAACCGCTTGCATCAGTTCGACAAAGTGGAGATCGTGCAGATCAGGAAACCGGAAGAGTCGTACCAGGCATTGGAAGAAATGTGTGCCTATGTTCAGGGTTTGCTGGAAAAGCTTGAGTTGCCATACCGCAAACTCTTGCTTTGCGGAGGCGACATGGGCTTTAATTCAGCCATGACTTTCGATATGGAAGTATTTGCCACCGCCCAACAACGTTGGCTGGAGGTAAGTTCGGTCAGCAATTTTGAAGCGTACCAGGCAAACCGGTTAAAACTGCGCATTAAAACGAAAGATGGCAAAACGCTACTGCTGCACACCTTAAATGGCAGTGCGTTGGCATTGCCGCGCATAGTAGCCGGTATTTTGGAAAACAACCAAACCGCTGATGGTATTACTATTCCCAAGGTATTGGTTCCCTATTGCGGGTTTGATAAAATCAGCTAATATGGCCCTGCAAACGTATGAGGTAAGTTTTAAAAGGATTCAATTGAATTTTTGTTGAAAAAACACAGACCTTTGTGCGGTTAATGCGTATATGACCCTACGTAAAGCCATTTTTCTGATACGCCTGTTACTTGTTGTAATCTGTATTCAATTTACAGTGCCCGCTGTGATGGCTTCCCCCTTAACCAATGGAGGGCATTTATCGGGTACGTTTGTTCCGGTGAAGAAGGCTCCCAAGCCACTTAGTGCATCTTCGCTGTTTGAGAAGACTGAGAGCGAAGGAGAGGGTGAACGTTTGAAATTTGAGGCCATTGAATTGGAAGACATATCGGTCTCGAGTTCATTTCGTTCTGAAACCTATCATTCTATCTATTGTATCTGTCCGGCCATTTCCCCGGCTCAGCATCAGCCACTTTTCCGGCTGCATTGCGTTTTCCTGATTTGATTATTATTTCTTGCTTCCTTAGGGATGATTCTGGTGTTTTCGCATCAGGGCACTGGCGTAGTTGAACCTGTTTTTGTTTAACGCCACATTTTACAATTAGAAAAAATATTTCAACTTTTTACATTATTTCAATGAAGAGAATTTGGATTCTCGGTTTGCTGTCAACTTCACTATTTTGGATAGGTTGTCGTCATCATAATCATCAAGAGCACGAAGCTCCTAAATTTACCGTTACCCGATCAGTCAAGAAGGACACTGTCATATTTAAGGAATATGTATGCCAGATAAGGGCCATCCAGCACATCGAACTGCGTGCGCTTGAACGCGGGTACCTGCAAAACATTTATGTAGATGAGGGGCAACTGGTAAAAAAAGGCCAACGGTTGTTTCAAATTATGCCGGTCATATACCAGGCCGAGACACAGAAGGCACAGGCAGAAGTATCGTTTGCCGAAATTGAATACTTAAATACAAAAGCACTGGCCGACAGCAATATTGTTTCGAAGAACGAGCTTGCACTGGCTAAAGCTAAATTAGAAAAGGCACGCGCAGAGTTAACATTGGCGCAAGCGCATTTAGGGTTTACGGAAATCCGCGCACCATTTGACGGAATTGTGGGTCGCTTTAATGATGTGAGGCTGGGTAGCCTGGTTGATGAAGGTGAGTTGCTCACCACACTTTCGGACAACAGCAAAATGTGGGTTTATTTCAATGTGCCGGAGGCAGAGTACCTGGAGTATGCTTCTCTACCCAAATCCGATAGCCTACTGCGGGTAAAGTTGCAACTCGCCAATAACAAATTTTTTCAAGAAGAAGGAATTGTAGAAACCATCGAAGCCGACTTTAATAATGAAACAGGTAACATTGCGTTTAGGGCTACCTTTAAAAACCCGAACGGACTTTTGCGTAGCGGAGAAACCGGAAATATTTTGATGCCGATATACCTCAACGATGTTTTGGTCATTCCCCAAAAAGCAACATTTGAAGTGCTTGATAGAAAATTTGTTTTTGTTGCCGGTGCCGATAGTGTAGTCCGCTCGCGCGAAATCAGGATCGGAGCGGAGATGCCTCACCTATATACTGTTGTTGATGGCTTACAGGAAACCGATATGATTCTGGTTGAAGGTTTACGAAAAGTTAAAAATGGCCAGAAGATCAGCTATGAGTTTCATGATCTTCAAAAATTAGTGGCCGAGTTGCATAACCTTCGCGCTGAGTAATTCCCTAAAGGCAATTCCCATGTTTAGTAAATTTATTCAACGGCCGGTCCTGGCTATTTCATTATCAATAGCGATTGTTTTCTTAGGCATACTGGCGATCAATACGCGGCCCATTTCACAGTTTCCCGATATTGCCCCACCACGTGTAAACATTTTTATTGCTTACCCCGGCTCAAGTGCGCAAGTATTGGTCGAGTCAACATTAATTCCGCTGGAGCGGGCCATCAATGGTGTACAGGGCATGCAATACCTGACATCTGATGCGACAAGTGCAGGGGAAGCCACCATTCAAATAATCTTTGAACCGGGCACTGATCCCAACGCAGCGGTGGTGAATGTTAAAACCCGCGTTGATGCCATTATGAATAATCTTCCGCCATTGGTTCAACGCGAAGGGATCATCATCACACCAATTCAACCCAGCATGTTGATGTACGTTAACCTGTACAGCACCGATAAGAATGCGGATGAGAAATTCCTGTACAACTATGCCAACGTAAGAATCATTCCTGAGCTGCAACGTGTAAGCGGGATGGGGCGCGCACAAATACTGGGCAGCCGCACTTTTGCCATGCGTATTTGGTTAAAGCCTGATCGGATGCGGGCGTACAATGTTTCTACCGAAGAGGTAATGGAAGCCATGCAGGAGCAAAGCATTATCGGCAGGCCCGGAAGGTTAGGCCAGGCCTCGGGCAAAACCGCACAGTCGCTGGAGTATACCCTTACCTATAAAGGCCGGTTTAATAAACCCGAAGAGTACGAGAACATTATTGTTCGGGCAAATCCGGAAGGTGAAATTTTGAAATTAAAAGACATTGCTGAAGTAGAATTAGGCAGTGAATTTTTTGATATCTATTCCAATAAAGATGGATATCCCTCGGCTTCTATCGTACTGAAGCAAAATTTTGGAACGAACGCCAGTGCCGTTATTGCCCGCACCAAAGAAAAGCTGGAAGAACTTCGAAAGGATTTCCCTCCGGGTATGGATTACGAAATCAACTACGATGTTTCCAAATTCGTAAACGCATCCATTGATAAGGTTATGCACACCCTGGCAGAAGCCTTTGTGCTGGTGGCGTTGGTAGTATTTATTTTCCTAGGCGACTGGCGATCAACACTTATTCCCATCATTGCCGTTCCGGTTTCGCTTATTGGGGCTTTTGTGTTTATGCAAATGTTTGGTCTTACCATTAACCTGATTACGCTCTTTGCCTTGGTGCTGGCCATTGGTATTGTGGTAGATGATGCCATTGTTGTTGTTGAAGCGGTTCATGCTAAAATGGAAGAAGAACATCTCTCTCCGTTTAATGCCGTTAAAAAGGTGCTGGGTGAAATCAGTGGTGCCGTTATTGCCATTACACTCATTATGACGGCCGTGTTTGTGCCCATTGCTTTTATGACGGGCCCGGTAGGAGTTTTCTACCGACAGTTTTCAATTACCATGGCCAGTTCCATCATCTTATCGGGTGTGGTTGCCCTTACATTAACCCCTGTACTCTGCGCCATGATTTTAAAAAACAATCATGGTAAACGCAGGCGCAGAACACCTGTAAATCTTTTTATTGATTGGTTTAACAGGAAGTTTGATCAGGGAACAGGCATTTATATCCGTATTCTTAAGTTGATTGTAAGCCGCAGGGTAGTAACGTTTGGCATGCTGGCTGCATTTGCACTTGGCATTTTTGGCATCAATAAAACATTACCGTCCGGCTTTATTCCCAACGAAGATCAAGGCCAGATATATGCCATCATTCAAACACCGCCCGGCAGTACCTTGGAGCGCACCAATGATGTGAGCCGGCAGCTTCAAAAGATTGCCGAGGAAATTGAAGATATTGAATCGGTAACATCGTTGGCCGGATATGAGATTCTTACCGAAGGGCGTGGCTCTAATGCCGGCACGTGTCTTATCAATTTAAAAGATTGGGAACACCGAGAACATTCGGTTAAGGAAATTATAGAAGAACTGGAGGAAGAAACCCACAACCTGGGCGCTGTAATTGAATTCTTCGAACCACCTGCAGTTCCGGGTTATGGTTCATCTGATGGTTTTTCATTGCGTCTGCTGGATAAGAACAGTACCGTAGATTATCATGAATTCGATAAAATCAATACCGAGTTTATGGAAGCACTGCATAAGCGCAAAGAGCTCACAGGCTTGTTTACTTTTTATGCAGCGAATTATCCGCAATACGAATTACTAATCGACAATCAGAAAGCCATGCAAAAGGGAGTTTCCATTGGTACGGCTATGGAAAACCTGAACATTTTAATTGGCAGTACGTACGAACAAGGCTTTACCCGGTTCAATACGTTCTTTAAAGTGTATACACAATCCGGCCCTGAGTATAGAAGGATGCCTTCTGATATCCTCAACCTGTTTGTGAAAAACAACCGCGATGAAATGGTTCCGTACTCATCGTTTGTTGAACTGCGAAAAACACAAGGACCTAACGAGATTACGCGCTTTAACCTGTACACATCATCGGCTATTCGGGGGGTACCCGCCCCCGGCTACACCACTGGCGATGCCATTGATGCCATTAGAGAAGTGGCCGCACAAACACTGCCGAATGGTTATGACATTGCATGGGAAGGATTGTCATACGATGAGGCCCATCGGGGCAATGAGGCGCTTTACATTTTTATTGTTGTGTTAATATTCGTTTACCTCGTGCTCGCATCGCAATACGAAAGTTTCATTATCCCGTTAGCCGTTGTGCTGTCACTTCCAGCGGGTGTATTCGGTTCGTTTCTGTTGCTCAAGGTAATGGGCCTGGCCAACGACATTTATGCACAGATAGGGTTGATCATGCTGGTTGGTTTGTTAGGTAAAAACGCTGTGTTAATTGTTGAATTTGCCGTTCAGAAACACCACCAGGGAGCAACGGTTTTATCGGCAGCTATTGAAGGCGCTAAGGTACGATTCAGGCCCATCTTAATGACTTCGTTCGCATTTATTGCTGGCCTTATTCCATTGGTGCGGGCAACCGGTGCAGGGGCAGTTGGTAATCGCACTATCGGTTCATCCGCTTTGGGAGGTATGTTGCTCGGAACACTTTTCGGAGTGGTGATTGTACCCGGCTTATATTATGTGTTCGGAAAATTGGCGGAAGGAAGAAGATTGATACAAGACGAGGACGAAAACCCGCTTACCGAAGAGTTGGTGGAAAACCGTTCGCGGGCCTCACTCATTAAAAAGATTCAAAACCTTGGTTTGTTATTGAAAGCAGCAAATCGAAAAAGAAACAAAAATGAAAACTAAGATAATAGATAAGAGCTGCATACTCGTTTTGATACTCTTGTCGGTTGTGCGTTGCAAAGCGCCCGACTATGCCGGTAAAACCGTAAATAAAAATGTACCTGAAACGTTTATGACAGCGGCTAAGGATACAGGTACAGTAGCACGCCTGAACTGGCGAACCTACTTTGCTGACCCTAACCTTGTTGCGCTGATTGACACGGCATTAAAAAACAATCAGGAGCTTAACATCCTGTTAATGGAGATTGAGGTGAGTAAAAATGAAGTGAAGGCACGAAAGGGTGAATACCTTCCTTTTGTTCGCTTTCAGGCTGAAGCAGGCCTTGAAAAACCGGCCCGCTACACCCCGGGAGGTGCTGTTGAAGAATCACTGGAGATAAAACCAGGCACTCCTTTTCCCGAACCGTTGCATCAGTATGGCTTTGGCTTGTCCGCTTCCTGGGAATTGGACGTTTGGAAAAAGTTGCGCAATGCCAAAAAAGCTGCCCTTAACCGATACCTGGCTACCATGGAGGCGCGGAATTTTATGGTCACTAACATGGTTGCGGAAATCGCTGAAACATACTATGAATTAATGGCGTTGGATAATCTGCTGAATATTATTCAGCAGAACATTGCCATCCAGACCAATGCGTTGAGTATTGTTGAGCAACAAAAAGCTGCCGCTAAAGTAACGCAACTGGCGGTTAACCGTTTTGAAGCACAACTGCTCAACACTAAAAATCTTCAATACGAAATTCGACAGCGAATTGTTGAAACAGAAAACCGGATTCATTTTCTAACGGGATCTTTCCCGAAAGCCATACGCAGAAATTCTAACGAGTTTTTGGATATACGGGTAGACTCCCTTCAAGTGGGTATACCGGCTCAGTTATTGAAAAACCGGCCTGACATCCGGCAGGCGGAGTTTGAACTTGCTGCGGCACAATTGGATGTTAAAGTGGCTCGTGCCATGTTTTATCCATCATTGGGTGTTGATGCAGGTCTTGGCTTTGCAGCATTTAAACCCACCTATCTCATTAAACCCGAATCGATGCTGTATAATTTTGCCGGTGGGTTAATGGCTCCGGTGCTGAACAGAAATGCCATACAGGCCACATTCAATACGGCAAATGCAAAACAAGTAAAGCAAATTTATCAATATGAGCGGTCGGTGCTTAACGCTTATTTGGAAGTAGCCAACGAACTGTCCAGGCTTCAGAACTACAGTAATTCATTGGATGCAAAAGGTAGGGAAGTTGAGATACTCACGCAATCAGTAACCATTTCAAATAATCTCTTTATGTCAGCCCGGGCCGATTACCTGGAAGTATTGCTGACACAACGCGAAGCGCTTGAGTCGAGAATGGAATTAATTGAGATTAAACGAAAACAGATTGCTGCCAGAATTGGAATCTATAAATCGTTAGGTGGAGGCTGGCAATAGATTTACCGGGTGGATGTGAATGTTCTTAAATTCCTGATCCCTGAATAGAAGAACAATAGACCACAAAGTACTGCCAGCAGTAAAGCGACTGAGGTAATTAATTCATTGTCTTCAGCGAACGAACGCATATAAATTCCCGCCAATGCCCAGGTAACTACTGCGGCAAAGGCGGGCTTTTTAAAGCGCAGGGTAATGTAGAAGGCAAGCAGAAGAGCAACGATCATTACAATTATTGTCCATGTTTCCGAACTGAAAACATAGGACGATGATTTCAATGAAATAAGTGCAGCAGAAATATTGGCAATGGTGGCCACACAGATCCAGGCAAAGTAGATCGTAAAGGGTAAACTGATGAACACACGCTCTGCAGTTGAGCTGAACTTTTCCTGCTGCAGCCTCATAAAAAGTATAGTTAATGTGATCAATAAAAGTATCATGATAAGTACCGATGTCCACACATACAGGTAATGCCACACAATGATCCAGGCCATGTTGAAAATGCTCGAGATGATAAATAACGGTGTAATGCGCCTGTATACGGTTGAAATTAGTACATCATTCAGCCGGAACCATTGCAGCACAACAAACCCGATCAGCAGCAGGTAGATAATACTCCAGATAGAAAAAGTTATGCCTGCAGGGGTAAACAAACTTGGGTATGAGGCAGAGACCTGACCTGTATTCAATCCATTAATGGGGAGGATATTGGCCAATCCATTAACAGCCAAAACACCAGCCAATGCAAGCGTATTGGCCAAGGCTGCAAGCACGGTTGACATACTGTTTTTCATGGAAAATTTTGGGAAAAATCAAGCCTGATGCCTTTTATCAAATATAATAGGGAGTGGTCATGTCTTGCTGTTAACTTGGCATAAAAATTTAAAACCATGAAACAACATGTTTTTCTTTTTATCGTCTTGATTGTGTTGGCGATATCCTGTTCCCAACAAAAGGATCAGCAGACGAGCCTGATTTATCCGGTAACAAAAAAAGTGGATACGGTTGATGTTTATTTTGGAACAAAAGTTCCCGACCCATACCGTTGGCTGGAGAACGATACGGCTAGGGTCACAGCCGAATGGGTTGCTGCGCAGAATGAAGTTACGTTTGGGTACCTGAAAAATATTTCATTTCGCGATGCCGTACGAAAACGCCTGGATGAACTGCAGAATTACGAGAGGATCAGTTCACCGGTGAAGTATGGTGAATACTATTATTATTCAAAAAACAGTGGCTTGCAAAACCACAACGTTCAATACCGAAAGAAGGGGGAAGATGGAGCAGAGGAAGTTTTTCTTGACCCCAATACATTTTCGAAAGATGGTACAACCAGTTTGGCCGGAATGTTTTTTAGTAAAGATGGTTCCTTGCTTACTATTTTAATTCAGGAGGGCGGTTCTGATTGGCGAAAAGCAGTAACCATGAATGCCATTGATAAGACCATTATTGGCGATACACTTTACGATTTAAAATTCACAGGTATTTCCTGGAAAGGAAATGACGGATTCTATTATTCGCGCTATGATAATCCCAAAGGAAACCAACTGTTTTCAAAAGTTAATTTCAACAAAGTTTGCTTTCATAAACTGAACACACCGCAATCATCCGATCAGGTGGTGTACGATGGTGGTGCACAAAGGCCGCAACGCAGGGCTGGTGCATACCTGACGGAAGATGAACGCTTCCTCATCCTTACAACTTCCATTAGCACTACAGGTAATGAATTATACATACGGGACTTAAACAATGCCAAAGGAACTTTTGTGCCGGCTGTTACCAATTTCGACAACAATCACAGCGTGGTAGACAATGATGGTACGCGCCTGATTATCCGAACCAACCTCAATGCACCCAATGGCCGCATTGTTGAAGTGGAAGCCAAAGATCCGAAACCTGAGAACTGGAAAGATATCATTGCTGAGGTTGATGACGCCATGCAGAATGTTAGTGCTGCCGGTCGTAAGCTTTTTGTGAGTTACCTGAAGGATGCAAAGTCACAGATCAAACAATTTAGTAATAAAGGTAAGCTTGAGCGTGAAGTGGAATTACCGGGTATAGGTTCTGCCGGAGGTTTCGGTGGCCGGTGGGAGGATAAGGATGTCTATTATTCGTTCACTTCTTTTATCTATCCGCCCACTATTTTCAAATACGACATTGCTTCCGGAAAATCAACCGAATATCAACGGCCTGATGTTGCGTTTAACCCGGATGACTATGAGACGAGGCAGGTTTTTTATGAAAGTAAGGACGGCACAAAGATTCCGATGTTTATTGTTCATAAGAAGGGAATTCCGCTGGATGGAAAAAATGCTACATGGTTATATGCTTATGGTGGGTTTAATATCAGTTTAACGCCCTCATTCAGCGCCTCCAGAATTGTTTGGCTGGAGAACGGAGGCGTGTTTGCTCAGCCCAACCTGCGGGGCGGGGGAGAGTATGGTGAGCAATGGCATATTGCCGGAACCAAAATGAACAAACAAAATGTTTTTGATGACTTTATAGCAGCAGGTGAGTACCTCATTGCAGAGAAGTACACATCAAGTGAAAAACTTGCCATTGCCGGAGGCTCAAATGGTGGTTTGTTGGTAGGAGCAACCATGACACAGCGTCCCGACCTGGCCAAGGTTGCTTTTCCGGCTGTCGGAGTAATGGATATGCTGCGCTATCACAAGTTTACCGTAGGGGCAGCCTGGGCTTATGATTACGGCACAGCCGATGATTCAAAGGAAATGTTTGAGTATTTAAAAACTTATTCTCCTGTACATGCGCTTAAACCGGGCACCTCTTATCCTGCCACTATGGTAACCACGGCCGATCATGATGATCGGGTTGTGCCTGCGCACTCGTTCAAATTTGCCGCAACCCTGCAGGAGCATCATGCCGGAAATAATCCGGTGCTTATACGGGTTGATGTAAAGTCCGGACACGGTTCATCAAACCTTTCCAAGGCCCTGGATGTTACAGCCGATCAATATGCCTTTGCCTGGTATAACATGGGCATCATACCACCGTTGGCAAAGGGCGATATGTAGTCAATAGATATTTTTATATAACTTCAAGGGCTATCATTATGATAGCCCTTTGTATTTATGACATCAGTTGTTTCTATAAGAAAGGGCGCTAAGGCCGACCTGCCCCGTGTACTTGAGCTAATCAAAGAACTAGCATTGTATGAGAAGGCGCCACACGAAGTGATTAATACCGTTGAGCAAATGGAGCGGGACGGTTTCGGCCCAACGCCAATCTATGGTTTATTTGTAGCCGAAAATGAAAGCGGAGTTGTGGGTATTTCCATTTTTTATTGGCGCTACTCCACGTGGAAGGGCAAGCGACTTTACCTGGAAGATATTGTGGTAACAGAACAAGAGCGCGGCAAAGGCATCGGTAAATTACTGTTTGACAGAACCATGCAACATGCCCTGGATGAAGGTTGCTCCGGTATGATGTGGCAGGTACTGGAATGGAACGAACCGGCCATTAATTTTTATAAGAAATATTATCGTGCGAAGCTGGATGGTGAATGGATAAACTGCAGTTTGGAGCGTGAAGATATTAAGAAATTAATTTCAGCGACATGATCTAATCAAACCTCTTCCAGCAATGTCCTGAAGGCAACATGCTTGTTGCCATATTTCTGTTTGTGTTTTTCGATCAGAGCCGGGGCAAGGTGCTCAAGGTAATGCACTACTTTATCCAACGAGTCGGCAAAATATTGGATGCTGTACGAAACAGATCCATCTTCATTATCGTGCAATACTTTGTAAAACTTATGGCCGATAAACATATTGGTAGCAAGCACATCAGGAATATGCTCATGCTTCATCCAGGCCAGCCATTCTTGCTCTACATCTTTGTCGATGCCTACGGTTACGTTATACAGGTACATGCCCAAAGATAGGCAGCAACAGCAAGACTTAAAATGTACTGATTTTTATTCCGGTAAGTACGGCCTCTGCTTTTCTGCGCATTTCACTTAAATCAATAACGGGCAGGTTGGTTTCTTTCGCCAGTTCATCCCATTTGCGCAACAGCAAACTCAGGTCAAAATACGGATCGCGTTGAAACTGCTCAGCCTCTTTAGCCGTCATCACACCGCCCTGAAGTGCCAGCGTTTGTTTACTGGCCTCGCTCAGGGCCTCATAGTATGAAGGGTATTTATACGTGAGGTAACGCTTGGCTTGCACATGGTTTTCGACAAGCCGGGCTACCCGTTCAGGAAAACCAAGCTCGCGCAAAAAATCGGCCCCGATTTTTTCGTGCGACTTTATGCCATAGCCATTCATGTCATTTTCGGATGTTACTTCAACACAAAGATGCCCGATATCGTGGAAGAAGGCAGCCAGCACCACTTCATCATCAAACCCTTCGTTGATGGCTAATTGAGCTGCCTGCGACATATGTTCCATTTGTGAAACCGGTTCGCCAATGTAATCGGCAGAACCAAACTGTTCATAAAGAGAGAATACTTTTTCAACGCGTTCTTTAATCGTATCCATATAGCAAATGTATGTAACACTAAAGATAGGCTGCGCATATTACGTTTCGGTTAATTCTCCATCGTATAAACATGAAGGTTATTTCATGTGGCAGATAGTGATTTTGGTTTACAGGATTTTACTTTTATTAAAAAAATGGAGATGAGTATTGCTTTAGTAGTTTTCGATTTGGCCGGCACAACCGTGAAGGACGATAAAGACATTCACAAAGTTCTTCGGCAAACATTGGCAGAGCACCATGTTAGTATTAGCCTTGAAGATGCCAATGCGGTAATGGGTATTCCCAAACCTGTAGCCATCAGGCAGTTGTTGGAACAGCGTTACACAGGTAACAAGGCCATAACCGAAGAGTGGATTGACGAAATTCATACAGCTTTTGTAACGCGAATGATTTCGTTTTACAAACACGATACTTCAGTTGGCGAAAAGGATGGCGTAAGTGAGACATTTAGAAAGTTGAAAGAAAGTAAACTAAAGATTGTGGTGGATACCGGGTTCGATCGGCAGATTACCGATCCTTTGCTTGAACGTTTAGGCTGGTTAGAGAATAATTTAATTGATGGCAGCGTTACCAGCGATGAAGTGGAGCGTGGCCGGCCCTACCCCGATATGATTTTCCGTGCCATGGAATTGACCGATGTGAAGGATGTTCAGCAGGTGGCTAAAGTAGGTGATACCGCTTCCGATATTCAGGAAGGCCTTTCGGCCGGATGCAAGTATGTGATTGGAGTTACTACGGGCGCATTTACACATGAACAACTCAAACTGGAAAGACCTACGCACCTGATCGAACGAATTTCCGAATTGCCGGCAATTGTGCTCCACTAGTTTGCATTAATATTACCGTAATGTTATATTCATGTTAACCATCGTTAACATGAAGTGAAGCATTTTTTGTTTTGTTTACTCCTATTCAACAGTGCTCAATCTTTGTCCGCGGGTTTGCAGTGGCATGAAGGTGTAATCGTTTTGCATGACAATCAGGTTTTGGCGGGTAAGCTAAATGTGGAACAAGTTCATGATGTTGTTTTATTTCGACATCGCGATTCATTGAATGTAACCGTGTTGCCGGCCTTCAAAGTAAAGGCAGTCAATTATTATGATGTTGCCAGTAATATCAACAGGCGTTTTATCTCACTGGATCAGCAGAGCGCAGCAAGAACTACTTACCTGTACGAGGTTGTTGTAACCGGAACGGTGAGGGTATTGCGCAGGCTTAATACATATCATTCAGTACCACCGAATGATGACGAGTACATGTACTACTCCATGAAAAATGATGAGTTGGTTGAGCTAAAAAAATTTGGGGGCACCATGTTTACTCACCTGGATGATTTATCGGGCCACCGGCTATCGGTTTACGTTCGCGCCAAAAGGTTTGATCCTTACCAGCTTGCCGATGCCATCCGCATTATTCAGTATTTTAACTCGCTTGAAATTCCTGCAGGGGTGCTTTCCCGAAAGTAGGTTTAGCTTCCGTGCGTTTGTACTTGAAATGAAAATAAAGGAGCGATCCACCAATCAGTAAACTACCAACAATGGAAATATAATAGCCACCTGAAATAAAAAAGCTGAGCCAGCTTAACCTGGCGTATCCAAATTCTTTAAAAAAAAGTATTCCAACACTGGCCAGGTATCCGAAAGAGTCGGACACGTACATAATAAACCCTACCGTGCCGGTATATTTAAAAGTAGCCAGTAGCCGATCAAAGAAAATACTGTTAAAGGGAACATAGCCAAGGTAAAGCCCAAGCCCAATCAAAACCATCCAGGTAAAGGGATCAATAACAGCAAGCTCAAACAAGTAGGTGCTAAAGCCAATCAAGGCCATACCGGTTAGGATAATGAAATGATTGACCATGAGTGCAAGCGCATTATTGCGAATGAGCATAATGCTGCCCATAACAAAAAGCACAGCGAGTGAAATAGGGATTTCGGTTTGTGTAAAAATGGCCGGATTGCCGCTATAGCCTAACGCTCCCCAAAGTTCGGCCGAAAAATTATCCCGAAAATCGCGCAGGGCTGTTAAGAGCATGTAGCTGAGCACAAAAAATATGATGCCCGGTAAAAAAGTGAGCGTAAACATTTTTCGCTCTTGCAAATTCATAGGTTCCCGCTTTGCACGAAGGGATTCATCCAATAATGATGGTGGGGGAATTTTATCCAACAGAAACAAAAATATCAGTAACGGAAGAGTAAAGAGGGCACAGGCAACAAAAGGCATCCATAATTCCGGCACATTTAAATCCCGCATCAGGTAGGCACCCGTAGTGCGGCAGAAGCCGGATGAAAAAATAAAACTCACCGAAAGTGCTGCGCCCAATACTTCTGTCATGCGCCTGCCTTCCAGGAAACTGAAAATCATGCCCCACACCATGCCCAAGGGCAAACCGTTGGTGAACAGGAAAACCAGGTTGTAAGGGGCAGGCGTAAGGGCAAACAGTAACCACGAAACACCCGCCATGGCCACCATGCCCAATATTCCTTTTGTGCGCGCATTTGTTTTTAGTTCACTCACCACTTTTATTCCAATGAATTTTGAAAGTGAGTAACCAACAACCTGAAACGTAACCAGCCAGACTTTATAACTGATTCCCCAATAGGCATGCCCATCGAATGTGGCTACGGAAAATGTTTTTCGGAAGATGTAAACACACGTGTACAACAAGAAGGCTGCCAACGATGCGTAAAGCGTAAACCACACCGGGTGTGCCTGACGCAACCACTTTGTAATGGCATGTTCGTGCAGTTCAGGTTGCATAGCTCGTAAACGTAAAGGCTTGCCAACGGCCTTGTAACAATGCCATGCTTTCGCGATACCCTATTTTAGCCAATGCCTGGATTACCGGCAAGAACTCACGTATAAGTTGATCAGGATGGTGGGCATCGGAATTAATGACTATGGGGATTTTTTTGCTGTGCGCATACGTTAATGCCCACCAACCCGGATAGGGCTCCACGGTTTTCCCCTGGTAGATGCCTCGTGTATTCACTTCCAGAAATGCTCCGTACCGGGCAACCTCATATAGTGTTTGCATAACCTGCTGCCGGTACCAACTGTCCGATTCATCGAACAGTGTTTGGTGTTTATTATGTATTTTGATTTTATCAAGATGCCCGACAATTGTTGGACAATCCTTGCGGATCATATCGCGCGTTAGTTCGAAGTAGCGTGTTACTGCATCCTGAATGTTGTTGTTGAATAGTGTTGAGAGGCCATCGTTAAACATTTCAAAAGTCCCATCAATCTCCCAGGGCTTATGGCTTGGCAACCTATCGACAAAATGAATGGAGCCGATGGTGTAATCGAGTTGTTTACTGAATGTGGTTGGGCCTGTAATGGCAGGAATGTAATCTACCTCCAGGCCGATGTAGAGTTCAAGCTCTTTTAATTGAGACCTTAATTCGTTAAGCTCCTTTAAATACGCGGGTAGTCGTGAAGCCTCCATGCACCATTTACATTCAAAAGGCAATGGCGCATGCGATGATATTCCAAGGCTTGAAAGACCTAAGGTTTCCGCTCGTTCAACATAAGTTTGTGCACGGTCTTTACCATCGCAATAGGTTGTGTGCGTATGAAAATTTGATAACATACTTAATAGTTCCAAGTTTCGTCATAAAATTTCAGCAGTAAAGCCTTTCACACATCCTTAACAAAAAAGTAACAGGCACACGTATAACAGTCAATGCATTTTATAACCTTTACTAAAAGTATTTAATCATCTATGAGTTCAGATCGTGTTGCTGATATCGCTATTGTAGGCGCGGGCATTGCAGGCCTTGCCCATGCTTACATGGCATTGAAAAAGGGCTATCGTGTAGTGTTATTCGAGCGCGACCAGTTTGCTGTGGGTGCTTCGGTGCGCAACTTTGGCTTGGTGTGGCCTATCGGGCAGGAGCCGGGTCTTGGTTTGGAGATGGCTTTGCGCTCACGCCAGCATTGGCTGGACGTTTCATCGCAAGCCGGCTTTTGGTTAAACCCCAACGGATCAATGCATGTTGTTTACCATGATGATGAAGTGGCCGTGCTTGAAGAGTTTATGGATATATATAAAGACACAGCTTTTCAATGCGCGCTGCTTACCCCACAACAAGTATTGGAAAAATCACCGGTGGTCAACTCAAAAAATCTGAAAGCCGGGTTGTGGAGCGCAACCGAAGGAACGGTTTATTCACGTGAGTCTATTCGCAGGATCCCGGAATGGCTGGTGGAGAAATATGGACTCATTATTAAATACGGCCATGCCGTTGTGGAGGTATCGCTTCCGCATATCGTAACGGCACGCGAAACCTGGCATGTTGATAAAGTATTTATTTGCAGCGGTGCCGACTTTGAAACCTTATATCCGGAGGTTTACGACCGGCAGCTTATCACAAAATGTAAATTGCAAATGATGAAGGCTGTACCTGATCGTCCGGTGCAGATTGGCCCCACGTTATGTGCCGGGCTTACGTTACGGCACTATAGTGCTTTTGCAAAATGTAAATCCTTAAAAGAGGTTGACCTTCGGTACGATCGGGAATCCATAATGTATAAAGAGCATGGCATTCATGTGTTGCTGGCCCAAAACCACCTCGGGGAGTTGATTATTGGTGATTCGCACCATTACAACCGAACCGTTGAACCCTTCGATCGCGAAGATGTGAATGAAATAATCTTGGGCTATCTGTCATCTTTTACAAAACTTGGCAGCTTAAGCATAACCGAGCGCTGGCATGGGGTTTACCCCAAATTGCAAGGCGACATAAGCCTTGTTCTTGAACCTGAACCCAACGTAATGATTATTAACGGGCTAGGCGGTGCGGGCATGACCTTAAGCTTTGGTTTGGCCGAGCGGGTGATGAGCACACTATAAAGATTACTTCGGCATGAGGAAATAAACCACCAGCATAACTGCTTTTTCGCCCGATGTATTAATGGGCAAATGCGGAACGGAGGCATCAAAATATAATGAGTCACCTTCTTCCAGCGTAATTTTTTCATTATTGATCTGATAGTCGCAACGACCGGATATCAGGTATTTGAACTCATAGCCATCGGAAGTAGTAGGCCTGCCTTTTGCACCCGGTTTTACGGTAAGCAATACGGCCTCCAGGGTGCAGGTTGAAATATTCTGTGAAAGAATATGCTGGTAATCGAACCCTTCGCGTCCTTCGCGCTCCACCGTTTTGTATTGACTTTTTTGACAACGAGGTAATCTTTTCCATTCAGCAATACCATTTCACTGAAAAATTCTTTCAATGAAATATCCAGTGATTGAATTAAGGTAATGAACACCGGGAGTGAGGGCAGCGTGCGGGAGTTTTCAATTTTGGAGAGCAACCCTTTGCTTACCTTGGTTCGGTTGGCGAGTTGTTGAATAGTCAGGTTTTTCTCGAGGCGTGTTGCCCGTATCTTCTGTGCAATGCGCGATACCACTTCATTGTCGATCATGGAAATAAATCGTTTACTCCTTGTAAACATACCAAAAGGATCGATTCCTCAACAAGGTCGTTAAATTGTCCGTTTGCTGTGTTAAAACAAGGTTAAGCCCTATTCATTCTTGTTGCTTGACAATCAATGCAGTTTCATTAAAGTAAACCTGATTCATTAACTGATTTTTCATTTTGCAACACAAAGATTAATGCAGTGGTAACTGCGTACTAAACTCCACGTCAAGTGCTTTGTCAACCTTTGATGCAACGATTTGATAAAGGTCAATCCTTTATCGAAGGATTACACTAAACCAAAAAACTTTATGAAAAAAACTCTACTAAGGAACAAGAATTCTTTAGCAACCCAAGTGATACGGGGATTACTAATACCCTTATTGCTGGTAATCGTAACATCTGCCATGGCGCAGAACGTTGTTTCCGGCCGTGTTACCTCCGGTGAAGACGGAGCGGGCATGCCCGGTGTAAATATTCTGGTGAAAGGTAGTTCGCAAGGAACCATCACCGATGTAAACGGGGAATATGCCTTGACCATTCCATCACCTTCGTCCACGCTGGTCTTTTCATTTGTGGGATTTATCACACAGGAAGTTAGTGTGGATGGCCGATCTAATGTAAATGTTGTTTTGGCCACCGATGCCCGTCAACTTTCAGAAGTGGTGGTAACGGCCCTGGGTGTAGAAAAGGATAAGAAGGCTGTCGGCTATGCCCTGCAGTCGGTTTCGGGCGAGAGCCTGACTATGGCACGTGAAACCAATATGGTTAACCAACTGGCAGGGAAAATTGCCGGAGTTACGGTTGTAGGCAGCCCATCCGGTATTGGTGGTTCAGCGCGGGTAACCATTCGTGGTGAGCGTTCCGTTGATTTGAATAAGAACCAGCCGCTCTATGTAATTGATGGCGTACCGATCAGCAACGGTATAACGGGTGCATCAGGAAGAGGAAATCTTGAGGTTGACTTTGGCAACGGTGCCAGTTTCATCAACCCTGACGATATTGAAACACTCACCGTTTTGAAAGGTGGCGCGGCCACCGCCCTTTACGGTTCGCGTGCAGCTAACGGTGTAATCGTGATCACCACAAAATCGGGCAGGGGAAGCAAAGGGATTGGAGTAGAGATAAACTCAAACACAACATTTGAAAGTGTTTTGCGCTTACCGGAATATCAAAATGTATACGGCCAGGGAAATGGTAACGGTGGTGATTTTGCCTTTGTTAACGGTGCAGGTGGAGGACTAACCGATGGTACAGATGAAAGCTGGGGCCCTGCCTTTACAGGTCAAAATTATCCGCAGTTTAATTCGCCCCGTTCTTTAAATGGTCAGCCTATTCCCTTCCGTGGTGGCGATTTGAATGCACCGGCAGGAAGTGTAATTACACCAACGCCCTGGTTGAACGATAAGGATGGGGTAAAGAACTTCTTCCAAACCGGCCGCACCATTACCAACAATGTGGCCCTGGTGGGCAGCAACAAAAACGGTGACTTTCGCTTGTCCTATACCGGTGTTGACCAAACCGGTACGGTGCCCAATACCGACCTTCGCAGGAATACCGTTTCGCTTAGCGGTGGTTATAACTTAACCGATAAGTTTTCGGCACGCGCTTTTGTGAGTTACATCGAGAGCGAGAGTGACAACCGTCCTTCCATTAGCTACGGTACTGAAAATATCATGTACTTGTTCAATTGCTGGTTGCCCCGCTCTGTGAGCATGGAGGACCTGAAGAATTACTGGATGCCAGGATTGCAAGGGAGGAGACAATTCGGTTGGAACTACAACTACCACGATAATCCCTTTTTCACGGTATATGAAAACACCAATGGCCAATACTACGACCGTATTGTTGGCAACATGTCTGTTAAATATGATTTCACCTCATGGTTAAGCCTTCAATTGCGCACGGCTACCGACTATTCCAGCGAGCGCAGGCAATACAGAAGGGCTTTTAGCACACAGCGTTTTCCGTTTGGCCAGTACCGTGAAGCAAAAATTGTTACCGAAGAGCGTAACTCTGATTTTCTGTTAACCTTCAATAAGGAAATTGTTCAGTCCTTGTTTACCCTCACGGCCTCGGTTGGTGGAAATCAATTGCGCCAAAAGTCAGAATTTCTGGAAGTGAATGCCCCGCAATTAAATCTTCCGGGCATTTACAACCTCACAAATTTCCGTGCCCCGTTACAAACGGCACAAACCGATGTGGCCAAGCGCATCAATAGTTTGTATGGAACAGCGCAGGTAGGGTATAAAAACATTTTATTCCTTGACTTAACGGCACGTAACGATTGGTCCAGTGCACTTACGTTGCCCCAGGCCATTAAAGATGCCGGTATAGGTTCTGAAGATAACGCCTATTTCTATTCATCAGCTGCTTTGAGTGCGGTGCTTTCCGATATGATCGAGCTCCCGCAAGTAATTTCTTTTGCCAAGCTTCGCACCAGTGTTGCACAAGTAGGTAATGATACCGATGCCTTTACGTTCACCCAGTCATTTAATCCCAGCGACCCGTTTGGCAACAGCCAGGTGTATGGCGAAACGGACCGTCTGGCCAATTTTAGTTTAAAACCTGAAATCAGCACGGCTTATGAGGCGGGTATTGACCTGATGTTTTTTAACAGACGGATTGGTTTGGATTTAACCTACTATCAATCGCTTACCCGTAACCAGATCCTGAATATCCCTTTATCGATAACTTCTGGCTACAATAGCCGCTCCATCAATGCCGGTGAGATCAAAAACTATGGTGTGGAAGTAATGCTGAATACCATCCCGGTAAAACTCAACAACGGTTTCCAATGGAATCTCGACATCAACTGGTCGGCTAACCGCAGTAAAGTTGTTTCACTTTCTGACGGCCTCGATAACTTCGTTATGGCCAACCGCAGGGTTACCATTGAGGCACGTGTTGGCGAGCGCATGGGCGATATGTATGGAATAGGCTTTGCCCGTGTGCAGAGTGCTGACCCGACAAAACCCTACTATGATGCCACCGGGCAATTCACCGGTCAAATGGTATTCAACAGCCAAGGCAGGCCCATTGCAACAACTGATCGTATTAAGCTGGGCAACTATAATCCGGATTGGTTGGCAGGTATCAACAACACCCTTTCGTATAAAAATGTACGCTTAAGCTTCCTGTTTGATGTGCGCCAGGGAGGAACCGTTTATTCCGAAACACAAACCGTTGGCCGTGAAGGTGGTATTATTATCGAAACACTTGAAGGAAGGGAAAATGGGTATTATCCCCAGGCTTCTGTTCAGGCCGATCCTCAATTGTTAAATGCACCTGCAGGCACTTATGTAGTAGGCCAGGGCGTTGTGCAAAATCAGGATGGAACATTCCGCGTAAACGATATACGGGTGTTGCCCCGCCAGTGGCACACCGCATGGACCGGTGGCCGCAGGATTGCCGAGGGCGTAGTGTATGATGCTTCATTCGTAAAACTCCGTGAAGTTCAAATCGGGTATACTATACCGGATAAGGTATTTGGTAAACTTCCTTTCCGGAGTGTTTCGGTTGCTTTGGTGGGAAGGAACCTGGCATTATGGACCAAAGTTCCGCATATCGATCCGGAAGTGATGTCATACACGGGTGGTACTGCTTTGCCCGGTATAGAGTTTATGTCCATACCGTCATCGCGCAGCTATGGGTTTAATATTGGTTTAAGATTCTAAACCTCAACATTTACTTACGATCAACATGAGTATGAAAACACTTAGAAATTTTACTTTGATCTTCACCCTCTTGTTTGTGGTAACAAGTTGCGATAAAGATTTTGAGGATATCAATACCAATCCTAATGTTCCTACTTCGGTTACACCAGATTTACTATTGTCGGGTGTTATCCGAAACACGCTCAACAACCAAATAGGCGAAGCCTGGGGTATCGGCAATATTGTTGTGCAACACACGGCCAAAATTCAGTTTGTGAATGAAGATCGGTATTTATGGAATGAACAGAACGGGTTGTGGAATACCGTGTTTGGTAATATGCGCAACCTTCAGGCGGTTATAGATTTTGCCGAGCGTGCAGAGCCTGTACAAAACAATTATTTGGGTGTAGCCCTCATTTTAAAATCATGGATGTTTTCGTTGGCTACCGATGCGTATGGAGATATTCCTTACTCAGAAGCTACCAAAGCCAAACAGGGGATTTACCAACCTAAGTACGATACGCAGGAATTAATTTATGACGGGATACTGGCCGACTTAAAACGCGCCAACGAAATTTTAGGAACAAGTTCAGAAGCGTTAGCGGGCGACTTGTTGTACGGTGGGGGCGCTGCTTCCATAATCAAGTGGCGCAAATTGGCAAACTCATTACGCTTGCGTTACCTCATGCGTATTTCAGACCGGAAAAATGTAAATGCCGAAATGCAGGCGATAATTAACGACCCGACTGGTAATCCGGTTTTTCAAAGCAATGCCGACAATGCCGCATTGAAATATCTTGCTTCGGCACCTAATCAGTGGCCGTTGTATACTACACGTGTTGGTTCATTTGATGAGTTCAGGTTAAGCAAAACTTTGGGCGATTACTTAACGTCTATCCAGGATCCACGCCTGGCTGTTTTCGCACGCCCAACTGAAAAATCGGTAGCTGATGGAATGCCTAAAATTGAAGGCATCCCTAACGGACTTGAAGATACTGAGGCGCTTAGCTATAACGGAGGCCCGCAAAATGTTTCACGCGTAGGGTTAACCTTTGCGTGTTTAGTTTGTAACGATAGTGGTCCGGCTCCTGCACCTGATGCCGCACGCAGCACCATAATGAGTTATGCCGAGCTTCAGTTTATCCTTGCGGAGGCACGGGAGAAAGGTATGATCACTACCGGTAATGCCGAAACCTATTACCTGAATGGCATCAATGCAAATTTTGATTTTTACGAAAGCATTGTACCGGTATCGTACAATATTGATTTGACTTTGCCGGCAGGTTATCTCACACAACCAGAAGTTGCTTATACTGGTTCAACTACCGATAAGCTTAGAAAAATCGGCACTCAAAAATGGATTGCCCTATTCTTTAACGGACTTGAGGCTTGGTTTGATTGGAGACGCACCAATATTCCGGCCTTGGTTCCTGCGCAGGATAACTTAAATGATGACAAAATTCCGGTACGGTATATCTATCCTACTATTGAGCAATCTTTAAATGGTACCAACCGAAACGAAGCCGTAGGCCGTCAAGGATCAGATGACCTCAATACCCGCGTGTGGTGGGATGTTAACTGAGCCATAGCTAACTTTACAAAGGGCGCAATTGCGCCCTTTGTATTTATTTCTTCTAAATAAATCTATGAAAAAAATCTATACACTTATTCTTCTGTTGACAGTAGCGAATATCGTTACGGCACAGAAATTAAAAACCGAAAATATTTTTATCATCACGCTTGACGGTCTCCGTTGGCAGGAACTTTTTACCGGGGCTGATTCCCTGCTGATCACAAACAAGCAGTATGTGGGCGACCCGCTTGATTTGAAACGGAGGTTTTGGGAGGAGACACCCGAAGCGAGAAGAAAAACATTAATGCCATTTTTCTGGAGTGAAATTGCCGGCAAAGGTCAGCTTTACGGTAATCGAAATCTTAACAGTAAAGTGGACTGCTCAAATTATATGTGGTTTTCTTACCCTGGGTATAGTGAAATACTTTGTGGCTTTGCCGATGATGACCGAATCAATAGTAACAATAAAATAGATAACCCCAATGTAACGGTACTCGAATACCTTAACCGCATGCCTGCTTACAAAGGTAAAGTGGCTGCCTTTTGTTCATGGGATGTTTTCCCCTTTATTATTAACCGGCAACGTAGCGGTATTCCGGTAAATGCAGGGTTTGAAATGGCATCAGGTGCTTCATTAACAGAACGGGAGAAATTTTTAAATGAATTTCAATCGCAAATCCCCAGTCCGTGGGGAGGCGTTCGGTTGGATGGGTTTACACACCATTATGCATTAGAATACATAAAGAAGAATAAACCTAAAGTGGTTTATATCGCCTATGGTGAAACCGATGATTTTGCCCATGATGGAAAGTATGATGCGTATTTAAAATCGGCCCATCAAACCGATAAGTTTATTGAAAACTTGTGGAAGTATGTGCAGGCAACCCCGGAATACAAGGACAAAACAACCTTTATTATTACCACCGATCATGGAAGGGGAACAGAACCAATCGATACCTGGCGGAGCCACGGAACCAAAATAGATGGTGCGGGGCATATCTGGTTTGCAGTTATCGGTCCTGACACACCTACCTTGGGTGAAGTGAAAGAAAGCAAACAATATTACCAGAATCAGGTAGCTAAAACAGCGGCTGCTTTTCTGGGTATAGAATACACCAATGAAAAACCGGTTGGCGAAGTGGTCAAGTCAATGATCAAAATGAAATGAGGTTTTGGATCTTAGGTTTGTTTTTATATTCTATTGCAGGTTGCAAAAAGGAAGACAAGCCTTTATCAACCTATAAGGCGTTTGTTGAAATTGATTCAGCATCAACATCTCCGTTGCTTAGTAAACTATATGAAAAGTATAAGCCACTGAAGCACCCTGAAATTCCACTTACAGAAAAATGGATGGAAGGTTGGATGTTTATGGTGGGCAGTCCAGATGAAAGGCTGCAAGCAGAAGTAAAACCTGTTTCAGGTGATCGGGTTGACCTGCCGCACCGCATCAACAAACCAGACTGTACCATCTGGTACAAGAAAGAGATTTCGATTTCGGCAGATGGTTTTCTTTTCATACAGGCAGATGATGGCGCGCAGCTTTTTGTAAACGGAGACAGGGTTAAGCGTTTTACAGCGAATTATTTTCCGGTTACGAAGAGCGATACGGAAGTAATTGTGCGTGTGTTGAATAATGCCATGAGCGGAGGTTTAAGAGCCGTTGCTTTTATTTCAAAGAAAGAATTTTTAAAACACAGCCAAACCTTAGGTGCATTTCTTCAGTTGAAACAGGCTGTTGAAAAAGTTCTATTGTTGCAGAATCCGGAAATGAATTTAATTGAAATGGCCATTCAGGCGATAGCTGATCCGGAAGGTGAAAACCGTGACAGGCTAATGGCAATGGTTAGTGACTATCCGTTTATAACGGGTCCATGGATACAGCGAAATGATCAAAATGACTTTACTATTAAAGCCTGGATTGAGAGTAGTACATCCGTTCAATTACGCTACGGGTTTTCACCTGAACGATTGGACAAGTACCTTGTTGAAACCTGCAGCCGTTGCACATTTACCCTGAATGATCTTCCTGATAGCGTAACTGTATTTTATGAGCTTAGTGCTGGCAAAACGATTTCGCCTCGGTACAGTTTTTCAACAAATGAACCAAGGTCTTTCTCCTTTAACATCTGGGCCGACAGCCAGTCGGGATGGAAGGATTTTGCCACCCATATTTCAAACACATTAACCTATTCGGATGCCTTCGGTATTGGCATTGGTGATTTGGTGGGCAATGGATCGAATGAAGAAGAATGGATAATGTTCTTCAACCTGCTGGGTGCATCTGCAGCCGGCAGACCCTACTACTTAATAGCCGGTAATCATGATTATGATGGGTATTATGATGACCTGGTACCGATGCACTACAACCAGCTTATTAAAAATAGACCAACCTATCGAGCCTGGACATTTGGTAATGGTGCTTTTATAGCCCTCGATCCGAATGAACGTTTCCCGATTGGTATCCCCGAAGATTCTGAGCAGTCCCGTTGGTTTTATGATCAACTACAATCCGATCAATGGAAATCAGCCACATGGCGGTTTGTGTTAATCCATCAGCCACCCTACTCACAAGGATGGCCCAGCTACGAAGGTGAAAAGGTTATTAGGGATTTATTGGAACCGGTTATTGAAACGGCACAAATCGATTTTGTGGTTTCAGGGCACACGCACGATTATGAACGGCTAACAAAGAAATACGGAAATCAAAAAACTACTTTCCTGATTGTCGGTGGTGCAGGTGGTTCGTTGGAGCCCGTAGAATCTTCTTTGCACCCCAAAATGGATACCGTAATCAAGCAACATCACATGGGAAGATTTTTTATTGACGGAACCAAACTCCGTTTTGAAGTCAGGGGACTGGAGAATCAGATGCTCGATTTTTTTGAACAAGTGAAATAGATCATACAGCCACATAGTCGGCCAGGTATTCATAGTTTTCTGTCAGGTGCCCGCTTTTGGCAATGGTGGCACGTTTAATAACCCCTTCGCGATCACTTTCAAAAAGTAATGGCAATATTTTATCAATAAGGTCTTTACCAAATTCTTCTGAAGCACTTCGGGGCAATTCACACGGCAGGTTGTCAACCGCCATTACGGTAATATGCTTTTCCTCGCTCAAGGCTGGTTGTTCAATGCCTGAATGCGGATCGAAGTCATATAAAGGATCAGGAATTGTGCTTACCCTTATCGTGCTGGGAATAGAGCCACCCAAATCGCATGTGATGTCGGCAATGATTTTTATTTTGAACTCCGGTGAACACATTTCCTCACGGGTAAAAAGCACAGGTGCTTTCGGGTTCCAAAACGCACCGGCCATTAAAAAATCAGCCACTTTGGTGAAGGAAAGAAATGTTGAATCGTAGCGCTCCGGATGCTGGTGAAATTCATCGCGGTTGAAATGCCCGCCTTCGCGCCTGATGTGATAGTCGGCACTGCCCAGTTGTACATAAACCGGTTCATCAAAAGTTTTTGCCAGAAAATCGTAAGCCCCAACTTTACGAATACCGGCTGAGTCAAGCGTTTCCATAGCGCCTTTGCCCACGCGACCGGCACCGGTAAGAATGATCTTAACCGGGGGAAGTTTTACCTTCCGTAACTCCAGTTTTAAATCGTTAACATCAAAACATTCGAATGCTCTCCGTAAAGAATATCCGCCATATCGCTTGCCATAAGTCCATAATCCGTTGTAAGCGCCTACAATTCCGGCATATCGGCCAAAGGCTACCAGCCTGTTTCCCAAACGGTCTTTCAGGGTTTCATAGTCAATCAACCTGATTTTTCTTTTCAGGATTTCCTGGAGCATTCTTTTATTATAAGGCTGCTTCTTAATAGTATGCGAGAAGAAGAAATAGGTTTTGTGTGCCACAAGTTGATCGACAGGCACCTCCTTAATGCCCATCAGTATATCACAATCGCTTACATCGGGTGTTATTTCAATACCCAATTCCCGGTATTCCTCATCGTTAAAGGCGCGTACATCGCTGGCTTGACATACAACTTTAACGTTAGGAAACCGCTGCTCAATTTCTTCGGTTTGCAAGGGAGTAAATGGGACGCGTTTATCGGGCGGAACTTTGCCTTCGCGGATGATGCCGAGTTTGATAGACTTCATAAAAGATTGACCTTGTTCAAAGGTAATGAGCTTTTTGCTGTAATTTTCGGATATGGAGAAATACAGTTTATTGATTTTAAGTTGGGTTGTGTACTTCGTGCTTCATAGTGTGTTGGCAGCAGATAGAGTGAAGTCATATTTCAGTCAAAGCTTAGGTAAAGGATACCGGTACTACAGGTTACTGTACGTGGGACTGGAATCGGATGCGCAGGAGCAATTCAAAGCCGATGGCATTTTGAAGTATGTTCGCCACCCGATTTATTCGGCTACCGTTTTAATAGTCATTGCGTTTTGGTTATTTATACCCAATGTGACCACATTGGTATCGGCTTGTTGTATTTTTAGTTATCTGGCGATAGGAATTCCGTTGGAGGAACGGAAGCTGATTAAAAAATATGGAGAAGCCTATCGCGAATATAAGGATAGGGTGCCTTCGATTATGCCGAAGATAAAGCCCTGAAAACCTCCACGGTCTTTAAGTCCTTGGAGGTTTGTAGGGATTTTATTTTTTCGTTTTCTTCTTTGCTTTTCCCTTTTTCAGCTCCTCGTAATCGTCCCGTTCGGCAAGCTTTTTATCGTCAACATTCTTGTCCAGAAAGGCATTGATCTTTTCTATGTCCATATTGGATTTCAGTTCACCAAACTGGTTGATAGATACCTCAAAACCATCCAGGTCTTTGTGTACGCGCGGCTTTTTGGCTGCTGGTTTTTTTTCAGGTTTTGATTTTTTGGTCATGATCAGCTGACTTTTTGTTTCAGATTTTGTAATGCAAACGTTAAGCGACCCACGACTTCATCTTTGCCGATGATTTCCATGATCATCATCAGGTCAGGTCCCCCACCCAATCCACTCATCGCAACACGCAATGCCTGAAGGATTTTGCCCGTTCCAATCTGCAGCGAGGCGGTAACCTGTTCCAATGTTTCTTTGGCTATTGTTGCATCGAATGCATTTAATTTTTCAACGGCATCGCGGTAAGCGGTTATTACCTTAACCGCATCGTCATTCCATTTCTTGGTCACAACACTTTCATCAAACGATTCAGGCGCCCTGAAAAAGAATTTACCGTGTTCCCATAGCTCTTGTGGAAAGGTGATCCGCTCCTTCATCAGGGCACAGATGTTTTCTGCCTTCTCCTGTGTACAGGAAATATTTTCGAGTTTTAATTGTTCCAGTAAAAAAGCTGCAAGTTCCTGATCGGTTTTGGCCCGCAAGTATTGCTGATTGAACCACTGTGCTTTTTGAATGTCAAACTTTGCCCCGGCCTTGCCAATCCGTTCAACGCTAAATGCCTGTATCAATTCATGCATTGAAAAAATCTCTTGCTCAGTTCCGGGGTTCCATCCCAAAAACGCGAGGAAATTGATCAAGGCTTCAGGCAAGTATCCTGACTCTTTGTATCCGGTTGATTGTTCACCTGTGCTGGGGTCAGTCCAGTTAAGCGGAAAAATAGGAAAACCCATGCGGTCGGCATCGCGCTTACTGAGTTTGCCGTTGCCATCCGGTTTTAACAACAAGGGTAGGTGAGCAAACCGTGGCATATCCTTTTCCCACCCAAATGCCTTGTACAACAAAACATGAAGCGGGGCTGATGGCAGCCACTCTTCACCACGGATGACATGCGAAATCTTCATCAGGTAATCGTCAACCACGTTGGCAAGGTGATAGGTGGGCATCCCGTCTGATTTCATCAGCACTTTATCATCCAACTGCGTTGTGTTCACCGTTACTTCACCGCGTATCAAATCATTCAACACCACGGTTTGGTTTTCAGGAATCTTAAACCGGATGACATAGTTCACCCCGGAATCAAGTAATTTCCTTGTGTCTTCTGAACTAAGTGTAAGGGAATTGCGCATGGCTGAACGCGTTGCGCTGCTGTACTGCTGCTGGTCGGAGCCGGCTGCTTTTTGGCGCTCACGCAAGGCTTCAATTTCCTGCTCGGTATCAAAAGCATAGTAAGCATGCCCGCTGCTTAAAAGCTGTTGTGCATATTGCTGGTAAAGGTGCTTGCGCTCTGATTGGCGATAGGGGGCATAAGGGCCACCTTCCCGAACGCCTTCATCGATTTTTATGCCAGCCCAGTCTAGCGATTCCATAATATATTCTTCCGCTCCGGGCACGTACCGGTTCTGGTCGGTATCTTCAATGCGAAGAATCATGGTGCCGCCCTGCTGACGGGCAAGTAAAAAATTATACAAGGCCGTTCGGACCCCGCCTATATGTAACGCCCCCGTAGGACTCGGGGCAAACCGCACACGAACATCTTTCATGAAGCAAAGTTAATCGATCTGTTATAATTCTCTGTAAAGGGTCTTACCTTTGCACCTTTTATACGCAACTGCCATGGCCGAAGAAAAGAGCTTGAACTTTCTGGAAGAGATTGTTGAAAACGATTTGCGGGAAGGGAAACACCAAACCATCCTTACCCGTTTTCCGCCCGAACCAAACGGCTATCTGCACATTGGTCATGCCAAAAGCATTTGCCTCAATTTTGGTTTAGCACTTAAATATGGTGGAAAGACCAACCTGCGCTTTGATGACACCAATCCGGTAACTGAAGAAACCGAGTATGTTGAGAGTATAAAAAATGACATTCAATGGCTTGGGTTCCAGTGGGCCAATGAGTTTTATGCTTCCGATTATTTTGAACAGTTATATGAGTTTGCAGTGAAACTCATTAAGAAAGGGTTGGCTTATGTAGACGATAGCAGCAGTGAAGCTATAGCACAGCAGAAGGGAACGCCTACGCAGCCAGGAACCAATAGTCCGTTTAGAAATCGAAGTGTAGAAGAAAACCTGCGGCTTTTTGCCGATATGCGTGCCGGTAAGTATAGCGATGGTACAAAAGTATTGCGTGCCAAGGTAGAACTGCCTAACGGGCAGTCAGGCATGGCGCACCCGAACATGCACATGCGCGATCCGATTATCTATCGCATCAAGCACGCACACCATCACCGCACGGGCGATGCGTGGTGTATTTACCCGATGTATGATTTTGCACACGGACAAAGCGATTCGATTGAGAAGATTACGCACAGCATTTGCACGCTGGAGTTTGTACCACACCGTGCGCTGTACGATTGGTTTATTGAAAACCTGGAGATTTATCCGTCCCGTCAGTATGAGTTTGCGCGATTAAACCTTACGTACACCGTAATGAGCAAGCGCAAATTGTTACAGTTGGTAAATGAAAATCACGTGAGCGGATGGGATGATCCGCGCATGCCTACACTAAGTGGTGTGCGCAGAAGAGGCTATACACCGGAAAGCCTTCGCGACTTTTGTGATCGTATTGGTGTTGCCAAACGCGACAACCTGATTGATGTGGGCTTGCTGGAATTCTGCGTACGCGAACACCTTAACAAAGTCGCACTGCGGAGAATGGTGGTGTTTGATCCAATAAAAGTGGTGATCACCAATTATCCGGAAGGAAAAACCGAAATAGTTTCCAGCGAGAATAATCCGGAAGATGAAGCAACAGGAACACGTGAAATTCCATTCAGTCGTGAAGTGTATATTGAGCAGGAAGATTTTATGGAGAATCCTCCAAAGAAATATTTCCGCTTAGCGCCCGGGCAAATGGTGCGATTAAAAAGTGCTTACATTATTAAATGCGAATCGGTTGTGAAAGATGCTAACGGTCATGTAACTGAACTACATTGCACCTACATTCCCGAAAGCCGTAGCGGTTCGGATACCTCCGGTATTAACGTGAAGGGCACGTTGCACTGGGTGAGTGTTGCACATGCCGTAAAAGCAGAAGTTCGTTTATACGATCGTCTTTTTAAAGTAGAAGATGTTGCTGACGCAGAAGGCGATTTTAAAGATCACCTCAATCCTGATTCATTAAAAATTCAAACTGTGTTTGCTGAACCTGATTTGTTAAAAGCGAAAGCAGATACGCGTTATCAGTTTATGCGTAAAGGTTACTTTGTTCTTGATCCCGACACCACTACTGATAAGCTTGTATTTAACAGGACGGTTACGCTTAGGGATATGTGGTCTAAAAGTAGCAAGACATAAGACATAAGTAGTAAGAAGTAAAAACTAGCCTTAAGTCCTCAACATCTTACTACTTACGTCTTGCTACTTGCTTTTATTTCACCGCGATACACGAAATCTCCACATTAACATCTTTAGGCAACCGGCTAACCTCCACAGTTTCGCGCGCGGGAGGATTCACTGAAAAATACTTACCGTAGATTTCATTCACCACCGGAAAATTATTCATGTCTTTTAAAAAGATGGAACACTTCACCACATTCGAAAAATTCATTCCTGCTTCGTGTAGTACAAATTCCAGATTTTTCATCACTTGGGTTGTTTCATCCGGGATGTTGCCGGTGATCAGGTTGCCGGAGGCTTTGTCTATTGCGATCTGACCGCTTACGAAAAGCATATTTCCGGCTTGTATAGCCTGGCTGTACGGCCCGATGGGCTCCGGTGCATGTGCTGAATAAATAACTGTTTTTGACATACCAATGTGTTTTAATCTTAATTTAGCAACGCCTCAAAAGTATAAGAAACATGAACATTTTGGTGATCGGTGACCCGTTAAATCTCGAAGAATGCAAGCAGAAATTTGGAGATCAGCATGCGTATACCTTTGAGCAGGATCACCGCGAGGCAGAACGATTTGTAGCCGGCAGCGACCTGGTGTTTGATTTTATATTGGATGAGGAGCCCTTTCAGGCCGAGATCTATGCCGATAAGCAAGGTGCTAATGTATTTATTAACACCGCCAAATTATCGTTAGCCGAATTGTCTAGTCTCACGGATCATAAGATCACAGCAAATCTTTTTGGTTTTAACGGACTCCCCACTTTTGTTAATCGTTCGGTATTGGAAGTAAGCGTGCTGCGGCCGGTGGATGGTGCGCCTTTAAAATCCCTTTGTACTAAACTGGGAACGGATTTTTTACTGGTGGAAGACCGTGTTGGACTGGTTACGCCTCGTGTCATCTGCATGATTATCAATGAAGCCTTCTACACCGTTCTGGAAGGCACGGCCACCCGTGAAGACATAGATCAGGCCATGAAGCTGGGCACCAACTACCCACACGGCCCGTTTGAATGGTGCAGCCTCATCGGCATTAAGCATGTGTATGAGTTGCTGGAAGCCGTGTATGAAGACACGCACGATGAACGCTACAAAGTGTGCCCATTATTGAAGCGGGAGTATTTAATGGGGTAGCTGGCCTACTTCAGAACTTTATCAATGCGGGCAATAACCTTCTTAGCCACACCAGGTGCTTCTGATTTCAGGGAAGCAGCCGTAATCCCATCAATCCCGGTAAATTTTTCTGAGCCCGTTTCCGAGGCAACCACTACAATTACTTTTTCTGGTGGGTTGGCGGCCTTGATCAGGGTGGTAAGGGCCGAAGACGCGGTGGCTCCCTCCCAGGCTTGCAACACAACAATAACTCCCCACTCCTCTTCCTTCACATTTTTCATGGTATTGAAGCTAATAACCTGTGTTCCTATCGACTTTGTTTTGTAATGCTCTGTAACAAGCCTGGAAACTTCTTCCTGGAATTCCGTGCGCTGTGACACAATAAGAATACGTGCTTTGCCTTGGTGCTCAATCACAGAGAGGCTCATTAGCAACATCATGACTGCCAAAAGAACCGTACTGAAGAAAAATAGTGTTTTCATGATCTTAATATTATGATCGATAATATACTTACCGAAACAGTCACTAGGCAATGATATTTATCATGCAGGCGCTTGAGTTCTTACTGGTCCTAATTTAATTGTACCACCCCTGTAATACCCCACGACTATATGATGCGCGAGTATACTGTTAAGGAAGAGGGCTTTGTGTTTATGTATATAAGCAACGAAAACCCTACCTTAGTTGAGGTATATTTTGATGACGTAGTAATGACCCACACCAAAGGTAATAGTGTACAATACAACGAGTACTACCCGTTCGGTTTGCAAACCGCCAACAGCTGGACACGCGAGAATGCGATAGGCAATAACTTTCTTGGTAACGGAGGCACGGAGTACAATACAACTGCTTCGCTTTACGATTTAGCCTACCGCCAATACGACCCGGTATTGGGCCGCATGAATGGCGTTGATCCGATGGCCACCAAGTATGCTTCGCTTACACCCTACAATTATTCGTTTAACGACCCTGTAACGTTTAACGACCCCAGCGGTGCCGACCCATGGAACCAGGGGCCGTACGGTGGTAGTGAGGCTTATTATTACGCCATGAATTTTGGAAGCATAAGCCCGGGTATGGTTCCTTTGGAAATAATGGACCCGGCAGGAGGATCATGGATTTGGAACCCGGCCACAGCGGGAGGGTATAGTGTAGCCGGTGCCGGACTAAACCCCCATTTCTCTGCTATAAGTCATATGGCTTCCACATGGGCGCCAAATATTAGGGGGCCGGTATACTTGGGATCAGGTCCTGACGGCCGATCAATTCACGCACTGCCTACAGAGATTGCGAGAGCTGGTGGCGCCCAATCATATTACAATATTTCCTATAATCTGCGACTATCTGCACTGGCCTATATTGCAACGCACCAAAATGGATGGAGCGTACACAAGGTTGAAAATGGATTCATAACTCAGTCGTTAAGCTTGGATCTTGTTCAAATCATTGCGCATACCGATTTTTTAAAAGCCATTGAATTAACACCCGATAAAATTGAAAAGTATCAACTGATGATCAATACAATAGAAGACGAGGTATTAAAAAGTGGCTCCAGTCCTATTGAGATTATTCATCAAATTGTAAATATGTTCAATGCTGAATTTGGTAATGTCTATATAAAAGGCGAGACTATTTCACAGTTTGGTTTGAATGACTATGGTATTAACAGTATTGTAAAAATGGGCGATAAGATAGTTATTGGGATAAATGGGAAGTCACAGATAATTAAATTTAATGAAGGAAGCCTAACAATCACGAGGGATAACCAGAGTAGTATAGATATTCGTAACAGATCAATTGACCTTAACTTTAATTTTGGGATGAGAGGAGTAATATCCTCTCCGGAGTGGGGTCATTATCAAATAATAGGGATTGGTTTCAGTTTAACAGATTACTACTTTAAATTAAGGCCATAGTGATTTCCATTTATTTTAAAATAGCCTTTCTATCTATTGTTTATTTCTTAAACACGCCCAGTGGCTACGCTCAAAAACAGAAACAAAAAGTTGCTAAAGTTCAAATTCAAGAATCGGCAAAACTTACCAGGCTTAAAACTGAGTCATCACAATCAGAATATGCACACTATAATCCAGAGAATAACAAGCTATTGTATTACGGCTTACTTGCTGACAATGATAACCGGGTTATTGGTAGTGTCATAGCTGTGCGAAACCTGAATGATTCAACCGAACAAATACTTGACAGAAACGTTGGTTATCCACACTTAGGGTGGGTTGATACATCCCATGTTTTGATTTACCGTACATTTCCTGAACGAAGCAGGCCAAAGAATTTTTTCAGCCAGGATTATAAAAGGGCGGTTTATATCTATGATCTAAATACTGGTATGGCTGATACAATAGATAATCTTCCGTTAAGAATAATAAATAATAGAATCAAGGTGGATTTCCCATATCTAGTTTACCAAACCGGAACGGTTAAGAACCCAAGGTTATACAAGTATGATTTAAGAAACCGTCAAACGGTAGCCCTGTTAAGGGATAGCGCACAATTTGGCTTTGACGATATGCAGTTTGCTTTTCGTGTCAGCGATGATAGATTAATATATTGTGAGTCCCAGAAACTTTATATCAACCTAATGAAATGTATTTCAAGTGGATTGGAAACTACACTTTTCGATGCTATACAAGGATCGGTAGATATAACATTTGATAAGTTTGCCAACAGGTTTTACTTCCTTCACTATAAATCATTGCCCCCCGGCCCTGACGAAATAGTAGGTTCCGGTTATCAAGAATTAAAAAGCTATAATTTTGATACCAAAGAGGTAAAGCTTCATTATGTTTTTAAGAAGCATTCGATGATAACTGGTATTAGTCCCTATGAGAAGAATACAGTAATTGTATCATTATCAACTTTAACCGATAAACCAACCACACAAAGCATGTCCGTTGGTGAAGTACCGATGCGTGTAAGTACAGCCTATGAAAGTCATATATACATACTAAAGTTTGACGATTAGATTATTATCCCGAAGAACAAAACACTAAACCCACAATGAAATGCTTAAACTGTACCATCATTACCCTAGGCATTACACCCCCTCAACGTCACTCGTAGAGGACGTTGAGTAAGATAAAAACAAACATAAAGTACAAGTTTGTTTGATATCTATTTTGATGATGTGGTTATGACTTACCCCTGAAAACAAAAAAACCCAATGAAATGCCTTAACTGTACCTTCATTACCATAGCCATACTAACGGTTGCCGGTTTGTTGCCAGCACAGCATAACCTTTACGGCAGCTTCGGCTATGGCCTCTCAGGCGGCAACGATTTGGTGCAGGTAAAACGCAGTGATTTCGATTACATAGTGGAAGGTACCTACGGCAGTTTTGGCAAAGGTTTTCGGTTGTCGACCGGGTATGGTTACTCTATAACCAACAACATAGAAGTTGTACTGGATTACACAAAAGTTTGGGGCAGTAAGTTTACCCTGGACAGGTCAACACAGAATAGAACTGATGAGCAGGATACCTATTCGCACTATTGGCAGCTCGGTCTTTTTTTGGTGTTCTTCGCCAACAAAACTGCGCCAGTTGAGTTAGCACCAGGAAAATTAAGCTTTAACCTAACCTGTTTTTGAAGTCAGTAACCCGCTTCTTCATGTTGTTAAAAAACCTGTTGCGTTCGCGTTCAGCAGAGGTGCTGATGAGTACGGAATTTTTTGTGAGCTTACTCAGGTATTTCTTCGTTTTATCACAAAACGATTCCTGAAACGTTGTTAGCAGGCTTAGTGTATTATAGTTGCAACCCGCTCCGTAGACAAATCCGGCAAAAATGGCCTTTTTTAAAGTTTCACTTTAGGACAACTATTCCTATCTTTGCCTCGTGGATAAAAAGAAGAAACAGAGGACAATTATTTTCTATAAGACCTACTTTGACGACTTCTTCAAAGGACAAAAGCAAAAGGTTAAGGATAAAATCATTTGGACTTTTGATTTGATTGAAGAATTGCAAAGAGTACCTGAGACGTATCTCAAGCACATTGAGAATACAGACGGACTATTTGAAATAAGAGTTCAATTAGCGAGCGACATCTTTAGAATATTCTGTTTCTTCGACCAAGGACAATTGGTTGTTTTAGCCAATGGATTTCAAAAGAAAACGCAGAAGACACCGAAAAAGGAAATTTAGAAAGCACTTAAAATAAAGGATGAGTATGAAAACGAAAAAAGGTAACATTATGACGCTTGACCAATTTAAGGACAAGCATTATGGAAAAAAGGGAACTGCCAAGCGGGACAAACTTGAAGCAGGTTATGAGAGTTTTAAAATTGGAGCTCTTCTTTATGAGGCTCGTCTTGAAAAAGGATTGACACAAGAGGAACTTGCAGAAAAAGTGGGGACAACGAAATCATATATTTCAAAGATTGAGAATAACATCAAAGAAGCAAGACTTTCGACACTTCAAAAGATAATTGAACTTGGACTTGGTGGACATTTGGAACTCTCAATTAAACTTTGACCTACTGACAAATGAGATAAGAAAGGTGGCCAACCGGCAAGGGAAGCCATTGACCCTAATGCCCAGCAGGTAGGTACCACCCCTGTAATACCCCACGACTATATGATGCGCGAGTATACTGTTAAGGAAGAGGGCTTTGTGTTTATGTATATAAGCAACGAAAACCCTACCTTAGTTGAGGTATATTTTGATGACGTAGTAATGACCCACACCAAAGGTAATAGTGTACAATACAACGAGTACTACCCGTTCGGTTTGCAAACCGCCAACAGCTGGACACGCGAGAATGCGATAGGTAATAACTTTCTGGGTAACGGAGGCACGGAGTACAATACAACTGCTTCGCTTTACGATTTAGCCTACCGCCAGTACGATCCGGTATTGGGCCGCATGAATGGCGTTGATCCGATGGCCACCAAGTATGCTTCGCTTACACCCTACAATTATTCGTTTAACGACCCGGTAACGTTTAACGACCCCAGTGGTGCCGACCCATGGAACAAGGGGCCGTACGGTGGTAGTGAGGCTTATTATTACGCCATGAATTTTGGAAGCATAAGCCCGGGTATGGTTCCTTTGGAAATAATGGACCCGGCAGGAGGATCATGGATTTGGAACCCGGCCACTGCGGGAGGGTAAGGGGTGCAGGTTGGCAGCTATTTGAATTCAATGAATGCATCGTCATCAGGTGCAAGTAAAACTGGCAGTATTTTCTCATTCTTAGCGGCTGCATGGGATAGTCCACACGGAGGCCATTGGTTGAATGGAAGAGGATTTTTATTTTCAAGCCAGACCCAGACACTTGCTTATGGAATGGCCTACAACAGAAGGCATAGCTCATGGGCACATACTGAATATGGAAGTGAAGAAGCTACCGAATTTGCATTTCAATGGGCAAATGCCCTTGAAACAAACGGTAGATTATTGGCTCAATACAAGAAGAGAAATTCTAAGTCTAAAACTCATCGCATCACTTAATGGAAGTTTTGGTGATCCACCCGGGATTTTAGATATTTTAAAAAGAGGGCATCTTCTAGCATTAAGGATAGCATTACATCTACCAGATGCAATCGCTTTTTCTGGTAATGTTAATATGATCGGACTATTTGGTTTTGATCTGAATATTCCTGGAACATCGGGACTTATGATGCTTTTGGGAATAGAAGCGGGAATGATGATAGAGATTGGTGAAGAATATGGTAAAGCATTTGGCTGGGATGCTAGCGCAGGACTCAGCATAACGGAGCTATATTTTCTGGCAAAGACTGATGTTCAAGTTAGAATAACAGATTTTGAGGGAAGGAGATATTCATCAAGTATTGGTTGGGGTGGGTATCCATATCTACCTTTCCTTGATCTGTCTCGAGGTGTTACTTGGGGCGAATCAAGAGATGCTGGTATTACTAGAGGGTGGTCAATTGGAATAAATTTCTTTTTTGGGGCTGGAGATCCCGGCCCTTCCTTTAATTTAAATTATGGTGATACAAAATTCAAAAGAAGATAGATGAAGGTTTTTTTTGAATGGCATAACGAATACTACTTTAGAGTAATTCTGGCAATTATAGGGGTAGTTATTTTTGTCGGTGTTATTATGAGGGATATCATCAATGACATGTTCTTTAGTGACCCATTACCCTATTCAGAAGTTGTCACCATTGATGATGAGTTTTCTGGAAAAATTAAAGAGGTAATCATATACAAGACGATGGCTCGGGTTGAACTTGTTAATGGCAAAATTTGGAGAACAAAGTTTGCTAGAAATGTCTCCTATAATCCCCAACTCATTGAATTGTTTTTACAAAAGGGAGACCAGATTATTAAGATAGCAAATAATGATACAATTCAGATATTACGAAGTGATAGTGTGTATTACTTTGTTTTTGGTAAAACTGTCAATCTGCGTCAAAAACCACTCCATCTTCGATAAAGGCATTGATGAGTTACTGCAAAAATAAACATCGCGACCCGGCCACAGCGGGAGGGTATAGTGTAGCCGGTGCCGGACTAAACCCTCATTTCTCTGCGATAAGTCACATGGCCTCCACGTGGGCGCTAAATATTAGGGGGCCGGTGTATTTAGGACAGGGCCCTGACGGCCGATCAATTCATGCACTGCCTACAGAGATTGCGAGTGCTGGCGGGCGTGAAGCGTATTTTAATACTTTCTATAACCTCCGCCTTTGTGCAATTGCTTATAATTCTACTCCTGCAAACGGGTTGAGTATGAACAGAGTTGTAAATGGCGTTATAACTGAGTCGCTCCGCTTGGATCTTTTTGAGATTATTGAACATACCGATTTATTCTACCGCATCTCAAAATCGCTTCGAGGAAATGCACAAGTGCTTTATAACCTGTTTGCCCCCAATTACAAAAGCCCCTACACGGACAGACTGAATATGCGGATTGGATTAGAATATAAAATCCCAAGGAAAAAGCCTGTCGAAAAATAGAGGAGGTATTTGATCAATAGACTATTGTAATAGATAAAAATGCTACTGACAGAGTTTGTCCGTTACCATCCATTATTTTGGTAGTTGAATTTAGTTTTGAAAAATTAATCACATCGCTTATGGAGACCCTCAACAATCTACAAAAACCTGAATACTTAAGGGCGCTACACAACTATTTTCATAAAACGAAGGGATACATTAATCCAAGCATTGCTTCAAAGGTTGAACCGGAAATAGCCCTGGTAAATAACTATGAGCAAATGAATAAAGTCATTTTTTTAAATAGAAGGGGTATTCTGATCAGAAGAATTTTAAACTTCGCAGGTCACGTTTCAGGTGTTATTGTTTATTCGTTTTTGTTGATATACTCAATAAATCAAATTTTAGACCTTGCAGTTAACTACTCAATAATGAATATTTCATTATTGGTATTACTGATAATGGGCTGGAAAGCAAGATTCAGGTTATCCGAAAGGGAAGGGTTTACAAACACTTAGCAATTATGCTCATTATACATTAAACGCAATTGATAAAAACCGGGCTTTGTTAGCCCAGATCATCGGGATTAAAAGAGCAGGAACAAGGAATAAAAGTTTCTGATGGATGCAACAAAAAGTAATTCCCCTGTATTATTTTGCAATTTCAGTAAACTACTTCGCAACTTTTGTAAACTATTCCGCAACTTTAATCCTATCTCTCAGTTTAATTATCAGCCTTAAAATGGCTTACTCTACCGTAACCGATTTTGCTAAGTTCCTCGGCTGATCAACATTGCAGCCACGCATAACAGCAATGTGGTAGGAAAGCAACTGCAACGGAATTACGGAAACAATTGGTATGAGGGCATCTTGTACAGCAGGAACTTCAATTGTAAACTCAGCCATTTGAGGAATGAGGCGATCGCCCTCCGTAACAACAGCAATGACACGCCCCTTGCGGGCTTTCACCTCCTGTATGTTCGAAACAATTTTTTCGTAAGAGCTATCGTGTGTAGCAATAAATACTACCGGCATTTCTTCATCAATCAAGGCAATAGGTCCGTGCTTCATTTCGGCAGCAGGGTAACCTTCGGCATGGATGTAGGAAATTTCTTTAAGTTTCAATGCACCTTCCAGGGCTACTGGGAAATTATAGCCTCGGCCGAGATACAGAAAGTTTGAAACATCTTTAAAAGTATAGGCGATCTCCCGAATCTTGTCGTTAAGCCCCAACACCTTTTCCACTTTTTCAGGAATGGTTTCCAGTTCTACCAACATCTGGTGAAAAGCCTGGTCGGTGATGGTGCCACGCTTTTGCGCAATGATCAGGCAGATCATGCTTAATACGGTAAGCTGCGCGGTAAAGGCTTTCGTGCTGGCTACACCAATCTCGGGCCCTGCGTGTGTATAGGATCCTGCATGCGAGGCGCGTGCAATGGATGAGCCTACTACGTTACAAACACCAATAATAACAGCACCCTTCGATTTGGCCAATTCTATGGCGGCAAGCGTATCGGCCGTTTCACCGGATTGTGAAATTGCAATTACCACATCGCCTTCCCGTACAATAGGATTGCGGTAGCGAAACTCAGAAGCGTACTCAACCTCAACCGGGATTCTGCATAATTCTTCAATCATGTACTCAGCCACCAAGCCGGCATGCCATGATGTTCCGCACGCCACGATAATAATACGCTCGGCATTCATCATTTTATTAACGTACTCGCGAATTCCGCCCAGTACCAATCGGTTGGCTTGTGAATCCAATCGTCCACGCAAACAATCTTTAATTGACTTAGGTTGTTCAAAAATTTCTTTGAGCATGAAGTGATCAAAGCCACCCTTTTCAATGGCCTCAAGTTCCATTTCAAGCTTTTGAATGTAAGGTGTCATGGGCGCATCTTCAATGGTTTTGATGCGCAATTGACCTTCATCTATAACAGCAATCTCCTGGTCATTCAGGTAGACAACATCTTTGGTATATTCAATTATAGGTGTGGCATCAGACGCCATGAAGAACTCGTCTTTCCCGATTCCAATAACCAACGGGCTCCCTTTTCGGGCAGCGATCAGTTGATCGGGATTATCGTTTGACATGATTACAATGGCGTAAGCACCCACAACCTTAGTTAAGGCTAAGCGAACAGCTTCTTCTAAAGAACAATGATTGTTCTCCCAAATATCTTCAATGAAATGAATAAGAACCTCGGTGTCTGTTTCGCTTAGAAATACATGGCCTTTGTTGAGCAGCTCTCTTTTTAAAGAGCTGTAATTTTCAATGATACCATTATGAATAATAGCCAGCTTACGGCTATAGGAGTAATGAGGATGTGCATTTACATCATTAGGTTCACCATGGGTGGCCCATCGTGTATGGCCGATACCAATCGTGCTTTTTAGTGTTCCATCGGTAATATGGTCCTCCAGATCTGAAACTTTGCCTTTCTTTTTGTAGACGTTCAGCCCGTTGTTGAGCAAGGCAATTCCCGCACTGTCATAGCCACGGTACTCCAGGCGTTTTAGTCCTTTTATAATAACCTCCTGGGCATCGCGATGGCCCACGTAAGCAACAATTCCGCACATAGGTTACAAGTTACCTGTTAGTGAAGTAGAGTAGTAAATCCGAAGCTTGATATTATTCTTATGAAAGATGGATCTGTTTACTACTTTTCCGAAGTTAGGGGGATTCAGACCCGTAATGGTGCTTGCAGGATAAATAGCAAGATGTTGCAACCTATTAGCTCTTCCCTTTTCATTCAACAAGTTCTGGAAAAATATGGTAAGCTGCCCTGAGTACGTATTTGAAGTGGAATTGTAAATAAGGCTTGCTGCATCGCGACCAGCATCACCAATAACAACAAAATTGTTTTGCTCAGCAAACAACCTATAAGGTCGAAGCATTTCGGTGTCTGTAGGGTTTGAGTTTTGATAGAAAGTATCATTTTCTTTCATTACTCGAAATTCAAAAGCTGGTAACGGGTCAAATCCGGGAGATTTATTTACACCTTCTATGATTATTTGTGCAAAATTTATTTGAGTATTGGCTTGAGCAGTATCAGCAAACTGTGTATAAAAGTTGTTTAGATCTATACGTGTTAGATAAGGAGTTCCGGCCTGAACCCAACGCATACCGCTTGGGGGATCAATACCTTGATTTATTGTTGTAATTGAGGCCCACTCTCCGGTAAGTGTAGCCTTGATATTGCTAAAACCCCGTAGCGAAAAATTAAATCGTAATTCAAGAAAATCTTTTATCACACCACCTTCGACCGTGTGGTGATAAACGATTATTTTACTATTAGGTGTGTTTGGATTAAAACCTAGTATACCAGAACTCTCAGAAGGCACAAGAGCCAACCCCTTAATAAGTTCTCTGAACTTAAATGAGTTAGTGTACTGTTCGTCTAAATTTTCTTTGGCCAGGGTAAATAACTGAAGGCCGAATGAATCGTCCAATCTGACTTTCGCAACTATTGTGTCACGCAAGCTTTGAGGTTTACTTAGGTTTTTTGCAAGTGAGTCTGCATGAACAAAGAAGGAAGCCTCACCCAATGAAATGGGGTTATATTCTAACTCTGAATCCGAGTAATATCTATTTTGGGAAAAATATGTTAAGGTATCTTCAGTAATTTGATGTATAGTAAATTTTTCGTTTGATCCTCCATTCAATCCGTAAGAATATAGATCAAGATTAAGGTATAAAACAATAGAGTCATAAACTGAGTTTGGAGGAAGCAATTGGGTGTTTCCTGGTAAAAACTCAATAAAGGCCTGGCTCCGGTTGCTGCCAATAACAGGATCCGTATATTGACCTATTAATAATCGTGTAGGATTTACGAGATTATCCGTAGTTACCCCCGAAAGAGCTAACACAGAACCTTCACCGATGCTTAAATCGATGTAAGCAGTAGTGATTTTTTTTTTCGGATTCCTAAATCCTAACAGGCTGTTCTCATCTTCACATGCCATCAAAAACAAGGCAGCTAATAGAAGCTGCCCGGTTCGTTTAACCCACAAGTTCATTATAGAGATTGAAATATGATTCGGTATAGTTTTCGTCTTTGTCGATGGTTTCGACTTTCTTTTCCTTTATTTTTTTGAATAGGTCTTCAAGCTTTTTGTTTTCCCCTGCTACAATTACGGCATCGGAAAATTCAACGCCCATACGGATAAACCCTTCGTAGTCGGCCGTTTTAAGGTTGCCCAACATTTTGTCTTCAATGTCCATCATCTTCACCTTATCCATAATATCAGCTTTAAACTTATGGGTAAAGCTGTTATTGTAAATCGTGAAAACAGTTTTCGCATTTTTAAACAAAGGGTCGTTCTTATAGGTGGTTTTCAGGTACAACGGTATAAAGCTGGTAATCCAGTCGTTGCAGTGAACCACATCGGGCGCCCATCCCAGTTTACGAACGGTTTCAATAGCACCCTTACAGAAGAAGATAGCACGCTCATCGTTATCAGCATAGAAACGATTTTCTTTATCGTGAAAGACTGACTTACGGTGGAAGTAATCTTCATTGTCGATAAAATAAACCTGAAGCTTGGCATTAGGGATAGAAGCTACCTTGATGGTAAGCGGCTTTTCCTCATCGCCAACAGCGATGTTTATACCTGATAACCTGACAACTTCATGTAACCGGTTCTTCCGCTCATTAATAATCCCAAAGCGCGGCACCAATATGCGAATCTCCATACCTCTTTCCTGCATTGCCTGAGGAAGTTTACGAACAAAGTCGGCTACTTCTGAGGTTTGCAAGAAAGGGTTGATTTCGCTGGCTACATAAAGAATACGGAGTTTTGACATAATAATGGTGATTAGTTGACTAACGCAAAACGAGGGACAAAAGTACGAAAATCGCCCCCCTTATTCAACTGTATTTATGTTTTACCGTTATCTTTGGCGCCTTTTGCGGGGTTATTAACATGCAGATTTTCAAGGAAATTGAGCCGTTAAGGGCATTTTTGGTTGAAAAAAGGAGGGCAGGACTTTCCATTGGATTTGTTCCAACCATGGGGGCCCTCCATGCCGGCCACCTTTCCCTTATCGTTGCCTCCCGGGCTCAAAATCAAATAACAGTATGTTCAATTTTCATTAACCCTATACAGTTTAATAACCCTAACGATCTGGTTTCTTATCCTAGAACCCTGGATAAGGACTTAACCCTTCTCAATTCGACAGGATGTGATGTGCTTTTTTGCCCCGATGAAGCGCAAATGGAAATGAGCGTACATTCTCTGCTAAATTTTTCTTTTGGAACCCTGGAAACCGTTATGGAGGGCAAATTCAGACCGGGTCATTTTAACGGGGTAGCTAAGGTAGTGGCTAAGCTTTTACACATTGTAGAACCGGACACTGCCTATTTTGGCCAAAAGGACTGGCAGCAGTTTGTGATAATTCGGGCTTTGGTTGAAGGGTTAAGATTTAATGTAAAGCTTCAATCTGTAGAAACAGTGCGAGAACAGGATGGTCTGGCCATGTCATCCCGAAACTTGCGGTTATCGGAAGGCCAGCGAAAGCAGGCAACCTTACTGTACAGCTCCTTATGCCAGGCAAGGCAAAAATTAAAGGCGGGCGACTCCATTTTAAGTGTCAAAGAATTTGTAAATGAAACCTTCAGATCGAAAGCTGATTTTTCGTTGGAATATTTTGAGGTTGTTGACAGTGAGAACCTAATGCCGTTGAATAACGTTCATGAAGCCGAAAGGCCCATGGCATGCATAGCTGCATTTGCAGGTAATGTGCGACTGATTGATAATATGTTTTTGCTATGATGATTGAGGTTTTAAAATCAAAGATACACCGCGCTAAAATTACCCAAGCCGAATTGCACTATGTGGGCAGTATAACCATTGATGAGACCCTCATGAAAGCCGCCAATTTTATTGAAGGTGAAAAGGTTACCGTAGTGAATGTAAACAATGGCGAGCGCCTGGAAACGTATGTTATTAAAGGCGAACCCGGTTCAGGCATGATTTGCCTCAACGGGCCTGCCGCGCGGAAAGTTCAGGTTGGTGATATCGTGATAATTTTCTCTTATGCGTCTATGGAATTCGAGGAAGCAAAAAACTTTAAACCATCGATTGTTTTTCCCTCACCCGATAACCGGCTAACTTAACGCGTTTAATTTCCCCAGGGTGAAATCACGTATTCGGGTTTTTGTTCAATATATTATTCTTCTTGCCATTACTGTCTTCCTGGTTTGGTTTTCGTTGCGGGCCATACCGGTGGAAGGAGATGAGAATAAATGGGATTACATTCTGAATACCCTCTACTCAGCGAATAAACTTTGGCTTTTTCTAATGCTGGTTTTTGTCATGATCAGTCATGCGCTTCGTGCCGAGCGTTGGCGTATGTTACTCCACTCAACAGGCCATTCAACTTCATTTTACAACGGATTCTTATCGCTTATGGTTGGTTACCTGGTAAACCTGGTCATTCCGCGTGGTGGTGAAGTTTCGCGTTGTTACAACCTGTACAGGTTAAATAAAATTCCGGTCGAGGTTTCTTTCGGTACCGTGGTGTTGGAGCGCATTGTTGATTTGATTTTATTGGTTGTGGTGTTGGTGTTTGCGTTTGTTGCCGAATACGATAAGCTGATTGGTTTTTTGGAAACCCTGCCATGGCAGCCGGTAGTGGGTAAGGGCAGGGTTGGGATAATCGTTTTGGTTATGGTAATCCTTTTGGTAATGGCAGCCATGGTCTATTGGCTTATAAAGCGAAATAATAAGTTAAGAAATCGCCTTCAAAAAGTATGGAAAGGATTTAAAGCCGGTTTAACATCAGTGGCTAAACTTGAGAATAAAACCTTGTTCGTTGGGTACTCGGTTATTATTTGGCTGCTTTACTTCGCCATGAGCTATGCCGTTATAAAGGCATTCAATGAAACATCGCATCTGGGGCTAAGTGCTGTTCTTTCCCTGTTCGCCATCGGCACGATTGCTATGGCAGCACCATTGCCGGGTGGTGCCGGTTCTTATCACGTTCTTTTACCGGCCGGGCTGGTGTTCCTTTACCAGGTACCTCAGGCCAATGCAGTGGCCTTTACGTTTGTGTTTCACGGCTGGCAAACATTGATTTTAATTGTCGCGGGGGTTATCTCACTAATCTTAACATCTTTTCGTCTTAGGAGTAAAGCAAAGAATGGGCTGGAACAAGCCAATGGATGATTTTGTTAGAATGTGAAATGACTAAATGTCAGGAAAAAATCAGTGGCCTGGAAGTTGATGTTTGAAGAATCTAAAATTTGAAATACTATGGGATTATTAATAATTGGTGTTGTGTTTATGTTGATTGGCTCACTGGTAAGTGGCCGGTTAAGGAGTAAATTCCGTGAGTATTCGCAAACACGCTTAACACAAAATCTTACCGGTGCCGAGATTGCCCGCCTAATGTTGGCCGACAATGGTATTTATGACGTAAAGGTTACCAGTGTTGAAGGTCAATTAACCGACCATTACAATCCGGCCAACAAAACAGTAAATTTAAGTGAAGAGGTTTATAATGGCCGCAATGCAGCTGCAGCCGCTGTGGCAGCCCACGAATGCGGCCACGCTGTTCAGCATGCAACCGCTTATTCGATGCTGGAACTTCGGTCGGCCATGGTTCCGATACAAAATGTGACCTCCAAGGTTATGAATTTCATTTTCATCGCCATGATGTTCGGTGCGTTTGCGGCAAAGGGATTGTTCTCGTTTGATACGGCCTTGATCGTAATTATTGGTTCATACACGGTTTTTGCTTTGTTTGCCTTAATCACCTTGCCCGTAGAATTTGATGCCAGCCGCAGGGCTTTAGCGTGGATCGAAAACCGGGGAATCGTTAACCGCCAGGAACATGATATGGCCAAGGATGCCTTGAAATGGGCCGCCATGACCTACGTGGTTGCGGCTTTGGCAGCGCTAGCATCACTTATGTATTGGGTTATGATCTTTTTGGGTAGGCGTGATTAATATTGCCTGAACAGTTTTTAGGAAATTCTTGATAAGAAGTATTTTTGCGGCCTGAGGGATAACCTCAGGCCGTTGTTTTTGTTAACCTGAAAAACCGTTTATGAATTTTCAACTCACCGAAGAGCACCTGAGCGTTCAGCAAGCTGCACGTGATTTTGCCCAAAATGATTTACTCCCTGGTGTAATCGATCGTGACACAGAGCAAAAATTCCCTGCCGAGCAGGTAAAGAAAATGGGTGAACTTGGTTTTTTGGGCATGATGACCAATCCGAAATATAACGGAGGAGGCATGGATACCATTTCGTACGTATTAGCGATGGAAGAAATCTCAAAGATTGATGCCTCGGCTTCGGTGTGCATGTCGGTGAATAATTCATTGGTATGTTGGGGGTTGGAAAAATTTGGATCGGAAGAACAAAAAGAAAAATACCTGAAGCCATTAGCGGCCGGTAAGATTATTGGTGCGTTTTGTCTTTCTGAACCCGAAGCCGGGTCAGATGCCACCAGCCAGCGAACTACTGCCGAAGACAAAGGCGATTACTATCTGTTGAACGGAACTAAAAACTGGATTACCAACGGCAACAGCGCCACTGTGTATATAGTTATAGCGCAGACGGATGCAGCTAAACGCCACAAGGGAATTAATGCATTGATTGTTGAAAAAGGAATGCCTGGCTTTGTGGTTGGTAAAAAGGAAGACAAGATGGGCATTCGTGGATCAGACACGCACTCCCTTATGTTTACTGATGTTAAAGTACCAAAAGCCAATCGTATTGGTGAGGATGGTTTTGGTTTCACCTTCGCCATGACAACGCTTAATGGAGGCCGGATTGGTATTGCTGCACAAGCACTAGGTATTGCATCCGGTGCCTATGAGTTTGCACTAAAATATTCCAAGGAGCGTAAAGCTTTCGGAAAACATTTGTCCGAGCACCAGGCTATACAATTTAAGTTGGCTGAAATGGCCACCAAAATTGATGCGGCCCGATTACTGGTATGGCAGGCGGCATACCTGAAAGATCAGGGAAAGGATTTTGTAAAGGCGGCAGCACAGGCTAAACTCTTCGCTTCACAAATTGCGCAAGAGGTAACCACCGAAGCAGTTCAGATTCATGGTGGCTATGGATACGTAAAAGAATTTCATGTTGAGCGCCTGATGCGCGATGCAAAAATCACACAGATATACGAGGGCACAACGGAAATTCAGAAGTTGGTTATATCAAGAGAGTTGTTACGAGGGTGATTGCTATGAATTTTACCTTCTATAATTCTACTTAAATCACATCATCCTTTGTTTTCACGCTTAGCCTTATCAAATTTATATAATCGTATCTCTGTTGTGATCAGGCACACAGCCATTAGTCCAACTGTAATGTAAATTATATACTTACTGTTTAGATTGAAATACCATCCAATAACACCACTTAATATTGATAAAACTCCGACAATAATTGAATAATTTGCCATAAGACCGTTAGCGAATTCCCAATTCATTTTATTTTTCATTGACCGAGGTGTACGGTAACCAAAAAAATAGTTTTTTTCAATTCTACCAAATTTAAGAGACAGGCCAATAACTACCAATACTATTCCTAAGAGAATGTAGATGAACATAAATTTTGGTTTTTAGATTTACAAATGTCTTTAAAAATTCTAAACCTTTAAAAATTGGTCCTAGGTATAATAATAAACAAGCGCACATAGTAAAGAAAAATGAAGAAAGCCCGTGAATAATAAAAATGCTGAAATGAAAGACAATAGCTAAGATTAAAAAAAATCTTTTAAACTGATTGCCCATAAAAATGTAAGCTCCCCATTTTTAGGACAACTCTAAATTAGGAAATTTATTCATTGTTATTGTTGTAACCGGTTGTGGGTTTGTGGGAAACTCGTTTCGAGTTTCCCATAAATCCACGGCCAGCATGTCCGCAGGACTGCGCCCTTCGAGCGCATCATGTGGACGGTCATAGTTGTAATCATTCATCCACTCATCAGCTAGGATTCTTACCTGGATAAGGGATTCAAATAAGTACGCATCGAGAACATCTCTTCGGAAGCTTCCATTGAAACGCTCGATGTATGCATTCTGTGAAGGCTTGCCCGGTTGAATAAACTGAAGCTGGATGTTGCGTTCTTCGCACCATAGGCCGAGTTTGCTTGAGATGAATTCGGGGCCATTATCAACCCTGATTCGCTGTGGTTTTCCTCTCCATTGAATGACTTGTTCAAGTACCCGTATCACTCGCTCAGCCCGTAGCGAAGTATCAACTTCAATAGCAAGGGCCTCACGGTTAAAGTCGTCCAGCAAGTTGAGTACTCTGAACTTGCGACCCGATAGAAGGGAATCACTCATAAAGTCCATCGACCAGCTTGCATTGATGTGGCTAACAGCCTCCAGGGGCTGAAGAACGCGTGCTGGTAATCTCCTTTTTCCTTTTCGTTTCATATTCAACTTCAATAATTTATACACCCGATGGATGCGTTTGTGGTTCCACAACAATCCTTCTTTCCTTATCCTGAAATACATTTTCCAAAATCCTTCGGTAGGCCGTTTCTCAGCTAAGTTCTGGAGTTTATCAATCACCGCATGATCGTCCGTCTTACTTCGATAGTAGTAAACCGAACGTGAGAGATCCATCACTTCACAGGCCCGACCGAGGCTGACTTGAAAAGTCGTTCTCAGATAATCTACACGGGTTCGCTTCTCAGCGGGCCTTAGAACTTTTTTCCCAAAACGTCTTTGAGCATCTTGTTGTCCAGCGCCAGGTCACCATACATCTGCTTGAGCTTCCGATTTTCTTCCTCAAGCTCCTTAACGCGCTTAAGTTCGTTCATCTCCATACCTCCGTACTTAGCCTTCCAATTATAAATAGTGGCTTTGGACACTCCGTGCGAACGGGCAATGTCCTGGATGTTTTTGCCAGCATCAAACTCCTTGAGAATAGTGAAAATCTGGGCTTCGGTAAATCGTGTTCTTTTCATTTTTAACAGTTTAAAGTTAGACCTTTTGTCTAATTCAAAACTGTCCTATTTTCGGGGGAGCTTACAAAAAGACCAGAGAAGAGGATAAACTCAAATATTATTGTGCCCCAACTAATAATGAAAAGTATTGTTCCATTCAGAATCAATGGTTCGAGTATGGCATCTAACCAATTAGGATATCCGAAGACGGGATGTTTAAACCAATAGTAAATTGCTGTTCCGTCAGTCCATTCTCTAACACTAAGTTTAGCTGCTGCCGAGTTAAGATAAATTATTGAAACCTGTATTTTTATGACAAGCACCGAAGATAGTCCAATCAATGATTTAACTCCAAACCATGTATTTGTAGGTTTTAATTTTGGTTTATTCCAATGCCATTTTCGGTTGTCTGTCAAAGTAATAGGAACTAAAAGTAAAGTGATAATAGAGGCAATGTGATCTCCGCCATCTAGAACAACTGCCGAATTAGTAAAACTATACATAACCCACCAATGCAAAATACCTGTAATTACAGGCCGCCAACCAGATATAATTAGAATGAGAAAAGCAATTGAAATAAGTTTTCCTACTAGCAAATTGTCGAATATGCAGTACAGACTTAGTCCAAGAGGGTCACAAAACGAAATACTTTCATAAGTTGTTTTGAATAGAACATCAGTACTATTTAAAATTAGCGTAGAAAAAGTCCCTAATCCTAATAAGGATCTTGCCAACCCATATGTATTTGTCCATATGACATTTCTTTCTAACCAGGACGTTATTTTGATAAACACTATTAATTACACTTTATCGATATACTGATCATTTTACAAGGCATTGATCTGTTACTGCTTTTGAAAGATTTCGCCCATGCCCATGGGATAGGTTCAGTTATTTTTAAATAATACTCCCCACAAATAAATGGTGAAGGTGTTGAGTTTTGAATTGAATAGTGCGGAAGTATTTCATCGTTAAAACAATTTTGGGTACAGGTGTAGCAATCATACCATTTCTGATTGCGCACCGTTTCCCAAATAGAACTTAACTCGATGCTGAGTGCTCTGCCATATCTGCTAAAGCCGAAGTAATAATTTATGGAATTACTCCTTTCTATAACCTCGGTGATTGCATTCTTTGTGTAAAGAATCACTTGAGGTTCTCTAGGGTCACGAGTAAAAAACGAAAAACCTTCGGGAAATATTCTCCTGACAAATAAATGATCTTTATTATAAAACTGCGACCTCAAACTGTTGTATGGCATTGAACTTACTATAACTGTATACAATAGAAGAATCCATAGAATTATGACGAATAACAACGTAAAAAAATAATACGTGGATTCATCAGGTTGTTTTTTAGTCTATGAAATTGATAGCAATTGAATTAACTATCTGTTCCATTAAGAGTTCCGAATTGCCTGACCCTCGTTTAATTGGATGCCAGTCTACATCACTATAGTGGTATAATTGCACTGCATTTAAAACCCATACAACGTAAATTACTGCAACAGCTATAGCAGCAAAAGCAAGAACTGCCGCGGCAAATATAATCAGTCCAAGTTGCTCTTCTGCTCGGCCAGACTTCCCATCAATTTTACTTTCGAGGTTACTAAAGTACTCTTTTATATTGTTTTTAAACTCATCGGATTGCAAGACTACTTTTATTTCTGAAGGTGATAAATCTGATATTCCAGCTTGCGGGAAATGTGCATTTATTAAAGAAGCTAAGGGCTTTTGACCGTTTGCAATTAATTTAGCTAAAAGTTGATCTTCCTTATTAACGTTTTTAGCAGTTTCATGAATTAAAGTTGCATTTCGTGCTAAGGATTGCTTTATAACTAGATGATCACCACTGCACATGTCAGCCTTGAATGATTCGAATATACCCGGATTTTTATTTTCGATTTGCTCAAGAAAAAGATCAATATGACTTCTGATGTATGTGACTTCTTCAGTACTAAATAAGTTCTCCAACTTAAGTTCCTGTAAAGGCTCAATGAAATCTGTTCCTGTGCCATCAAGGAAGTAAATGGAGCGCATAAGATCCCTTCCAGATAATTCTTTTGCTTTGATTAGCAGCGAATCTTTACTACAACTAAAGAGAAGTATACTTGATGCAACAAAAAGAAGTACAGCGGGGTTTAGTGATATTACTCTTAATCTTTTCATATGAATATAAGTTTAACTTTTATAGCTCTGATAAAACCTTAATAACACCCTGATAATGAATTCAGTGAATAGCTAAGATTTTTTTTAACCGGCCCAACTCAAAACTAGAACCTTGAACCGAACATACTAAAGGGGTTATGATATTTCAAAATACAACTTATAAGCTGTACACTTATATGCTGTAATATTTAAAGATAAATTGCAGGAATTTGGAAGCCGTGAAAAACGAGGCGGACTTCCAAAAACAACTCGAGCGCATTGGCCGGCAGCTTGCCGAACTGCGCAAGGAAAAAGGCTATACCAGCCATGAAACCTTTGCCTACGACCACGATTTATCTCGTGTGCAGTACTGGCGCATTGAAAAAGGAAGAACAAACCTAACATTGAAAGGCCTTATGCGTCTGTTGAGAATTCACGGTTTAACCCTGAAAGAGTTTTTCACAAATCTACCGTAACCGTGGCAGCATCATGTAAGATTTTCTATCAAATCGTATTTTTTGGAGAGGTCAAACCATCAAAATACCACCAAAAAAGTGAGTACCTCCCCGCCCCGTTTTACTTTCACCGGTATTGTCTGTCCCTTATCAAACTTGCCCAATGCACCCATATAATCTTGAATGTCTTTAATAGTAAGGTCGCCCATCTGAATAATAATATCACCGGTTAGTATGCCGGCTTTTTGTCCGGGGCGCCCTTCGGTAACACCGTCAACTTTTACGCCATCACCATCACTTGTATAACTGGGCATTACGCCAAGTGTAACCTTAAATGCTGAACGGCTCGCCATAGGCTTGGCCTTGGTGGTGAGGAAAGTGAGTTTAGGTTCCTTGTCTAAACTATTAATCACTTCCGCAATCAGGTTAAGTACACTCACCTGGCCCGCGTAGTTTATTTTATCCCAGTCGTCTGTGGGCTTGTGGTAATCACCATGGGCACCAGTAAAGAAATGAAGTACGGGAATATTCTTTAAATAAAATGAAGTGTGATCGGAGGGACCAATACCTGATGAGTCGGTTTTTATTTTCAGGGTTTCTGTTTCCAGTTTCTTCAACAAAGGTTCCCACACCGGACTGGTTCCTGTACCGTTTACAACCACCGTTTTGGTTTGCGGATCTAACCGGCCAATCATATCCATGTTAATCATGTAATTGACCTGCGCCAGGTTAATGGTGGGGTTTTCTGTGAAATACTTTGATCCGTAAAGTCCAAGCTCTTCACCTGAAAAGCACAGAAACAGGAAATTATTTTTTTCCTTCACCTTATTGGTGCTGAAGTATCGGGCTAGTTCCAAAACGCCAGCAACACCGGAAGCATTGTCATCTGCGCCATTGTGAATTTTCCCAGCCGGATTAGCTTCCAAAGAATTACCGAATTCGCCAATACCCAGGTGATCGTAGTGGGCACCAATAATAATAGTGTTGGCAGCTTTGTTATTGAGATAGGCTACAATGTTGTGCGCGGTGCCCGGTGCGCCTTCACCGTGTGCTCCGCTTTTAAATTCAAAAGTCTGCAAATAGTTTTTGGATTTACCTGTTGGCTTTAGTTTCAATTTTTTGAATTCACTCTCAATGTAGGCTGCAGCCATGCGCTCACCTTCGGTGCCCGTTCCTCTGCCTTGCAACGAATCGCTGGCGAGTATCTTAATATGCTTACGAATGGTTGACTCATTAAACTGTTGTGCCTTAAGCGTAAAAGTCAGCAAGCAAAGTGTAAATAATGTTGAAAAATTTTTCATGATGGATAAGAATATGCCGCAAGATACAGCAGGGCAACCCTAAATTTATACGCGTACAGGTTTAAAAAGTGATAAATTCGGGCATGGCTTACCGGGTTGATTTATTTGCCGTGTTTATTTTTCTGGGTTTGGTACAAGCGGTTTTCCTCGCCTTGTTTTTCTTCTCAAAAGAGAACAGAGCCCGGCAGTTCAACGTCATGTATGGTTTGCTGTTAATCGCCATTGTCGCTTGTTTATTGGAGATTTTTTTAATGTACACGGGGTACATCATTCATGTACTGCACCTGGTAGATTTCTCTGAACCTTTTGCGCTGGCAATCGGGCCACTTCTTTTTTTGTTTGTGGTTGCCCTGGCAAAAGGGCAGGTAAGCAAGCAATCCATGGTACTGAATCTCATCTTTCCGGTTGTCTACGCCCTGTTCATGATACCGTTTCTTCTTTCATCGGTTGATGTAAAGTATAATGCTTGGGTGGCTTCCTACCATCCCGGCTTACCGTTTCGTGAAGTCGCCCAACAGTTTGATCCCTGGATGTTCATCCTCACCCAATGGCATACTGAGCTGGTATTGATTAGCTTGTTTTTTTACCTGGCATTATGCGGAGGTATAATTTCGAGATCATTCCGTGAGAAAAAAGAATCCTTCTTTAGGCCTGAATCGGCTACATTAAAAACACTTCGGAATGGCGTGCTGCAAATGACAGCTTTTGCCATACTTATAGTAGTTGTGAAGTTGCTCAATGTAGATGATACTGGCGATCACTTATTTGCTGCCTTTGGCTCGCTCATTATTTACTCCACAAGCTTTTCGGTAATGAAAGGATCAGGGTTTTTTAAGCAGCCCGCGCTGAATGAACAACTGAGGTACAAGAGTTCCTCACTTACAGCAGACCAGCAGGAAGTGTTATTGACAAGGCTTAAAAAAATTATGACGGATGAGAAGCCCTTTTTGAAATCGGATTTTTCACAACCCGACCTCGCCAAGGCCTGTGGAATATCGGTGCACCAGGTATCACAGGTTATTAATGAAGGGTTAGGAAAAAACTTTTTTGAATGGGTGGCTGGGTACAGGGTAGAAGAGGCTAAAAAATTGTTAATCGATAAGCCCAACATAAAGGTTGAAGAAATTGCCGAACAGGTTGGCTACAACTCGAAGTCTTCTTTTAATACGGTGTTTAAGAAGATTACGGGTAATACACCATCGGAATACCGGGCCATGAATACAAAATGAATTTTTAAACTTGATTTTTAAAATACTATCTGAATGTCCGTTTGATGTCCTAATTAAAACCTCACCCCGTTCTCGTACCTCGAACACCCCTCTCCTGCGGGAGAGGGGAAGGGGTGAGGTGTTAATGTGGTGATGCTCTATTAATTTTAGGACGTTAAACGGATACTCACAAAATACTATGATAGCGACAAATGCTTATGCAGCCTTTAATTCAAAGAGTCCTCTTGCCCCATATTCCTTCGAGCGAAGAGAACCTCGCCCAGGTGATGTACATGTAGAAATTCTCTTCTGTGGTGTTTGTCACAGCGACCTGCACCAGGTGCGCGATGAGTGGGGAGGATCGATGTATCCTATGGTGCCCGGTCATGAAATTGTTGGTCGCGTGGTGAGTGTAGGTTCAGCGGTTACGCGTTTCAAGGCAGGCGACCTTGCTGCCGTTGGTGTAATTGTGGATTCATGCAGAAGTTGTAATAATTGCAAAAATCATCTTGAACAGTATTGCGAAGAAGGCCCTACGGGAACATACAACGCCTACGAACGTGACGGCAAAACGCTGGCTCAGGGAGGATATTCCACGCACATTGTAACGGATGAACGTTTTGTCTACCGCATTTCGGATAAACTTAGTCTGGCCGGTGTGGCTCCGCTGTTGTGTGCAGGTATTACCACATACTCACCGCTCCGGTTTGCCGGTGTTACATCAGGTATGCGTGTTGCTGTTATCGGGTTAGGTGGGCTTGGGCACATGGGACTGAAGTTTGCCCATGCTTTTGGTGCGGAAGTGACTTTGGTAAGCTCATCGCCAGGGAAAGAGGCTGATGCCAGGCGATTAGGTGCGCACAATTTTATCCTGTCGACCGACAAAGATCAAATGAAGAAGTTTAGTAGTTACTTTGACGTGGTATTGAATACCGTGTCCGCTAACCATGATTATGCCCCTTACCTGAAGTTGTTGGGCATGAATGGCCGCATGATGGTGGTGGGGCTTCCGGCTGAAGAGCCACGCGTAGATCCATTTGATCTGTTAAAAAACAGAAGAAGCGTTACCGGCTCAATGATTGGCGGAACAACTGAAACTCAAGAGATGCTGGATTTTTGTGCTGAAAAAAATATTGTAGCCGATGTTGAGGTGATTCCAATTCAACAAATCAATGAGGCATTTGATCGGATGTTAAAAAGTGATGTGCGCTACCGGTTTGTAATTGATATGTCATCTCTAAAAAATTAAACCGGATTATGCATTAAAATTCCGGTTAAATATATGAGTATCCCCTTTAAGTCCTAAACTTTTGTTCCCGCTGATTCCGCGAAGCTCGCAGATTATTGTCTGCGTTTTATCAGCGTCATCCGCGGGATAATAATTGTAGGTATTCAATTAAGATATTTAGTGGTTACTCTTAATACTGGATTTTAATTTTTCTTAGGTACAACCTTATCTAATTCTGGTAACACAAATTTATCCAGCGGGCTGGGTTGCTTCATCATGGCCTCTATAGCTTCAGTGGTGCGCGGTGCATACGATGACAAATGTTCGCAGCCGTTTTTCGTAATCAAGTAATCATCTTCAATGCGCACGGCAATGCCCCACCACTTCGGGTCTTTGGTAGTGTTTTCCTGAATGTAAATACCCGGTTCAATGGTGATGGCCATATTTTCCTGAAGCACATCGTAATTGCCGCGGTCGTGTACATCCAACCCAATGTGGTGGCAACAGCCGTGCGGGTAGTATAAATGCCGGTCAGTTTCGTTTTCAATAATGTTTAGTTCTTTCAACCCTTTGTTGATCACTTTAGCCGTGGCTGCATACAAGTCGCTGAAGGGTGTGCCGGGTTTACAAATCTTCATGGCTTCTTCCTGCGCGGCCAGCACCAGGTCATAAATCTGTTTTTGTTCCGGTGAAAATTTGCCGCTTACGGGTATGGTGCGGGTAATGTCGGCTGTGTATCCGTGGTATTCGGCACCAAGGTCCATCAGAATTAATTCTTTATTGGTAAGCGAGGGTTTGTAGTTGTCGATGTAGTGCAGAATGCAGCCGTTATGTCCTCCGCCCACAATAGAAGGATAGCCGAGGTCTTCGGCTTGGTATTTTTTAAACACATATTCATGTATGCCTTGTACTTCGCGTTCGCTCATACCGGGCTTCATGGCCTTCATTACTTCCACCTGCCCGATGCAGGAAATCATTACGGCTTTGCGCAGCAATTCAATTTCTTCTTTTGTTTTAATACCGCGTAAATCATTCATGATGCCGATGAGTGCACGTGTGTTCAGGTTGTTTGGGGGTTGTTCGCGTTGAACGCTCAACGCATCTTTGCGTGGGTAGTTTACCTTTACTTTAAATTGTTCGATCAAATCATAAAGGTCGCCTTTATCGCGGGCATCATCCCGAACATCGTTATGAAAGTCAAGAAACAGAATTTGATCAAAGGATGAGAAGTCGATGTTGTAGTCTTTAAAATCAGTATTGTTGAAGGCCTGTTCAAAGCCAAGTTGCTCTTTCGTGCCGAGGTTACCCAGCCTGCGCCCGGTCCACATTTCCCTCATGGCATTTTTAGGTTGTACAAATACAATCTCATCATACAGCGCATCACCGGTGCCCTTTTGTTTATCTTTAAAAATCAACAATACAGTATTGGGTTCGCGGTAGCCGGTGAGGTAATAGAAATCCGGGTCTTGATGATACACATAATCCACATCGTTACTGCGGTTGCGCACCGCATTCCCAAAAAATACAGCAACTGAATTGGACGGTAACTTCTCACGAAGTTTTTGCCTGCGCTCCTTGTGCCACTCCTTGCTCAGGAAATCGGTGGGCATGTTGGGGTTTTGGGCGAGCAATGAAAAGCTGGCAAAAAGCAGGAGCAGTATGAGGTATCGTTTCATAGATAGTATTTTGATAAATAAACGATAAATTATTGTACCTGAAAAATGGATTTTAATGGAATGGCTTTAATGAAATTTATAAAATAGGATTTAGAAGCTCAGACGCATTAATCCATACGGATTTTGCTACATTACCGAGCCAACCCCTTCAATCATGAAAAGCTTACTTTTAGTTGCCCTGCTGTTGTGCTCGCTCCATGCCATGGCACAAAAAAAACCAACGCCCCTGGATAAACGGCTGGCCGGCCTGGATGCCGAGTTACAACAACTGCCCGCCAAATGGCATGCCGCGGGTTTTGCTGTTGCTGTTGTAGAGAAAAATAAAGTCATCTATGCCAAAGGGTTTGGCTACCGCGATGTTGATAAAAAACTTCCGGTAACACCTAATACCCAGTTTGCCATCGGCTCCAGCAGCAAAGCTTTTACCTGCGGACTGCTGGGCATTTTACGTGAAGAGAAAAAACTGTCGTTTGATGACAGCCCGGTTAAATACGTACCTGACCTCCGGTTCAATAAACCGGAGATGAACAACCTCATCACCATTAAGGATATCATGACACACCGTACCGGTTTGCCCCGCCATGATTTCAGCTGGTATCTTTTTCCAACCCATTCGCGCGACAGCCTGATGATGCGCATTGAACATCAGCAACCCTTTGCGGCCGTGCGCGAAAAGTGGTACTATAACAACTTTATGTTTTTAACACAGGGCGTAATTGCCGAAAAGATTACCGGTAAAAGCTGGGAAGACAATATCCGCGAGCGTTTTTTCGAGCCGCTGCAGATGAAAAACTCAACAACCGTTATTGACGGTCTGCGCAAAGGAACCGAGGCGGCCATCGGCTACCAGGTAAAAAATAAAACCCAGATTACTAAAATGGATTACTACGACATTGCCGCGATGGGCCCAGCCGGGAGCATTAACAGTTCGGTAAACGAAATGGCCAACTGGCTGATTACATGGATTAACGGAGGAAAATTTCAGGGCAAACAAATATTGCCTCAGAGCTATGTAAAGGAAGCGATGGGTTCACAGATGATCATCAACAGCGACCCGCCTGATCCGGAATTTCCCGATGTACACATGGGCAACTATGGTTATGGCTGGTTCACCGCTTCCTACAAAGGCCATTACCGCGTTGAGCATGGCGGCAATATTGACGGCTTTTCGGCCAATGTATCGTTCTTCCCAACTGACAGCATCGGTATTGTGGTGTTGGTCAATCAAAATGGCTCGGTTCTGCCCTCCCTTATCCGCAACACCATCAGCGATAAACTGTTGAATGTTAAACCCACCGACTGGAACAAGGTGTACACCAAACGCGTTGACGATGCCGAAAAACAGCAGGCTGCTGCTAAAGCTACCATGCAGTCATCGCAAAAGAAAAACACAAAACCATCGCATGTACTCTATGAGTACACGGGCAGGTATCACCATCCCGGTTACGGCAAATTTGATGTAACGGTAGAACGCGATTCGTTGTTTGCCAAAACACCTTTACAAATGCTGTGGCTTAAACATTATCACTACGATATTTTTCTACCCTACGAAATAGAAAACGGCAAGATAGATACAACCCAACAGGCCAACCTCCATTTTAATTTCCGCACCAATGAATCCGGAGATATTTCCTCGCTGACGGCCAAACTTGAGCCCGCCACCGACCCGATCGAGTTTAAACGCACACCACGGGCTGTGGCGGTTGACCGGCAAACGCTGCAAACCTATGCCGGTGAGTACGAACTGGCCGGTATGGTTGCCAGGTTCTATCTGAAAGAAGACGGGAAAACACTGTACTTGTTTGTTCCGGGCCAGCCTGAATATGAGTTGCTCGCCACCGAGAAGCATGCTTTTGTAATTAAAAGCCTGGATGGGTTTAAAGTACGATTCACCGAAGCCAACGGAAAAATAACCGAGGCAACGTTTATCCAGCCCAACGGAACGTTTGTGGCGAAGCGGAAGTAATCAGTTTACACGGCTAAAATCCATACCGGCAACCTGCACAGAAACAATCTTGCCGGTTGGTTCCAGCGTGTAGGTCATGTTTGCTTTTCCATACCACTTTTTATCAAACCAGCCGCGGAAGGTATCGTAATGCCAGTGGGTAAAGGTGGCCTTCAGAAAATTATTGGCCACCGCAATCAGTTGATCACCTTCGCGGGTAATGATCAACTCACCAAACAGCGGACTTGTGTATTTGCCGGTATAGTCATCCAGCGAAAGTGTTGGTTTTGTTCCTTCAATGCGCCTGCCTTCAAACTCCTTTTCTTTCTTTTCACTTTCGGCCTGGATGCCGCGGTACAGTTGCAAAAACTCTGCACTCCAGTCGCGGGTACCGCCCAGCGCAAACAAGTCGAAGGCTTTGTACATGAGCGCGTGACGCAACTCGGCATGATCGAAATTGCCGAACACATATATGCCAAGTTTCTCATCGGGCAACTGCCCGTGGATGGCAATGGCACCGGCCAGACTACCGGTATGGAAATTCACTTTCTTGCCCTTGTAATCGTGCTGAAACCAGCCCAGTCCGTAGGTTGTCCAGTTGGGCTTTGTTAAACGTGCTGTAGGATAGAACCCGCTGGCCGTTACCAGGGTTTGTGGCTTGAACATTTCGGTCCACGTCTTGGCCGACAATAATCTTCCTCCTGCGTACTTGCTGCTGTCGAGCATGCAAAGCACCCACTTGCTGATGTCATCGGCACACGACCACACACTGCCGGCCGCGCCCACCTGATCGGCACTGGTATGCTCAATCACGGTAATGATTCTTTCGACTTTATAATGCGGTTTAGTTTGGTTGAGATCCGTTACGTCTTTTAATAAAGGAACTGTGCGTGTCATGCCAAGGGGCTGAAAAATGCGCTCGCGCATAAACTGGTGCCAGGGTTTGCCGCTGAGTTTGTTGATGATTTCGCCAGCCGCCACGTAAAAAATATTCTGGTAAATAAAACCTGAACGTAAACTGTAGCTGGGCTCCACGTTACGCATCCTGTGCATAACTTCTTCTGTGGGAATGTTCATCACGCTCCAAAGAAAATCGGCATTGCCCACACCCGAGTTGTGAATAAACAAATCGCGGATGCGCAGTTCACGGGTAACGTACGGATCGTACAACTGAAATTCGGGCAGGTGTTTATACACCGGGTCGTCCCAGCTTACTTTGCCCTCATCCACCAGCATGCCCATACAGGCGGCTGTCATGGCTTTGGTTGTGGAGGCACAGGCAAACAGGGTTTGTGCATCTACCGGATCGGTCTTTCCCAGTTCGCGCACGCCATACCCTTTGGCCAGCAGCACCTTTCCGTCTTTCACCACGGTAACCGCCATACCGGGCACTTCCCAATCCTTCATGCCTTTAATAATGTAGGCTTCAAATTCCTGGACTTTCTTATCGACAGCTGATGGTTTTTGCGCCCGGCCCTGTGTGAAGGAAAACAAAATCAATAGAACAATTAATCGCATAATAGTTTAAGGTTAATGAGTGCTCAGTAAGAAATCTGTTTTTCCATAATCATAAACTCCAGCGGTTGCTTTGGAAATCCAAACCGTGGATCGGTAAAAGAGAATGGTTTTCGTTTTCCGGAATCGTGGTAGCCATGCCGGATGTACCAATCGATTAGTTCTTTACGTACAGTGAGCACATTCATAAAAATTGCATTGCACTCTTGCCTGGCCGCCTCTGCTTCTGATGCTTTCAGCAATGCCTTACCAATGCCTTTGCCCTGGATGGTTGGGTTAACGGTGAGCATGCCCAGGTAGAGTTTATCTTCTTCTTTACGCAACTCTACGCACCCTTTAATTTTTCCATCCTCAACATATTTTAGAATCACACTGCCAGGCATTTCGATTACGGCTTTCAATAACTCGGCATCGGTGCGCGATCCGTCAATCAAATCGGCTTCGGTGGTCCAGCCCTGGCGGCCGGTATCACCACGATAAGCGGAGTTGACTAATTCACTGAGTTCGGGTGCGTCTTCGGGTAATGCTGGCAATATATCAGCCATGGAAGTAGGATAGTGATTACGAATATAGGCAACTTATTTGTGCAGGAAGCAGGGATTATTGCTGTTCGACTTTATAAAATCGTCCTTCCAGCTTATAAAAACAGTCGTATTTTCGGGGTTCGTGCCTGTTTCTTTGAGCAAAAAAGAAAAACTATGGAAACGACATTCATCCAATCAACCCGCAGGCACGACCTCGACTGGCTTCGGATTATCGCCATTTTAATTCTGCTTTTCTTCCATACCGGTATGTGGTTCGTGCCGTGGGACTGGCACGTTAAGAACAATGAACTCAGCGGCAGTTTCAGGTACTGGATGGTGTGGCTGCACTTCTGGCGCATGCCGTTGCTGCTGTTTATTTCCGGTGCAGGCACGTACATGGCGTTGGGCAAACGCTCCATTAAGCAATATGCCGGTGAACGCTTTCGCAGGCTGTTCATTCCCCTGGTGTTCGGCATGTTTGTGGTGGTGCCGCCACAGATTTACTATGAACATATTTTGAAGTATGGAAGCTATTGGGATTTCTATAAAACCGTTTTCAATTTCGTTCCATACCCCGAGGGAAGTTTCAGCTGGCACCACCTGTGGTTTATATTGTACTTGTTGTTGTATTCGTTACTGCTCATTCCGTTTTTCAAGTACATCCGTTCCGAGCGTTCTGCAAAATTCAGGGCAACCGTTAGTCGTTGGCTGGCAAGCCCGGCAGGCATGTTATTGATACCTTCCCTGCTTATCATTTTCACGCAGGCCCTCTTACGTCCGTACTTCCCGGATGAAACGCACGACCTCACCGACCTGGCGTTTTTTGTTTTCTACATGTGCTTCTTCTTTTTTGGTGTGCTGTTTTATGCTGATAAGAATCTTTGGTTGTCAGTCGGACAAAACCGAAAGCACTTGTTGATGGCTGCGCTATTTGTGCTGATTCCTTTTTATCTCCTGTACTTTCATTTCAGAGGTATTGTGAATTTTCCATGGCCGGAGGATACCATCGAAACGTTGTTTGATATTACCGGCATGTTTATGAGCTGGTTTACGGTGCTTACGGTGATCGCCTATGGACAACATTACCTGAACAAACCTCATCCATGGATCAGCAAACTCAATGAAGGTCTGTATCCGTTTTACATTCTGCATCAAACGGTAATTATTGCCATCGGGTATTACATCTGTCAGTTGGATTGGAGCATTGCCGCCAAGTATTGGTCGATTGCTATGTTTACGCTGATCAGTTGTGTTGGATTTTATTTGGTTTTGATTCGTCCGTTTAATGTGATGCGTTTTTTGTTTGGGATGAAACCAAAACAAAAGCCTGCTGAAAACAAGTTGGAAGAAATTAAAAAAGCAGCCTAACTTCTCGCACCATGAAAAAGAAAATTGTATATGCATTAATAATCCTGGCGGTGCTAAGTATTGCTTTTGCTTCGTGCAGCACAAAAACTTATATGGGCCGGTGGATGAAGTGGCGTGCATCCGACATACTTGATCATGAAAAATTCCCTAACCATCCGTTTGATGCTTCTCCTCATCCTTTTTCATTCATTGAAGCAACGGAAAGCAGGCTTGCTGATTTAATGATTGAAACCAGAAAAGGTAAGACTGAATTGGAAAAGGTTCTGGAATTATCCGAAACAACAGCCTTCCTGGTTATTAAAAATGATTCATTGTTGTATGAAGGCTATTTTAATGGATATTCACGCGAATCTATTAACACATCGTTTTCAGTTGGTAAATCCATTACCTCATTACTGTTAGGTAAGGCAATAGATGATGGACTGATTGAATCGTTAACCGATACGGTCACCCGGTACCTTCCGCAACTTGCCCAACAGGATGCGCGCTATTCGAAACTAACACTATCACATTTATTGAATATGCGCAGTGGCATCCAGTTTAAGGATCATGATTTGCCATGGGGCGATAAGCCAAAGGCTTATTACCATCCGCGTTTGCGTGAACGTATTTATGAATTGCCAATAAAAGCTGAACCGGGGACGGCATTTAAATACAATTCCTATAATCCGATAGTTATCGGCATGGTGCTGGAAAAAGCGTGCGGGCAGTCTCCGGCCGAATACTTTGAAAGGAACATCTGGAATAAGCTGGGCATGGAGTACAGCGGTTCATGGAGTATGGATAGTGACGAGTCGCGCATGATGAAAATGGAAAGCGGACTAAACCTTCGTGCAATTGATTTTGCCAAATTCGGCCGACTGGTACTGAATAATGGAAAGTGGAATGATGAACAGGTTATTTCTGAAGAATGGATTGAGGCAAGCACTGTAGTTTCACCGGAAAATCATGTTCCGGAATTTGGTAATGAGATTCACTACGAAAAATTCTGGTGGCTGCACAGCAAAGACCAAAAGCATGCCTACATCATTTCAGGCTGGGGTCACCTGGGGCAGTACTTGTACATTTTTCCGGATGAGAAAATTATTATTGTTCGAATGGGAAAAGATTTAGGTCGTGTTGGGAGCTGGAAAAATATTTTTCTTCAGGTCGTGGATGCTGTTAGATAATTTTTTAAGATTTACGAACCAGCGGTTTATGTGTGAGAAATTCTTTATCTTCATAGCCTTATGAAAAAATTTCAATTAGGTCTAATTGCCTTAGTGATATGCACGGCATGCAGCGAATCACCCAAAGAACCCATCGTATGGAAATCCATCGAAAAGGATTTGCAGGCACAATTTATTTTGGCGCAGGATGGTGATGTAATTGAACTGCCCGAGGGCAACTTTATGTTCACCCGTACCCTGAGCATGGATGGAAAGTCGAACATCACCATTCGCGGAAAGGGCATGGATAAAACCATTCTTTCGTGGAAAAATCAGGCTGAAGGTGCCCAGGGATTACAGGTAAGCAACGGAAAAAATATTGTGCTGGAAGATTTTTCGGTAGAAGATGCCAAAGGAGACAATTTAAAAGTGAATGATACCGATGGTATTGTACTGCGCAGAATCCGGTCGGTTTGGGCCGATGGACCAAAAACTGAAAATGGCGCCTACGCACTTTACCCGGTGCTGTGTAAAAATGTGCTGATGGAAGATTGTATTGCTATGGGCTCATCCGATGCCGGCATTTATGTGGGACAATCTGATTCCGTCATCATCCGAAATAACAAAGCCTATTGGAATGTGGCCGGCATTGAAAGTGAAAACTCAAAGTGGGTGGAAATTTACGGCAATGAGGCCTATGATAATACGGGAGGTATTTTAGTTTTTGATTTGCCCGGCCTGACTACGTATGGCCATACTACCAAAGTGTATAACAATACGGTGCGCAGCAACAACCACACAAATTTTGCCCAAAAGGGAAATGTAGTGGCCAGTATTCCACCAGGTTCGGGCATGATGATATTGGCCACCAATACCGTTGACATTTACGATAACGATTTTATCAACAACCGGTCGGTAGGCATAGCAGTAGTAAGCTATGAATTGGTGGCTGCATTGAATGCCGGGGAGCAGGAGCAGGAAAATGCTATTGGGGGCGTGCAAACGGTAGACAATCGTTTTCGTGAAGATTCGCTGTATAATCCCTATCCTTACAATGTTAAAATCCGCAACAATCGTTTTTCAAATAAACATTGGTTTCCAACAATGGAGAGCGACATTGGTAAACTGCTGTTGATGAAATCGTTTTTTAATCCGCCCGACATTATCTATGATGGCATTGAAGATCCGGATCGCAAAGACCGAAATATTTGCGTGGGTGAAAACGGTAAGCTTACATTCATTAACCTGGATGCAGGAAATGATTTCAAAGGTCTTTCAAAAGATGTAACGCCATTTAAGTGTAATTAAGCAGTTGGTATGATTCGCTGGGTAGGTTTGCTTGTTCTGGCGCTGGTGGCCTGTCAGCCAAAGCAGCAACAGGTTGTTGTGGTGGAAGAAGTATCCTTGGGTACTAATGTTCAGGCGATTGGCAAAGAAAAGCTATCCGATTACAAGTTTTTTATTGAGCCCTTAAAAGAGCTTACACCTGTGCCCGGTGTCATTCATTACGAATTGAATTCACCGCTCTTCACGGACTATGCCTTTAAAAAGCGTTTTATAAAATTTCCGGAAGGCACCAGCGCACGCTTCAGTGCCGATGATGTGTTGGATTTTCCCGAAGGCACAGTGCTGATTAAAAATTTTTATTACCCTGCGGATTTCAGAAAACCCGAAAAGGACATCCGTATCCTGGAAACACGATTATTGATTTTGGAAGAAGGAAACTGGAAAGCCTTGCCTTACATCTGGAATGACGAACAGACTGATGCATATCTTGAAATAGGCGGGAAAAATATTGACGTGAAGTGGACGCATGATGATGGTAATGCGCGAACCGTAAACTATTCCGTGCCCAACACGAATCAATGTAAGGGCTGTCACCTGCGAGGCGATAAAATAATGCCCATCGGTCCAACCGCGAGACAACTTAACGGCTCCATAAAAGGGCACGATCATAACCAACTTGTTCAATTGGCGGAAAACGGCTGGTTAACCGGACTTCCACCCGCGGAAAAAATTGCTCGATTAGCATCTTACGACAATACAGAAGAAGCACTTGATTCGCGCGCCCGTGCCTGGCTGGAAGTAAACTGTGCCCATTGTCATCGTCCGGATGGCCCAGCCAAAACCAGCGGCCTTCATTTGCTGGCTGATGTAAAAAATCCATTTGAGTTGGGAATTGGAAAAGCCCCCGTGGCTGCCGGTCGTGGTTCGGGTGGTTTGAACTACGACATTGTGCCGGGTAAGCCTGAGCAATCCATATTATATTACCGCATCAAATCCGATGATCCGGGAGTGATGATGCCGGAGTTGGGCAAGAAGTTAGTGCATGAAGAGGGAGTGAAGCTGATTGAGGAGTGGATCAGGGAGATGAAATAAAATTGTACCGAAGTATTCTGTACAGTATTAGCTCGGACTACCTGAAGAATTGGTACTCACTCCAGTTCCCGAATCTCAAAATCATTTCCCTTTCCATATTTAATGAGGTCTTTCAGTAAATAGCGCTCGAGCGTGTGTATATTTTTCACGTTGAAATCACCATTGGCGAGAATGTACTCCACTACAAACTCATTGACCTCACCAAAGTTGATGAGTTTATATCTTTTCCCAACGCGCAACACATCAAACGATAAGCCTTTCATTATAAATCTTCTTCGCGCTCCAGCATTAAAATGGAAGACTGGGGAACGATGTAGTATTTTTCATTTTCGTAGATTACCTCAATCGCACCTTTTTGCAGAAAGATAGCCAGGTCGCCTTCCTGCGCTTGTAAGGGCAAGTACTTTACCTGTTCATCTTTTCCTTTCCACATGTCGTCCTCATCGGCCGGAAGGGGTAAGGGGTATCCGGGACCTACTTTGGTAATGTAACCACTTTGTATTTTTTCCTTTTCCTGAACACCAGGGGGAAGGTAGAGCCCGCTATCGGTTTTATCATTCTGTTTGGCCGGTTTGATCAATACACGATCCCCCACCACGATGAGTTTTTTGAGTTTGTTATCAGGTGTGAGTTTCATGGGGCAAAAGTACTATGCGCGCAGATTCAAGCCTTATTCTTATCCAGATTTTTACAACAGTTTGTGGAAATCAAACTATTTTATAAATTTCAGATTGTGAAAAGAGTATTCGCCATATTTCTCCTCTTTGTATTCCTGCTCAATGTGCTGGGCTACTATGGCGTTTTGATGGGCCTGAAGCTCAAACATATTCAAAATTTATTAGCCCAATTTGATGATGATGACTATGCGCGCGACCATGAAGTAACGATCAAAGTACCGATTGCCATACCCTATGCTACAGATTCGAGAGAGTACACACGGGTGAACGGTGAGTTTGAATACCAGGGCGAAGTTTACCGGATGGTCAAGCAAAAGCTTCAAAGCGATACATTGTTTATCGTATGTGTTAAAGATTTCAAGTCAAAAGCCCTGAAGCAGAAGTTAGCCGATTATGTAAAGTCGTTCACCGATAAGCCTTCGGGTGAGAAAAACCAGGCAAAAGGTTTACAAAATCTCATTAAGGATTTTATGGCAACCTCAACTGTTTTGCAGTCCACCAACATGGGTTGGAACTACCAGTTGCTTTCAGGTTGCATCTTGAATGTATTTCAATCGGTAAGCATTCCAATTACCAGTCCGCCTCCTCAGGCATAATTACAATTCAATTCCTTTTGGATTTATGGCATCCCGCATGTCGGGTATTGTCGTGTGAATGATTGCAGAATCTTTCATTTGGAAATTACACCATTCGAAAGTTTTGCTATCAACCAATGTAATTAACCTAAACAAAATCAAGTACCCCAATGAAGAAGATGATACTGCTCGGCTCATGTTTTTTGTGTGCCGGCATGTTGTATGGCCAGACATTTTCTGATGCCATAATGATGAAAAAAAGAGAGATCTGCTTTGCTTTTATGTTCGATCAAGGCAAATGGGATCAATACTGGGAAGGGAGCACCCTGATAACAAACATGAACATAGGCACCTTTACCCGCAACACCTATATGCCCATGATTGCCTATGGTATTACCGATAAGCTTAATGTTTTGCTGGTAACACCCTATGTAAAAACCCACTCGAACGGAGGCCAATTGGCCGGTGTGCGGGGATTTCAGGATGTGAACATTGGTGTGAAGTACGAGGCCTTTAAAAAGGACTTTGGTAAACATCGTGTTTCAGCGCTGGCTGTTGCGCAGTTTGGTACGCCCATGACAAATTACTTGTCGGATTACATGCCCTATAGCCTGGGCTTGGGAACACAAGAACTTACCGGGCGCATTATCGGGCAATACGAGTTTAACAAAATGGTTTACCTGCGTGGTACTGCCGCTTATGTTTGGCGCGGACAAACCGAAGTTGAACGATCCTATTACTACGCCAACGGAAGTTATTATACAACCTATATGGATGTGCCCAGCGCAGTAAACTACCAGGCTATTGTAGGAGGATGGGCATTGAATCATAACCTGCGATTGGAGGTTATTTACAATGTTCTGAATTGTGTAAGCGGTGATGATATACGCAGGTGGAACATGCCTCAACCTACCAACAAAATGGAAGTTACCCAGGCCGGCTTTTTTGCACAGTACTACCTTAAAGCCATTGAACCATTAAAGGGTTTTAGCCTGATGGCTTCATATAACCAGGTGCTGGAAGGCCGCAACATGGGCAAGTCTACCAACTTCGGTGGAGGCATTACCTATCAGTTTACATTCTAATTTTTCTTGTTATGAAAAAGATATTTACTATTACTTTAAGCGTGCTGCTGATTATCGCTGCGGCCACCAGTTGTGAAAACGATTTGCCTACATTTTTTAAGTTTTCAGCCTACGAGTTTACCGATTTAGATGTTGATGGAGGCAGTTGGCACCCCATCTTGTTTTCAAGCGGCAGTGATATCGTAATCGATGCGCCTGCAGCGGTTAATTCAGCTGAATACCTGGCTGAATTAGCAGCATTAAAATCGGCTACGCAAAACCTTAACGGAAGCCAACGGAATGCGGTTGAATACTGGACCAACAACCCGGCCATTCGTTGGAATGAAATAGCGCTTGAACTGGCCGCCAAATACAATCTCATTCCGCCTCCTAATCCTGACGGTACGTATACATTGCCATCACCGGCTAATCCTCAAGGCCCGCCACCATTCCCTTTTGCCCACCCGCCTTACACCAGCCGCATGCTTGCCTATTTAAGTGTTGCACAATTCGATGGTTTAATTGCTGCATGGTATTACAAATATGAGTACAACCGCCCTGCACCGTATGTTACGGATAACAGCATTCCGTATGCATATAAAAAGAATACACTTCCTTCGTACCCAAGTGATGGTGCGGTAATCGCCATTGTATCGCGCGACATACTCAAAGCCATGTTTCCTTTGGAACATGATTACCTGAACGCGCTGGCAGAAGAACATTTGAACAGCTTAACATGGTCGGGCTCCAATACCACCAGCGATATTGAAGCAGGTAAAGCAATAGGTACTGCTGTTAAAACAGCTGCATTGGCTCGCGCTTCAACCGATAAGATGAGCGCGGCCCAGGCACCACGCCCCGTATCGGATGCCATTAAGCAAGCAGCGATTGATCGGTTCGGTTGGTCGTGGGACAACCAGGAGGCTCCCCAACGACTGGTTGGCCTTACGCCTTTGTTTGGACAGGTAACCATGTGGAATGTACCCAATGTAGAAGATGTTCGGCCCGGCCCGCCCCCGGCCCCCGGTTCAGCCGAATTTGAAAGGGATGCTGCTGAGCTAAAAAGTATTGCTAAGAACCTTACTGAAAAGCAACGCAAAATAGCCAACTGGTGGTCGGATGGATTAGGGACCTATACACCTCCCGGGCATTGGAACAGGCGCGCAAAAGAATACATCGTTAAATATGGATTGAATCCGATCCGTACGGCACGCACGTTTGCGTATTTGAACATGGCTGTGATGGATGCCGGAATTGCGTGTTGGGATGCCAAGTATTATTATCACTATCCACGCCCCATCCAAACGATAAAAGGCTTCAAAACGATTTTGGGTACACCAAACTTTCCGGCTTATACCTCGGGGCACAGTACGTTTTCAGGCGCGGCTGCCGATGTGTTGGCCTATATTTTCCCAGCTGAAACAAATGCTGTTCGTGCCTGGGCCGATGAAGCCGGTGAATCAAGGATTTATGGGGGCATTCACTACCGTTTTGATGCGGAGGTTGGCTTGGCGCAAGGAAGAGCGGTAGCAGCTTATACCATTGCAAGGGCACAACAAGATGGTGCGGATAACTAAAATGCCCAGAACCATTTCAAAAACTGGCTCCACTTGAAAGGCATAATTTTTTTGAGGTCACTTCTGATTTATTCCTTGTTAATCCTCCTGTTGCCATTGGCACTTATGGCACAGGAGGATTCTTTGCGCATACGTCAACTCAATGAAGTAGAAGTAAAGGCTCAAAGACTTCTGGACATGAGCCGCTTGCCGGAATCATCCGGCACCTACTTATGGTCGGGCAAGAAAAATGAGGTGATTAGTTTAGGGGGCACCAATGCGAACATAGCCGAGAAGACAGGTCGCCAGATATTCGCCAAAGTGCCGGGCGTATTTGTATACGATATGGATGGCAGTGGAAATCAAATGAATATTTCTACCCGTGGGCTTGACCCGCACCGCGGGTGGGAATTCAACATCCGCAGAAATGGTTCCATCACCAATTCGGATATGTATGGATATCCGGCCAGCCATTACAGTATTCCAATGGAAGCTGTTGATCGGATTGAATTGGTTAGAGGTACTGGATCACTTCAATATGGTGCGCAATTCGGGGGCATGCTTAACTATGTAACGAAAGCCCCTGACAGTACACAAGCTTTTAGTCTTGAAAGCATTTCAACAGCAGGATCATACGGGTTATTAAGTACGTACATCGCGGCAAGCGGTACGGTTGGGAAATTTCAATATGCCACGTATTACACTAAGCGGGTATCGGATGGGTATCGTGAAAACAGTGAAACTGATTATGATGCGCAGTCGTTGCAATTGATTTATTCCCCTGTTAATTCTTTAAAGCTTACAGCCGAATTAAGCCGGTCGAATTATTTGTATCGAATTCCCGGGCCACTTACAGATGAAATGTTTGCGCAAGATTCAAGACAAGCAACCCGGTCGCGCAATTATTTTAATCCGGAAATTTATGTGCCGTCATTTCAGGTTGATTGGAAATTGAGCGACAATACAAAAGTATCATGGCTCACTTCAGCGGTGTTGGGTGACCGCAATAGTGTTATGTTTGACAGGCCGGCCAATGTTCCGGATGTGATTGACCCAATAACCAATCAGTTTGCGCCACGCCAGGTTGACATTGATAATTTCAACAGTTATACTTCAGAGTTGCGCCTGCTTCATACGTATACTTTAAACAGACGGGAAAGCAAACTGGTAGCCGGTATGCAATATTTCAATAACGATTTGCATCGCAGGCAACAAGGAAAAGGAACTACCGGTACCGATTTTGATCTCACCGTTACCGATCTAGTATTTGGTCGCGACATGCACCTGAAGTCGACCAATGTTGCGCTGTTTGCAGAAAACAAGTTTCAAGTTACAGATGAGTTATCCATTACCCCGGGTATTCGCTATGAAACGGGCCAATCAAACCTAACCGGCATTATTTCCTATTACGATGCCGATGAGGTTCCGAATACAATCGAACATAAATTCCCTTTGTTGGGGGTTAGTGCCCGGTATTCGTTGAAACATGGATCGCTTTATGCCGGTTGGGCGCAAGCATACCGGCCGGTGATTTTTAAAGACATCATACCGGCATCGGTTTATGAACGTGTGGATAAAAACCTGAAGGATGCTTACGGGTATAACCTGGAAGCAGGCTTTCGCGGAAACACAAAACACCTGCGCTGGGATGTTGGCGTATTTCACTTGCAATACAACAACCGGCTTGGCGCACAAGCCCTACGCGATGGGCAGGATGAATTTTACATCTATCGCACGAATATCGGTAATTCAGCAACAACCGGAACAGAGCTATACTTGGAGTATGTGGCCCCGCTTTACAAGCGTGTTTCCTTATCAGCATTTACTTCAACAGCCGTGTTCAACAGCCGGTACACGCATGCACAAATCCGTTCTGGCGAAAGCAATGTGGACATCTCCGGTAATAAACTGGAAAGCGTTCCGGATGTGATCACACGCAATGGCATAACCCTGCGCTCGGCACTGGGAAGCGTATCGTTGCTTTATAGTTATGTGGGTAAAACATTTGCCGATGCCATGAACACGGTAAATCCTTCGGCTACAGGTGCAGTGGGTTTGGTGCCTGGCTACGGGTTGTTTGATCTTAACTCAACGTTTGTCTTTCGTAGTGTTACGGTGCGAATAAATGTTAACAACATTACCAACAAACAATACTTTACCAAGCGTCCATCATTTTATCCGGGTCCTGGCATCTGGCCATCAGACGGCCGATCGCTTGTCGTTTCAGTAGGATTTAAAGTGTAGGATGCAATTAGTCCATAGTCGATAGCCTCTGGATGGGTTAATTGAATTTATACCCTATGCTTAACCCAAGATTTAGCAATCGATAATTGACTTCATCTTTATAAGATTCAAAGATTCTAGGGTTGGTGTCTCGGTTTCCCAATGTTGAATAATAAGTAAAGTCTGCTGCTGAATAACTTAGTCTTAAGCCCACATCTACTCTAGCCAGTAGTTTATAAGTACCCTTTTGTCGCAAATTCCACTTGTGATAAATTTCAGCTACCCCTCCATACAATAAGCCCACAAGATTGGGCTGTGCCCCCAGGTGCCTGCGTATTGTTAATGGTGCAAAGTCTGATTCTTTGAAACTGATTTCGTAATCGGGGTAGTCCATTATTCCTATGCCAAGCATGGGTCCAAAGTTTAACCCATTTCTTCTCCACGTAAGTTGATAATTTAAACCGCTGGAAATGGTTAAAACGGTGTAGTCAACTGCACGAATGCTAAAAGAGTTAAAGGGTGAACTTGAGGGGAATTTATTCAAGAAGTCGGAGGCACCTTGAGCATTTACTGCATTCCTGGTGAATCCGGCTTGGGCCAGCATAAGCCATTTTTGGTTTAGCCTGTAGGCGAAGTGGATGTTAATAAAACTCCCTTTTATGGCTGCACCTGAGCTTTCCCTGGCATAATTTTCGACTCTTATATAAGGCGGATACGGATCGTTATTGTAAACCCGCACTATTTTTTCAGGTGATGATTTGGCAAATGAACCAAGAGGAATGGCCCATCCGGAGGAAATAGAGATCGAAATTCGGCTGCTGTCGGGGTTATTACCTTGACCAAAAGCGGCCAGGCTCATGTAAAACATGAGTGAAAGAATGAAAGCAGTTTTTTGATTTAGAAATGGTAACATACTTTCAGGCATGGCAATAGCTGCCGATAGTTAATGGTGTCAACAAATAGAAACGATGATGAACCGCCAACCGGATGAAGGCCAATTTCATACAAGAAGTCTGCAAAACGATACCTAATTTGTAAGGCCGTACTTAAATGGCGAGAAAGTCTATAGCCCACTTCGCCATTTACCCCCATGGTGTATGATTTGCTCACCGGTTTAAATCCAATATGGTACAGGGGATAATTATTCCCTGAGCTATTCTCAATAATTGATACATCATAGAAGGGATAGTCCATAACAGCAAGGCCAACATCTATTCCCATACTACCGTAGAAATGTTTCCAGTGTTTTATTTTCCTCACTCCAAGGGTATAGAACATTGCCTGATAATCGTCCTGATTCACCATAATGCGCGAAGTATTCTGCATATCAAGTTGATCATTAAGGTAGGCATTAACTACTCCGGTTTCTACGGGGTTTAATGTGCTGGTTGCAGTAAGCGAGAATGCCCAATTTGATTTAAGCGTATAACTCACCTCGGCATTCCAAGCATGTCCATTCAACGCTGCTGAATTGCCGCGCTTATTAAATCCATTGAATATTGGAAATCCTGCTTCGCTTGTTATTACTGAGCTTTCAGGATTAGAAGACCTGTAGGCTCCGAATGGGATAGCTAAACCACCTGAAAAGGAAATATCCCAACCTGACATTTTTGATTCCTGTGCAAACGACAATACCGGAATAGTTGCAGTGAATATTGCCAGCATGCAACCTTGTTGAAGCCTATTCATTTTTTAAAGTTGGTTAACGCTTCCTCATCGCCTTAAATGGAAACACCATGCCCATAGCGGCCAGGCCGCCCTCCATCTGGTCTTCATTCATGGACGCCTGAAATTGTACGGATGTACCTGAATAATAAAGTTCACCGGTGGCTTTCTTTTCACTTTCGTTCCAGTTGAAAGATTCAAACGGCAAATCGTTACCGTTAGTGTTTAAGGATGCAGCATAACCATCACCATTTTTTGAAACCGTCATGATGCCGGAAAAATTTCCTTCAGGTGTATCCGTAATAGAATACTCCCACTGGCCTTCCGGTGTTGGGGCTTTTACTTTTGATGCAGAAGTTGTTTTTTGAGTGGAAGAACAGGCGGTTAACAGGGTGGCTGCCATCAGGAACAGTAAAAATTTTCTCATAAAGGTTGCGCATTTGTGTTTCCCGAAGATACGCGATTGGACTGAAAAAAGACAAATCATCACTACCGTGAGATTATGCCAATACTAAAAGCCATCTCAAAAATACCATTATTGAAACCACAGAGTACACAAAGGTCTGCACAAAGGGCACAAAGCGCTACAATTCAGCGGCTTCTTCCCTGTGAACTTTGTTCTTTCTTTTTGCCCTTGGTGGTTAAACTTATTTTTTTTGAGATTCTAGTCAGCCCATCATTGAGAACAGAAGAGATGGGGTGCGTATTGGGGTGAAGCAATCTCCATCTTCAAGTTTAGTTCCCACTATTATAGTGTGGGATTGCTTCGCTCCAATACTTATTCCTTGGCTTCCGCTTGCAATGAGGGGTATGTTGTTTTTACACAGGTCACTTTTGTTACTCAAATAAATCCTTTTGTATATCTTCTGTTGACTTATCAGTATACAGCGGAAGTTTGTTCAGGTTTTTGGTGAGCAGGGCTTCATCCATTTCAATGCCTTTTTGTTCGGCATCGGTTTTACGTTCGCGTATTTCAATCTCGAGTTCCTTATTGCTGATCTGCCTCGCCCTGCGTTCAATGGGAGGGTTGAGTTTTTCGGCCTTTTCAAATTCAATAACCTTGTCGAGAAAATCTTTTGGCAGGTCTGCCTCGCTGCGGTACACCAATTCAAAAAATTGCTTGGCGAAAAAACCGTCAATCTGAATTCTTCTTTTCGATAGGTGTACGAACTTGCCGATTACCCGACAGATATTTTCACGCTCCTCAGGGCTTAACTGTTCGGCAAATTCATAGTCTTCAATTTTACGCAGTGAGAGAATGATGGGCTCCAATGCATCTATGGAAATCACATAAACCGTATAGTCACTCAGTTTATATTCAAATTGTTCTACTACATCAAGTGTGTTAGTAGGTACAACCAAAAAAACCTCCCTTCGAACATTTTCTTCCTTTACGTACTTGCTTACACTTTCAGCCTGGTTGCGCAGGTAAAGCGGGAAGTTTGAAAGGTCATCGCTACCCGGGCTTTTGGCATCGAATACAATAAACTCATCATTGATCTTTAGGGTATTGTCGGGTTTGCCTTTAAACGGCACCGACTCCAAATATTCTACACCGTGCTTATTGCAGATAATTTTTATCCGGTTTTTTACATCGGCCTCATGTTTCGACCAGGTTTCTTTCAGTCTTCGCAGCCGCTCGTATACAGCTTGTTTTTCTTTCTCTTCCTTATCGCTCCGCTCCTTTAATATGTCTTCGCGTAATTTAAAAAGTTGGTTTACGGCTTTATCGTATTCGGTTCTCCGTTGCTCTTCTTTGGCTTTCAGTTGAAGGATTTCTTCGCGCAACCGGCCACATTCTCTATCGAGCAGGTCAACTTTGCTTTTAAAAGCCTCTTTCTCATTGGCTAATTCGGTGCCGCGTTTCAGGTAGTTATCGTTTTTTTCCTTGAGTACGCTAATTTCTTTTTGAAAGTTTATTTTGTCCTCGTTAATCCTTTCAATTGATCCTTCAAGTTTTAGATTATCGGCTTGTAACGCATTCACTTCCGACACCAGCTTTTGCAGGTCGGCACTCGTTTCAATCAACAGGGTGCGAATCCTGCCCCAATGAAACAGCCTGTCCCATAGCGTGAAGGTCTTAAGGTCGTTAAAGAGTTTTTTAATGTTGTCGATACCACTGTCCATAGGTGTAAAGGTAATTCAATTATGCCGATGCTTCGGCTAATATCAAAACCGATAACTGACAAGGCGTGTCATTGATCCAGTACATCAGGAAACCATTGGCTTTCAGTACCTTATTTGATAACTTGCGCCCTTAATTTCGTAGTAAAAGCATATAATTTTATGGTAGAAGCCATTTCAAACAGCAGGGAAGCGATTTTGTTGGAAGATCAGTACGGGGCACACAACTACCATCCGTTGCCGGTAGTATTGAGCAAAGGCGAGGGTGTGTTTTTGTGGGACGTGGAAGGCAAACGCTACTACGATTTTTTGTCGGCTTACAGTGCCGTTAACCAAGGCCATTGCCACCCGCGTATTATCCATGCGTTGATTGAACAGGCTAAAGAACTCACGTTAACGTCACGTGCTTTTTATAATGATAAACTCGGCCTTGCCGAAAAGTATGTCTGCGAAACGTTCGGCTACCAAAAGGCTTTGTTCATGAACAGTGGGGCGGAGGCCAATGAAACCGCCATTAAACTGGCACGCAAGTGGGGTTACACCAAAAAGGGCATTCCTGAAAATGAAGCAGTGATTGTAGCGGTAAAGAAAAATTTTCATGGACGCACGACCACCATTATTTCTGCATCTACTGATCCTTCTGCCCGCAAGGGCTTCGGACCGTTTATGCCGGGTTTTGAAATTGTTGATTATGATAATATCCCTGCACTGGAAAAAGCATTGGCCAATCCTAACGTATGCGGCCTTTGGATTGAACCCATGCAGGGGGAGGCAGGTGTATATGTTCCGGCCGAAGGTTATTTAAAAACTGCAGAGAATTTATGTGAGCAGCACAATGTGTTGCTTATGATGGATGAAATCCAGACCGGCATTGCGCGCACCGGTAAAATGTTGGCCAGCGATCATGAAGATGTGCGCCCGGATTTGTTGATTTTGGGCAAGGCCTTGAGCGGAGGGGTGCTTCCGGTTTCGGTAGTGTTGGCCGATGATGAAATTATGCTTGTGATCAAACCCGGTGAACATGGTTCAACCTTTGGCGGTAACCCGCTGGCTGCCGTAGTATGCATAGAGGCCTTGCGGGTGGTGAAAGACGAAAACCTTGCCGAACGCGCTGATCACCTCGGAAGAATTTTCCGTGAACGCATGCAGGCATTGATCAAAAAATCGGATTTGATAATGTTAGTACGCGGCAAGGGTTTATTGAACGCAATAGTAATTAACGATACACCACAAAGCCTGCCTGCCGGACAGGCAGGCGAAACCGCCTGGAATATTTGTGTAGAGTTTTCGAAGAATGGTTTATTAGCCAAACCGACTCATGGTAATATTATTCGGTTGGCACCTCCCCTGGTGATTACGGAAGAGCAGCTTCATGAGTGTTGCGATATTATCGAAAAGGTAATCTTAAATTTCAAGAAGTAGATTCAAGGCTTTTCCATAAGTACAACGTAGCGTACGACTCCCAACGAGAATAGTTATTAAATATTTTTTTTATCTGATCGAGGCCTGGCTTTTTAGCAAGCCCAAGTTGGTTTTTTAAAGCGTTGTGCAAGCCGGCATCTTCAAGCGGAAAGGCGTTTGGATAGCGGAAGGTTTTCATCAATGCGTAATTGGCCGTCCAGTTGCCAACACCCTTTAGTGCCATCAGTTTTTCTTTGGCCTCTTCAAAGGCCAAGCCAGTGAGTTGATTTTTTGAGATAATTCTTTCGGCAAAGGCTTTTGCAATGCCTGTACAATAATTACTCTTTTGTCGCGAGAATTGCAGCGGAAGCAAGTCCGCATCGGTTAACCGGGCAACCATTTCGGCTGACGGGAAAAGATAGTAGGTGTTTCCGTTCCATTGAATGGCATCGCCAAATTTTTCAACAAAGCGTTGCTTTAAAGTATAGGCAAAGTCAAGATTAATTTGTTGGCCAAGCACAGCCCACACCAGCGATTCAAACAAATCGGGCTGACCCACAATCCGGTAACCAAAGTACTTTTTAATCAACGGCCCCAGGATTTCATCATTTTGTGCCATCCGGTAAAATGGCTTCAGGTCAGTATCCAGATCAAACCACTCGGTTACAAATTGCTTTACTCTTTCTTGGTGAGACAAGGTTGGCTTGCCGTTTAGGAAATCTATAATCAACAACCCATTTTTCTCTTCTACACGAAACAGGATTACTTCGGTATCAATTCGAATGGCTTTATAAACGGCCTTGTCATATAGTGTATGCAGTAATTCTTTGGGCGATCTTTTTAAAAATTGAAAGCATAAGTTGTAATCAAACTCTTTTGGAGGTGTGAGCGTAAGCATCATGCGGGAAAATAAGTTTAAAGAATCCTGGAAAGCAAGGTGTGACTACTGATCAGCAAGTTTCAGGTTGAACCGTGGTTAGGTATACTCCAATTTTATGTTGAAATTATGACCGATGAAACCTGTTGACGCCATGAATTGGGATAGGGTATATGAATCATTAACTGAAAAATGGTTGGGGAAATTCAGTTCACGCACGCTGCAGCAGGTGAGTTGCTCGCGTAAACACGTTTTCCGCGGTAATGGAAGTCAAGCAGGCAAAATCGCCCCGATGACAGGTTTTTGTTCCGAAAACCGAACACGGCCGGCAGGGCAGTTCGTCACGGCTTGTTTGAAGTATGCTCTCTTTGCCTTTTCCGTAAGGGGCAAAACCAACATCGGGATGAGTTCCACCCCAGATTGACAAAAGGGGCGTACTACAAAGGGCTGCCAGGTGCATGTTGGACGAGTCGGTGCAGATCATTAAATCCAACTGGTGCATCAGGGCAATTTCCTGTTGCAGTTTTAATTGACCGGCCACCACCACGCAATGTTCCGGAAATAGTTCGTGAAGGTCGTTGAAGTAATCGATTTCAATTTCGCCTCCACCAAACAGAAAAATTTTTGTCGAATGTTTTTTGATCAATGAATCGATCAATACCGGGTAGTTGGCAATCGGCCAGATTTTGGAAGGATGAAGGGCAAAGGGTGCTATGCCAACCCAAGGTTCTTTTTTAATGAATTGATTTTTGTTAAGCCATTCAGCAACAATGTTTTTCGACTCGGTGGAAGGAATCAAATAGGGCCCTGGGATTATTGGAAAATCAAAACCGGCACGCTGCAAAACTTCCCGGTAACGCTCAACGGTGTGAGGCAAGGGTTTAACAATTTTTCTCTCCCTCCTCACAAAAGCCTTTTTTTCGGCACGCCCCTTTTTAAACACCAATACTTTTTTCCCGGCCAGTTTAAACAGGTTTCGCAATACCATGGTGCGTACATGGTCGTGCATGTCAATGACTACAGAATAATTGGCGCGGGCCAGAAGCGTTATAAACAATTTCCGAATGCCAAAAAAGCCCGCATATTTTTTGTCTACATCAGCCTCATATACCAGTACGCGTGCTATGCCTTCAAAAAAAGCTGCGAACTTCGGCCGGGTTACTACTTTTACCTCAACATCAGGATAAGCGGCAACCAATGAACGGATAACGGGTACCAGCAGCACTACATCGCCCATGGCAGAAAATCGCAGGATCAGGATTTTTCTCATATTCTTAAGTTGCATTCAACAAGCTTTGCGCGAAAATTCTGGTTGCCAACCTTAAACCTGCCGAATGGCTATTTCTTTTGGTACAACATGGGGTTAAGCGAGGCATCGTTGTACATTTTCATCTGGCGGTAAACTTTCATCTTCCGGTCGCCATTACCAATGTCTTCCATCAGTTGATCAAAGGCCATGTGCATATCCATTTTTTGCTCCAACAACACATTTAGTTTGGCTTCGCATTTAGCGATGTGTTCCGGTGAAGCATCGGTACGTTCGGTTTGTTCCTTCATATGATAGATCTTCAACATGAGGATACTCATACGGTCCAGCAGCCAGGCGGGTGTTTCGGAATTTATCTTTGCGGTAGGTTTTGCCACTACATTTTTGAATTGCTCCATAAAATAGTCGTCCATTTTTTCTACCGTATCGGTACGGTCCTGGTTCGACTTATCAATGCGCCTTTTAATGGCCAAGGCTTCCGTTGGGTTAATATCCGGCAACCTTATAATGTCTTCCAGGTGCCATTGCACTGTGTCGATCCAGTTCTTTAAATATAGCAGGTATTCGAAACTGCTTTCCGGAAAGGGATTTTTTATGGGCGTGTCTACGTAATCGTGAAGGTGATAGTCATCAATACTTTGCTGAAAGACGGTATAACAGGAAGAGGCGTTGAGCATAGCTTTTATTTACGTGTTGCAATTTAGTTAATTTACACCTCACCTCAACGGTCAGTATGTCATCGCATCATTTTGTAAAAGAAGACCAGGAGCCTGCATTGATCATTGCCGATGCACAAGCCGCGCCATTTGCCATTGTTCAAGAATTGTTGGAGTGGAGCCCGACAGTAATTGTGCTGGAGCCAGCGTTGCATGATGTAACTCAATGGGGAATTAAATTGGACGTGGTAATCAGTCAACAAAAAAATGTAGTTCGACACACGGTACAATTGCGCGATCAGGCTCCGGTAAAGATTTTATCGTATGCCGAAGGTGAAGATCCGGTACAAACAGCTTTTTACTTTTTAGTGGCCGCAAAATACAAGGCTGTAAATACGCTTGGTGTGGAGTTTAGGAAATTGTCACCGTTTACCGATCAACTTGATGTGGTTGCTTTTTATGCCGGCAAGCGCTGGTTGTATGCGCGCCATAGTAAGTTTGAAAAATGGCTCACCAAGGGGACAAAAATTTTTTTTCCCGAAAAGATTACGACAGTTAACGGTTTGGATGATAACGGTGTTGTCGTGAATGATGGTGTCATTAAAGTAAAATCCGATGGCCCGTTTTGGATGGGGGAGGAAATTCTCTAAAAACCAGCTCGGCCAATCAGTTTATCCAGATCAACTTTTTCAATAGGATGCGGGGTGTTTTCCAATAAATGGAATTTCCCGTTCGGTAACCAACGGGCAACCTGTTCCGCAAAAGACCGGTCGGCCATATCATCCTCATCGCCAAGGCAAACAACAACGGGTTGTTGTATCGATTTCAGGTTTTCTTCTGTAAGCAAAGGGTTGCCTCCTAATCCCATCATCATTTCTGCCGTATTATTTAACAATTCTTTCCAGTCGTTAGGAGCATGCCGATGCTCAAGGACTCGGGCAAAGGCTGGAACTTTCTCCAGAATTTTATCAGCATTTAGTTTTCGAACTTCTTTTTCAGCCGATTCAACTGACCAATCGAATTTAGTGCCTAGCGTTACAATTTTTCCGATTCGCTTAGAATGCATCAAGGCGAGCCAAACAGCTACGTATCCTCCCAAGCTATACCCAAATACATCAACCTGATTAAGGTTATGTTTCCTCAAGAACACCAACACATCATCAGCAAAAATTTCAATACCAAACGATTTACGAAAAGGCTCACCGCCATGTCCTGAAAAATTTATAACATAAACTGTTCTGCCGGATGCTTCCAGTTTGTGTTTAAGCGGTTCGAGTTGTGTGCTGGCGCCCAGTGCGCCATGAAGCAGAAGTACAGGATTCATGCAGGGTTATGGGTTGCGGTAATAAATCGGTCTTTGCTGTTCAGATCTTTAACTACTGTAACATTCAAATAACCTTCTGCTTCAAAAACGAAAGCAGTATTTTTTCCCAATTGGGCATTTATTTCAACCCATACTTTTCCACCTGGTTTCAGTGCGCGCTTGCCCTGTGCGGCTATCGCTTTATAAAAAATCAGGGGATCATGATCCGGAGTAAACAAGGCCAGGTGTGGTTCATAGCGCAGTACATTTTCCTGCATCAACTGTATTTCGGATCGTGTAATATAGGGTGGATTGCTAACAATACTGTCCAGGTTATTCCAGGGAATACCTTCTTTTAAGATATTATGCTGTAAAAAACTTACCGGGGCATTCAAAGTTACAGCGTTTATGTTGGCTACAGCCAACGCATCGGGACTAACGTCAGTAGCGAATACTTGAGCAGAAGGCAACTCACACTTTAGCGTTACGGGTATGCATCCGCTACCGGTACCGATGTCCAGAATTTTCAGACCATGTCCTTGGCCTTCTAAGCTTTGGATTACGTGTTGAACCAGTTCTTCCGTTTCCGGCCGGGGTATGAGCACTTGAGGATTAACACTGAACTTTCTGTTATAGAAATAAGCATAGCCGGTGATGTATTGAATTGGTTCGTGCTGATTAATGCGGGTTATGATGCCGTTAAGTTGTTCCTGTTGCTCACGGGTTATGGCGATTTCTTTACCCATGAGCGACTCGGTTGGCGTAAACCCAAATACAAACTCCATGGCCATCAACACCAATTGATTAATTTCATCCACCCGTTCGTCAAGATCAATCTGTAGCACCAGTTCAGAAAAGAGTTTTTTGGAGTTCATCGGATTTGCCAATCTTTGCAATAATACGGATGAAGAAGCACGATCGCCACCGGGACGAACTTTTTATGCAGCGCTGCCTTGAGTTGGCCAGCCTGGGCCATGGTTCGGTAAGCCCTAACCCCTTGGTGGGATGTGTAATTGTTTATGACGGAAAAATCATTGGTGAGGGATGGCATAAAAAATTTGGTGAAGCGCATGCGGAAGTGAACGCCCTTGCCTCCATAGCCAATAAAGAATTATTGCAAGAAAGTACGGTGTATGTAAACCTTGAGCCTTGCGCTCATTTTGGAAAGACACCACCCTGTGTTGATCTACTGATTCAGCATCGGGTAAAGAAAGTGGTAATAGCCAACCTGGACACACACCCAAAAGTATCGGGTGAGGGAATAAAGAAATTGCGGGAAACAGGCATAGAAGTAATCACCGGTATTCTCGATAAACAAGGCCGTGAATTGAATAAGCGTTTCTTTACGTCTGTTGAAAAAGGGCGCCCGCACATTTTATTGAAATGGGCACAAACGGCAGATGGCTTCATAGCCCACGAAAATTACGATTCGAAATGGATCAGTAACGAGTATTCCCGTCAGTTGGTGCATAAATGGAGAAGCGAAGAAGATGGGATTTTGGTAGGTGCAAAAACGGCAAATCATGATAACCCACAACTGAATGTGCGGGAGTGGACAGGACGAAATCCGGTTCGCATTGTGGTCGATCGGTTTTTAAAACTAAACGAGAAGCTGAACGTGTTCGATCGAAGTCAGCCAACAATTGTTTATAATGTATTGAAGCACGAAGAGCATGAAAATCTGATACTGGCCAGGATTGATGAAACGGATTTTCTGCCCCAGCTTTTGCAGGATTTGCTCAAGCGCGGCATTCAATCGGTAATGGTGGAGGGTGGGGCGCAAACCTTAAAATTCTTTATTGATGCTGGTTTGTGGGATGAAGCAAGGGTTTTCACTGCTCCAAGAGCATTTGGAAAAGGAATTCCGGCACCGCGATTAAATGGAAAACTTTCTTCTACCGAAACCGTAATGAACGATACCTTGTTTACGTATCACCCTGTTTATGGAAAAGATTAGCCTCAAAGAAAAATTTGCACAGTTTTCTGATCATTGGAATTCACGCATTGTAGGAGAACTTAATGGACAGCAGGTAAAAGTCACTAAGTTGAAAGGTGAATTTTTCTGGCATCACCACGAACATGAAGACGAACTCTTCTTGATAATTAAAGGGAAGCTGAAAATGGCCTTTCGTGATAAGACCGTAGAAATTGGTGAAGGTGAATTTATAATTGTGCCACGCGGAGTTGAGCATAAGCCGATGGCCGAAGAAGAAGTAGAGGTTTTATTGTTTGAACCTGCTTCTACCTTAAATACGGGTAATATTATTAATGACAGAACAAAAAAAGTTTTAGATAAGATTTAATATCTTTAGCTATGCGAAAGTACCTTGTTATTTATGAAAGGAGTTCTGATGGATACAGTGCATATGTTCCAGATTTACCGGGTTGTACCTCTGCAGGAGAGAGTAAGGAAGAGGTCGAATTTAATATCATCGAAGCAATAAAACTTCACTTGGAGGTTCTTCAGGATGAGGGATTAGAGATACCTCAATCGGTATCAGATTCTGAGATGATTGTGATCTCCTAACATGAAATATCGGGAGATTATCAGAATTATTGAATCAGATGGGTGGTTCCCGGTAAGACAAAAAGGAAGCCATGTAACCTACAAGCACAATTTAAAAAGAGGAATTGTAACAATCGCGTGTCATCGTTTGTCTGATGAAGTACCTCGCGGAACATTAAATAGTATTCTAAAACAAGCAGAACTAAAATAATACAACCTGTAAGATTTACGTGACAATGGCCGAAGAACTCATCATCTCCACCTCTACCGATAAGCAACAACGTTACGAAACATTGGTGCCACAACTTTCAGCGCTTGTTTCAGGTGAACCGGATGTTGTCGCCAACTTGTCGAACATTGCAGCTTCTTTAAAGCAAACCATGAATTTCTTTTGGGTTGGATTTTATCTTGTAAAAGAAAACCAACTGGTACTTGGGCCATTCCAGGGCCCAATTGCCTGTACACGAATTAATTTTGGCAAAGGTGTTTGTGGCGCTTCGTGGAAGGAAAGGAAAACTATTATTGTTCCGGATGTAGAGGCATTTCCCGGTCATATTGCCTGCAGCTCGGCCTCCAAATCAGAAATTGTATTGCCGGCTTTTAAGAACGGAGAGGTCTTTCTGGTGCTGGATGTGGACAGTGATAAACTGAATGATTTTGACGAAACAGATGCGCAGTACCTGGGTCAGGTTATGCAAATTATTGAGCGGTTGATCTGATTATTCTTCTCCATACCCCCATCTTAATGGGGTTTTAGCCCTACTGTCAAGAAAGATCTTTCCTTACGGAATTCGTTTTGTTACATTAGTGAAACCCTTAATCGGTATTGCTATGAAAAGATATATCACGGTTGTCTTTCTTTTTCTTCTTTTGAATCCAATTATTATTCTGGCGCAAATCGGGGCAAAAGCACAACAAGGTTCCGGTATTCAGGGCATCTGGACCAACAACCAGTTTGGCTATCAAATGACGTTGATGTTAAATGCCGATGGTTCCGGTGAGTTTGACGGTGAGCCTATGAAGTATACCGTGGCAGGAAATAAACTCACCTTGAATCTTTCCGGTACTTCAACCCAATACAACTTCACCCAGCAACAAAACTCTCTTACGCTTTCGGGTGGTGATATTGATGGTAGCATAGTTTTTTCTAAAGCCGGTGCAGAGAAAGCCACTACACCTTCTTCTAATCTTCCACCCACACAACAAAAAAATTCATCAGCCTCAACAACGGGCGGCTCAGCCGACATTGTGGGCGTGTGGACAGGAAATGGTGAAACCATTGAATTCAATAAGAATGGTCAGTGCATATATGCAGGCCAAACCTTAGGCTATCAACTTTCCGGTAACAACATTATACTTCAGGCGGCTCAAGGCAGTGCTTCCATGGGTTATTCATTAAGCGGAAATCAACTCACGTTAACGGTCAACGGTCAAAGCTTTACCTATTCGCGCGGTGGAACAGGTACAACTGGAACAGGCCAGGCTCAACCCGTAGCCGGCAATAAACGTGTTGCTCAGGAACTGGTAGGTAAATGGTGCTGGACCAACGTAACTTCCACCAATTCAGGTGGGAGAATTTCAGAACGTTGTATTACCTTGAATGGCGATGGCACCTATCAATACGAAGCCGAAAGTTCGATGAGTGTAAATACAAACGCCTATGCAGGTGGGACGAATTCCCAGAGCAGCGACCGTGGCACATGGTCGTATGATGGTGTTCGCATTTACTACAACTCTCAGGCAGGTCAGGGCTCCGGTTCTTATCTTTTGGAAAAACGAAATCATCCAAAGAATAATGACCCGATGATTGTATTGGATGGTGAGACCTATGTAACGTATTATCAAAAACCACGGTGGTAAACCAAATAAAATTATGACAACACGAAGACAATGGCTTAAGACGGCAGTGGCAGCCGGTGCGGGATTACCGCTCAGTTTAGCATTGGCTGACCAACTGATGGCAGCACCGGTTAGTCGGGCAGAACGACTGCATGGCATTGAACCTTTAAGGAATGGCAAACTTGTTCTGCTGGGCTCCAATGAAAATCCTTATGGCCCATCGGATAAGGCGCGCAAAGCTATTGTGGAGAGTATGAAGGAGGGGAACCGTTACGCCCATGGCGTGGCACAGGAACTTAAAAAAGTTATTGCCCAGCGTGAGGGCGTAGCGCCAGAATTTGTACTGATGGGTTGTGGCTCATCTGAATTGTTGTGCCTTACCGGCATGACGGCCGGGTTGGAGGGTGGTGCCGTGCTATCGGCCTTTCCAACGTTTCGTTTGCTCATGGACTATGCTACAAAATTCAATGCCCGTTGGGACCGGGTTGATTTGGATGCCAATATGGTACACGATCTGGAAGCGATGGCATCGGCTGTCAAGCCAGACACAAAGATCATTTTTGTGGTGAACCCGAATAACCCCACAGGAACCATTGTTGATAATGATAAATTAAGATCCTTCTGTATGGAAATGGCAAAGAAGGCAACGGTGTTTGCCGATGAAGCCTACATTGAATTCCTCGATCAACATGAAAAAAAATCGATGGTTGACCTTGTGAAGCAAGGGCACAACGTAATTGTATCGCGCACGTTTTCGAAAGTTTATGGATTGGCCGGTTTGCGTGTTGGTTACTTGATCGGACAACCGGATACACTTAAAAAAATGGCGGAGAAACAAATCTGGGGTAACAACAATCAAGCAGGTTTAGCCGCAGCAAAAGCCAGCCTTGATGACAAGGATTTTGTGACGATGACACGCAAGAAAAATACGGAAGCGCGTCAGCACCTGTTCAATTATCTTGACAGCAAAAAGTGGTCGTACGGAAAATCAATGGCTAACGTAGTTTTCTTTCCGGCACCTATAGATGGAAAAACGATTTTAGAAGAAACCGAAAAGAAAGGATATCAGATTCGGGTGTGGGATTACCAGGATAAAGAATGGTGCCGCGTAAGCATTGGCACGCTGGAGGAGATGAAAGGATTTACCAAAGCTTTTGATCAGGTTATCTCATGATGTCAGTTGTTTTGCGAAGGTTTCGTAAAACATTGCAATATGGCTTGTTAACTTTGCTCATTGTTGCGTTTGCTCATGCACTAACGTGGGGGGTAGGTAAAATCAGTTTGCTGGATTCCCTTGAACATTCCGTTTTAGATTTTGATTTTACTGATATTTATTATTCCGGTGGCTACAGACCAAGCCCGATTGACACGAATATCATATTGGTTAATATTGGCCCATTAGGCAAGAGTGCTATTGCCCGTCAAATTGAAATACTAAGTCAGTTTAATCCCAAAGTGATTGGGGTAGACGTATTTTTTTCAATAGCTACCGACTCTGCCGAGACGGCATATCTGTGGCAGGTGATTAAAAGCACACCGAATATTGTTCTGCCAAGTCGGCTCTTCTATCTGGGTGAAGATAGCCCTTCTCCCGATTCAGTTATTCTTCCATCTGATGTGGCAGGTCTGTCTGCTGATTTTACTGGCTATGCAAATCTTAATGTTCCTGATGATGATCCAGGACTTGGTACAATTCGTTCATTTATTTCTTCAGCTTATATCAAAGATAAATACCACTTTCCTTTTGCTGCAGTACTTGCAAAGAATTACGATCCATTACGTTTTGATTCCTATTTAAAGCGTAATCAGCAGAACGAACAAATTAATTTCACGGGTCACCGTTTGTTGATGTTTGAAGGCAGCATTAGCGATGCGACCTATATTACTATTGATTATCTTGATGTACTCGAAAATAATATCCATGAAAATTTGATAAGGGATAAAATCGTTTTGCTTGGGTATATGGGTAACCATCTTTATGATCAAAGCCCGGAGGATAAATTCTATTCCCCAATGAATGAGCGATTTGCGGGACGATCACTACCAGATATGTATGGGGTTGAAGTACAGGCAAACATGGCGAGCATGATCCTGTCGGGAAACTATATCAATCAATCAAAACTACTCGACAGGTTTTTGGATTTGTTCCTATTGTTAATGGCCATAATCATCTTTCGCCATCTCTTTATCAAGAGCGAGGAGGACTACTCGTTTACATCAAAGATTGTGGTTTTTGTGATGATCAATTTGATGGTGATAGTTCCTTTACTCATCTACCACTATTTTCTCTTTAAGATTGATCTGCGCTACGGCATTTTCTATTTAATCTTTGCTTCAGATTTGTTTGAGGTATTGTATCCAAAGATTAAGCGAATAAAGTTTCTTGCCGTAGCGAACTAATCAGCTAACCGACAAGCGCATTGCCGGTTGTTTCCCCAGCTCTTTCAATAACCGGGCGTGGCCTGCAAGGGCGCCTATAAATGTTGGCTCGCTTTTGTATGGGAGTCCGAATTCTTTAGCGGTTTCCTGTACAATGCCGGAAATTTTCCGGTAATGTACATGGCAGACATTCGGAAACAAGTGATGCTCAACCTGGTAGTTTAATCCGCCAACGTACCACGAAAGTATTTTATTTCGGTTAGCAAAGTTTGTGGTCGTGTGCAGTTGATGAATGGCCCACGTGTTTTCCAACATGCCGGCTTGATCAGGTTCGGGATATTCAGTGCCTTCAATTACGTGTGCCGGTTGAAATATGATGGCCAGAATAAATCCAGCGATATAGTGCATCAGCAATACACCCAACAGAATCTGCCACCAGGCAAAGGGCAAAAGCAAAACAGGAATAACGAATATGTAGCCTACATAAAAGGCTTTAGTGCCCAATAGGATTAGCCATTCGGTAACAATATTGGCCTTTTGCTTTTTCACCAAACCATCTTTCTGGTAACGTACCAGCCGAACAAAATCTTTCACCAGCACCCAAACGATTGTCATTAATCCGTACAGGAACCAGGCATACACATGCTGAAATTTGTGCATGGGTTTCCAGTCGGAGTTAGGATGCATACGCAATACACCACGCGGACTGATGTCTTCATCGGCATCATGCACGTTGGTGTAAGTATGGTGCAAAACATTATGTTGTACTTTCCAGTTAAAGGCATTCGCCCCAACCAGATTTAAGGAATAACCTATTAAATTATTAATCCAGGCTTTGTTGGAATATGCTCCGTGGTTCGCATCATGCATGATGGACAAACCGATACCGGCTACACCAAAACCCATAACAACTACAAGCGCCAATACACCCCAGCCTATGGTTACCGCACTTGATATAATCAGAAAATAAGGAACAAAGTACAGTGCAAACATAACGCAGGTCTTCAAGACCATCTCGGTATTGGCATTCCTGCTTATACCCTGGTTTTTAAAATAGTCATTAACACGTTGGTTTAACGTAAAAAAGAAATCCTGCTGGGTGCGTGGAAATTTAATGGAGGAAGCGCGGCTCATGAAAAATGGAAAAATTACTGAAGATTAATTGTGAAAGGTAGGCAGCAAGCGGCAGATAAACGCCTGTTAGTGCCTTTTATATTTCTAAAGGCTTAAAGTGCGGCTGAATGAGCATGGGGCTTATTTAAAGTTCAGCCAGAATGGTTTTGCCGCCCGTGGTTTTTTGGCCCAGGCTTACTTTTACCGAGGCATCAAGGGGCAGGAAAATGTCGACCCGCGAACCAAATTTGATGAAGCCGAACTCCTGGCCCTGCTCCAGTTTTTGGCCTTCGTTTACATAGCATTTAATTCTTCGTGCAAGGGCACCTGCAATCTGACGAAACAACACCTCAACGCCATTGTCCATTTTTGCTACCACTGTCGTGCGTTCGTTTTCTGTACTTGATTTAGGATGCCAGGCTACCAGATATTTACCCGGGTGGTAGCGGTAATAACTGATGCTTCCACCAACGGGCATGCGGTTAACGTGCACATTAATGGGCGACATGAAAATTGATATCTGTTTGCGTTTACTTTTAAGGTACTCAGTTTCCTCAGCGTCTTCAATAACAACCACTTTGCCATCAGCAGGGGCAATAACATACCGGGGATTTTTTTCTACGGTAAAAATGGGACTTCTGAAAAATTGGAGAACCACCAGGTAGAAAACAACACACACACCGATCACGATATTGCGGGCAAGCGTTGCTTCCGGTAAAAAATAATCGAAGGCCCAGATAATGCCCACAAATAAAACCAACAATACAAATAGCAGTGTGCGTCCTTCTTTGTGAATAGTCATGATGGTGAATAGTTGTAATTAGTATTTAGAGTTTTGTGTGCATTAATGGTGCAAAATTAGTTTAAAATACCGACCCATAAAAAAGGTGGCGCCATGAAGGGTGCCACCTTTTTAGTAATGATTGCTTATTGAATCCCTACATCAATATCCTCCACGGAATTTATATGTCTTGGCTACTTTATCAATGGCAACCATATACGCAGCGATGCGCATGGATACTTTGTATTCGTTGGCGATTTTATAAACATTGTTGAAAGCATCTTTCATAATCCTGTCCGACCTGCGGTTAACCCGCTCGGCTTCCCACTTATATCCTAAGCGGTTTTGAACCCACTCGAAATAAGATACCGTAACACCACCGGCATTGGCCAAAATATCCGGCACCACAATAATTCCTTTTTCATTAATGATACTGTCAGCCTTTGATGAGGTTGGGCCATTGGCTCCTTCTACAATCAATTTTGCTTTTATGTTCGGGGCGTTGGATGCTTTAATGACATCTTCCGTTGCAGCTGGTACCAACACGTCTACCGGTAGGGTAAGGATTTCATCACCTTTAATTTTCTCAGCGCCACCAAATCCTTCAAGTGAGCCTTTATGTTGTGCGCTGTAGGTAACGGCCGCTTCAATATCAATTCCTTTTTCATTGTAATAAGCGCCACCAATATCACTCACCGCCTGAACAATGAGCCCGCGTTCGGCTAAAAGCCGTGCAGCCCATGAACCCACGTTACCAAAACCTTGTACGGCACAGGTAGCTTTATATGGATTGATTTTCATTTTTTCCATGGCCGACATGGTGGAAACCATTACTCCGCGACCTGTGGCTTCGGTTCTTCCGAGTGATCCACCCAATACCAGGGGCTTGCCGGTTACTACTGCGTTCACCGTCATACCTTGTGTTTTGGAATATTCGTCCATTAACCACGCCATTTCGCGCGGGCCCGTTCCCATGTCAGGCGCGGGGATATCACGGTCGGGCCCAAAAATGTCGATCATCGCGCTGGTGTATGCACGGGTAAGGCGTTCAATTTCACCGGCACTCATCTGGCGGGGGTTACAAGTTATGCCACCCTTTGCACCGCCATAGGGAATATCAACAACGGCACACTTCCAGGTCATCCAGGCTGCCAATGCTTTCACTTCATCCAGGTTAACGTGCGGATCATATCGGATACCACCCTTTGAAGGGCCAAGAATATTTGAGTGCACCACGCGGTAGCCTTCAAATACTTTAATGCTGCCGTCATCCATGGTTACCGGCAGGGAAACAATTACCTGGCGGGCAGGCGATTTTAAAACGTTATAAACTTCTTCTTCAAGCCCGAGTAACTGTGACGCTTCGTGAAAGCGCGACATCATTGCTTCAAACGGGTTTTCTTTGTCTTTAAGGGGAGCAGGTTCTATATATGCCATAGTTGTAAAAAGTAGCGGTAAAAGTAGGTTTTTCTAAAGCAGCACCATCTGATTTAAATCACTTAAAACAGAACGTTAAATCGGTTGCAAAGATAGGGTAAATTCCAATCCTGCCTTATGGGGTTAGAAGGAAAAAGGTATGAACGGTAAAGTGTAGCCACTCAAAAAATTTCAAGATAAGCGGCAATAAAGGGTGCCGAAATAAACAAGCCATCAAACCGGTCTAAAAAACCACCGTGCCCCGGGAGGCTATCACCGGAATCCTTTATTTCAATGCTTCTTTTTAAAAGGGATTCCACCAGGTCGCCAAAGGTTCCCCCTATAATAATCAGAAAGGAAACAATTAACCAGTTAACAATGGTAAGGCTTTGAAAGTACAGGCTTATTCCGTAGGTCATAGCAATGGCCAGGGCTGCCCCGCCCCAAAACCCTTCCCACGATTTTTTGGGTGAGATACGTTCAAAGAGTTTATGCTTACCAAATAAGGTGCCGGCAAAATAGGCCCCGGTATCGCTGGCCCACAGGATTAGCAAGGCACCCAGTATTATTTCATAATTGTAATAGCCGTTTTCAAAAGCAGCATGGTTTAACAACGCGAACGGAACGGCTATATAAAAGATACCCAGAAATGTAAAGGCTATGTTGGTAAAAGGTTTTCGCTCGGTTTTTTTATAAAGCTTCACCAGGTAAACCAACGATGCCAGCGGAAAAAACAAAAGGTAGTACCGGGGAGAGATGGTATTGCGCTCAATAAAAAATGAAAGGGCAAACAAGGTTATGCCACTAAACGTACCGAGTGTTTTCAGGGGTATTAAGCCATCAAGGCCGGCCAGTTTATAAAACTCAAGTAACGAGAAAAAACAAATAACGAAAAACACCGCGAAGTAAGTCCATTCACCATAAGCCACACCTGCAATAATGGCGGCTGCTCCAATAATGGCGGTGACTAATCGTTGGGTAAGGTTGCTATAGCCGGATAAAATTTTCGTCACGGAGTAAAGGTTGATTGTTTGGTGGCGTAAAGCTTTCTGAAATAAAGCAAAAGTACAAATGTGGTAATAAGGCCGGTGATTACCCAAGGCCATGGCGCTGCTTGATCACTATCCATGTCCACGTCAATTAAACCCTGCTGATAGAGGTAGAGCATGATCAGTGTAAAGCCGTTATGGAAAAAGTGTGCGATCATGGGTATAAATAAATTGCCGGACCATAAGTATAAATAACCAAACAAAGCCCCTAACATTACCCTGGGCACAAAGCCAAAAAACTGTGTATGTATGGCGCTGAACAAAATAGCCGCAACCCAAATGGCCATGTGGGCATTGCCAGTGGCACGCTTCAGTTCATTTTGAATCAACCCGCGAAATACAAGTTCTTCCCCTATACCCGGTATTACTGCAATTACAAAAACACCGATGATCAAATCCCGTTGGGATTGAAAGTTGGTGATTGTTTTGGTGAGCCTCATTAATGCATCTTCGCGTTCGCGTGCCCACTCACCAAAGCTTTTCATGAATTCCGGAAACTGGATATTCATGTTCCACTCAATAACAGGTGTAAGCGCAACCTGAAAGCCGATGCCAATGATGACGATTAAAGGGATAAGCGCAAACCAGGGTTCCTGTAAAGTAAAAAATGGCCGCAGCGGTTTTTGTTCAAGAAATCGAATGTGTAACAACGGGAACAAAATCAATCCAACAAAGCTGGCGATGCCTTGGGTGATCATAAGGGGAATGTATACCGAGTAATCCGGATCGGAAGTAAGCGCATGCAAAAGGTCATCTCCTTCGTAAAAGGAAGAGGCAACACCAATACCCAGGGCAGGCCCGATAAGCAAAAAGCCTGTGCCTACCATAATGATGATGAACAAGAGTGATACTAAAGGATGCCTGTCGGATACGCTGGCGCTATGCATAGAATTTTACCTTCTTTTGAAGGAGCCCAAAAATCAGTAAATCCTTCCAAATACGTATTATCTTTGCGGTTTAAATAGCCTAAAACCTCTTAGTAAACCTCCAAGGTTTTTAAGACCTTGGAGGTTTAAAGATGGAGGTTTAGGGGGTTAAATTGATTATGGTCAAAATCGGCAAAATAGAACTGGGGGATTTTCCGCTGCTGCTGGCACCGATGGAGGATGTGAGCGATCCGCCCTTTCGTGCCGTGTGCAAGGAGAATGGGGCCGATTTAATGTATACGGAATTTATTTCTTCTGAAGGTTTGATCCGTGATGCCGCCAAGAGCAAACAGAAACTCGACATTTTTGAATACGAGCGGCCCATCGGCATACAACTTTTTGGCAGCGACATTGAACACATGATTCAGTCGACAGAAATTGCCACAACTGTTCAACCCGATTTAATCGACATTAACTATGGTTGTCCGGTGAAGAATGTTGCCTGCCGCGGAGCTGGTGCAGCTTTGTTACAGGATATTCCGAAGATGGTAAAGATGACGGAAGCGGTTGTAAAAGCTACTCACCTTCCGGTTACAGTAAAAACCCGTTTGGGGTGGGACGACAGCACGAAGAATATACTTGAAGTAGCCGAGCGGCTTCAGGATATTGGCATACAGGCCTTAACAGTACATGGGCGAACACGCGCACAGATGTATAAAGGTTCAGCCGACTGGACATTGATCGGAAGGCTCAAAGAAAATCCGCGACTGCAAATTCCAATTTTTGGCAATGGCGATATCGACTCACCACAAAAAGCCTTGGAATACAAAAACCGTTATGGTGTTGATGGTGTAATGATCGGCCGGGCGGCCATTGGCTACCCTTGGATATTCAACGAAATTAAACATTATGTTCAACACGGTGAACGTCCGTTGCCACCGGATATTTCGGAACGAGTTCGGGTTACCAAAAAACACCTCGAATTTTCCATCCGTTGGAAAGGGGATAAAACAGGTGTGTTGGAAATGCGCAGGCATTACACTAATTATTTCAAAGGCATCCCGGATTTCAAACCCTTTCGCATGCGCCTGGTTGAAACCCTTGACGTGCCTGAACTCTTTGCCATACTGGACGAAGTAAGCGAGGCCTATTCAGGCATTGCCACACCGGCTTAAAATAATCGCAAGAAAACAGATTTGAAATGGCTGGCTGTTTGTCAATCTTTGCACCCGGTTTACTTTATGTCCGAGTCTACAAAAGGCACTGCCGTATTTTTGCTAATTACGTGTTCCTTGATCTGGGGAACCTCGTTCATACTCATAAAGCAAGGGTTGAAAGTTTTTGATCCGGACGAAGTGGGTGCCATGCGTGTTTCAGCAGCAGCCCTGTTCTTATTGCCGGCCGCGTTGGTAAAGTTGCGCGAACTTAAATCGAGACATTTCCCAAGGCTATTGCTTTCCGGCCTTATGGGCATTTTCATTCCGGCTTTTCTTTTTTCGGTGGCACAAACCCGAATGGATAGTTCCATAGCCGGAATACTAAACACGCTTACACCAATCTTTACCATGTTAATAGGTGCCGTTATTTTTAAACAACGTTTTCGGGCCATTGCTGTAGTGGGTATCGTACTTGGCTTTGCCGGAACATTTATGCTCATGCTTTCGCGATCGGAAGGTAAAGTGGAGGGCATTAATCTTTATGCTTTGTTGATTGTAATTGCCTGCGTGTTGTACGGATCAAACCTGAACTTCATCAAGTTTAAAATTGCCGATGTTGGTTCGTTGGCCATCACCAGTGTTTCGTTGTTGCTGATTGGCCCGCTGGCGCTTACCTATCTATTTGTCTTCACCGATTTTACCGACAAGTTTTCAACGCATGAAGGGGCATGGCCGGCTTTTGGCTATATTGTGTTATTGGGTATGATGAGTACTGCCATCGCCACCTTTCTGTTTAACAGACTGGTGAAAATCAGCACACCACTTTTTGCCAGTTCAGTAACCTATGTAATGCCCATTGTGGCGGTGATGTGGGGCGTGCTGGATGGGGAGCGTTTGTACCTGGGCCATTATATCGGCATGGTTGCCATTATCGGTGGGGTTTACCTGGCCAATCGCAAGAAGTCCTAAAATTTTCCGGTTCGCCTTGAACCTTAAGTCATTACTTCTACTTTTGCGGTTTCGATAACCATCCTCATCACGTCATGTCCAATCGTAAGATTGCCCGCGCCCTTATTTCAGTTTACAACAAAGAGAACCTCGACCCGATCGTGCACCTTTTGGGTAAAGTCGGTGTAGAGTTTGTCTCTACCGGGGGCACACAACAATACATAGAAAAGCTGGGCTATCCGGTAATTCCGGTGGAAACACTCACGGGCTATCCCTCTATTTTTGGCGGCCGTGTTAAAACACTGCACCCGGCAATTTTTGGGGGCATATTGTTTAGGCGCAATGAAGCGGACGACCTTGCGGAAGCAAAAGCGCACTCCATACAGGCTATTGATTTGGTCATCGTGGATTTATATCCGTTTGAAGAAACCGTTGCAGCCGGAGGTTCGGAAGAGGAGATTATAGAGAAGATTGACATAGGTGGCATTTCACTGATTCGTGGTGCGGCAAAAAATTTCAAGGATGTGCTCATCGTTTCTTCCCGCAAGCAATATGCACAAGTATTACAGTTGCTCGAATCAAAAAACTGTTCATCCGACCTGGCTGATCGAAAAACTTTTGCGGCCATGGCATTTGATGTCACCTCGCATTACGACTCAGCGATTTTTAATTATTTCAAACAGGATCTAACAATTTCTTCTTTTAAGAAAAGCGTTCAGCAGGGCAGAGCGCTCCGGTATGGTGAGAACCCCCATCAACATGGAACGTTTTTCGGAAACCTGGAGGAATTATTCGAACAGCTTCATGGTAAAGAATTATCCTACAACAACCTTGTAGATGTTGATGCTGCTGTGAACTTGCTGCAGGAATTTGAAAATGAAACCGCTTTTGTCATTATTAAACATACCAACGCTTGTGGTGCAGCAACAGATACCACGGTTAAGGGCGCCTACCTGAAAGCTTTTCAGGCCGATACCGTTTCAGCCTTTGGTGGTGTGTTGGCAACCAATAAGCCGGTTGATTTGGAAGCTGCTGAAGAATTAAATAAACTGTTTTTCGAAATACTGATTGCCCCGGCTTACCATAATGATGCACTTACCCTGCTCAAATCAAAGAAGAACAGAATGCTATTGCTGCAAAAGCAACCCCTTTCTGAAAAGACACAATTCAAAAGTTTGCTCAATGGCGTAATTGAGCAAGATGCCGACCGCAAAACAGATTCCGAATCAGATTTGCAAGTAGTAACAACCGTTGCCCCTTCACCCGACCAGGTAAAGGCTTTATTGTTTGCCAGCAAAATTGCCAAGCATACCAAATCGAACACCATTGTGCTGGCGGTGAATGGCCAGTTATTGGCGAGCGGTGTCGGGCAGACATCACGTGTTGATGCGCTCAAGCAAGCCATTGAAAAGGCCAAAGCTTTTGGATTTAACCTTAGCGGAGCGGTTATGGCATCCGATGCTTTTTTCCCTTTTCCGGATTGTGTAGAGATTGCCTATGGGCAGGGTATTAAAGCTGTCATTCAGCCTGGCGGTTCAGTACGCGATCAGGATTCGATCGACTATTGTAATGCCCATGGTATGGCAATGACCTTCACGGGCATCCGTCACTTTAAGCATTGATCGGCAAAATCACGAAAAAGCAGTTAAAATATTACTGCAAGGGGGCACCCAATGAATATTTTGGTAAATTCAAACCTTAATCCATAAACCAATTTTTTAAACCGATACATGGGCTTTTTTGATTTTTTCACCAGCGACATTGCTATAGACCTTGGCACAGCAAACACTCTTATTATCTACAAAGACAAAATCGTGGTGGACGAACCATCCATAATTGCCTTGGACAAAGCTACCAGCAAGGTACTCGCCATTGGCCGGGAGGCCATGCAGATGCATGAAAAGACTCACGATCATATAAAAACCATACGCCCCTTAAAAGAAGGAGTGATTGCCGACTTCCAGGCGGCCGAGTTGATGATCCGCGGATTGATCAAGATGATCGACACAGGTAAGCGTTTATTCCCGCCATCCTACCGCATGGTAATCTGCATTCCATCGGGCATTACAGAGGTTGAGAAACGAGCTGTGCGCGATAGTGCCGAACATGCCGGTGCCAAAGAGGTGTACATGATTTACGAGCCAATCTCCGCAGCTATTGGTACAGGCATTGACATTGAACAGCCAATCGGCAATATGATTGTGGACATTGGCGGAGGAACTACGGATATTGCCGTAATAGCCCTTTCCGGTATTGTATGCGATCAGTCCATTCGTGTTGCAGGTGATACCTTTAACCGCGACATACTCGATTACATGAGGCGTCAGCACAACCTGCTGATTGGTGAGCGCTCGGCCGAGCGGATAAAGATTGAGGCCGGCTCGGCATTGACCGAGCTGGATGACGGCCCGGATGACTACGAAGTTCGTGGCCGGGATTTAATGACCGGCATACCCAAGACTATTAAGATCTCCTATTCCGAAGTTGCCTTTGCGTTGGACAAGTCGGTATCAAAACTTGAGGAGGCCGTGTTGAAGGCGCTGGAGACATCTCCTCCGGAACTATCAGCCGATATTTATGAGCGTGGCATTTACCTTACGGGTGGAGGTGCACTGCTTCGGGGATTGGATAAGCGACTTGCCCTTAAAACCAAATTGCCCATACATGTGGCAGAAGATCCACTGCGTGCCGTGGTGCGCGGAACCGGGGCTGCACTTAAAAACCTGCATCAATATCGCGCGGTGTTGATGACATGATTCCATGGAGCGGATATTTTTATTTCTCTATCAATATCGCGCCTTCTTTACTTTCCTTTTGTTGGAATTGTTCTGTGCCTGGTTAATTATCCAAAACAATCAATACCAGGGAGCCCGTTTTTTCAATTCATCGAATAGTTTTGTGGGCGGGGTGAACAATTTTTCGCAAACCATGCGCGATTATTTTTCGCTGCGTGAGGTAAACAAGGAGTTGGCCGAAGAAAATGCCCGTTTGCGAAAGGAAGTGGAGCAACAAAACCAACTTCGTGCAACAGGAACAAACCAACACGATTCTGCCAGTAGGTTCGATTTTGAAAGTGCCAAGGTGGTCAATAACTCTACCGATCGTTACACAAATTTTATAACCATTAACAAAGGGAGCCGTGATGGCATTGCTTCGGGCATGGCCGTAATAAGCCCCAACGGTGTTGTGGGTAAGGTTAAAATGACCTCCGGTCATTTTAGTGTAGTAACTTCGCTCTTGAATATTAACCTGCGTATTTCGGGCTTGCTTAAACGCACCGGGCATTTTGGCACTGTACAGTGGGACGGGCGCGATCCACAGGTAGTTGAATTTGAGTTTATTCCCCGGCATGTGCGTGTGACGGTTGGCGATACCGTAGTTACATCAGGTTACAGCGGGGTTTTTCCGGAAGGCATAATGATTGGCACGGTCGAAAAAATAGAGTTGCGTGAAGAAGCACCATTTTATGAGTTGCGGGTACGCCTGGCGCAGGATTTCCGCAAACTATCCTTTGTATCGGTAGTGAAAAGCAACCTGCTGCATGAACTTGATTCACTTGAACTTCAAATTCCCGACATGAAGCGATGAGCAGATCAATTGTTGTACAAGTACTGGTATTCTTCGTTTACCTGTTTTTCCAGGTAATCATTCTCAAGAATGCCGTGATGTTTCATGTAGCGTTTTGCTTCTTGTACGTAGGTTATTTGTTGCTCATGCCGGTTGAAACCAACCCGCTCATCCTGCTGGCCCTGGGTTTTGTTATGGGTTTTTCCGTTGATGTATTTTATGACAGTCTCGGGCTGCACGCCTTGGCCAGTGTGCTGCTGATGTACGTGCGTAATTATTGGCTGGCTGGTTTAACACCCCAGGGTGGGTATGATGCCAATGCCCTGCCCAGTGTGGCCAACAATGGTGTTCAATGGTTTATAACCTATGCGCTTCCCCTTATCTTCCTCCATCATGCTGTATTATTTTATACAGAAGCCGGTGGGTTTGATTATTTTTGGCATACCCTTATTAAAGTTATTACCAGTACGGCCTACACCTTACTGGTGATGCTGATTGTAGAGTACGTCTTTCCCGGAAGAAGCTCATGAATGAAGGAAGGAAAGAGATATTGCAAGTTGTTATTGTACTTACCGGAATAGTATTTCTGGGTAAGCTTTTTTTTATCCAGTTGTTGGATGACCGGTACGCTCAATTAGCCGACAGCAACTCGATCATGAAAAATATTGAGTACCCGTTTCGCGGTTTGATTTACGACCGAAACGGGAACTTGTTGGTTTACAACTCACCCGAATATGACCTGCTTATTGTAAAGCGGGAAGTATCCAGCCTGGATTCAGCGCGTTTTTGTGAGGTGTTTGACATGACACAACACGAGTTGAATGTAAAGTTTAAAGAGTTGCGTGCCCGCAAGGAATACTCCCCTTATAAGCCTACCGTTTTTATTAAGCAACTGTCAAATTACGATTTTGCCAAAATACAGGAACACCTGGATGAGTTTAAGGGATTTTACATTCAACCGCGGACCTCACGCGCTTATGCAACGCGTTCGCTCGCAAATGCCGTTGGGTACGTCAGCGAAATCAGCAAACCGCAGCTTGACCGCGACTCATCAAAACTTTACAGGCAGGGGGATTACATCGGGCAAAGTGGCATTGAATCCTATTATGAAACTTTTCTTCGCGGCCAGCGGGGTATTCAGTACAAATTGCGAAACGTAAAAGGTATCGAAAAGGGTTCTTTTAAAGATGGTGCGTATGATACATTATCCATTCCTGGAAAAAACCTGATCACCTCAATTGACCTGAAACTTCAGGAATATGGTGAATACCTGCTGTATGGTAAAGTGGGAAGTATTGTGGCGCTTGAGCCTTCAACCGGTGAAGTGCTCGCGATGGTTTCGGGCCCTTCGTACGATCCCTCCATGCTTACCGGAAAAAAGTTTAGCGCCAACTTTGTGTTGGTCAGCAGTGATACCACCAAGCCCTTGTTTAACAGGCCGCTTATGGCCATGTACCCGCCCGGATCTATTTTTAAGATTGTTCAATCACTGATCGGGTTACAGGAAGGCGTGCTGACCTACGACACTCGTTTTCCATGCGATCGGTCCCTTGTAAACTGTCATAACCATCCAAACCCAACCAATTTGCATGGGGCCATTCAATATTCCTGCAATCCATATTTTCATCAATCCTTTCGCAGGATCATTAATCAAAATAAATCGCCCAATACATTTATTGATTCACGCATAGGCCTGGACAATTGGCGCGCATATGTGAAGCGCTTTGGTTTAGGTGAACCCCTGGGTGTTGATTTGCCCAGCGAAAAAGGAGGACAAATGCCTACCAGCAATTTGTACAACCGGATTTATGGCGAGGGAAGGTGGAAATTTTCTACAATCTACTCACTCAGTATAGGGCAAGGCGAAATGCTGGTAACACCCCTGCAAATGGCAAACATTGCGGCCATTATGGCGAACAAGGGTTACTTCTACACACCACACCTGGTAAAAGCTATTGACGGTGCTGAAATGGATCCACGGTACACCTTACGCCACGAAACCGGCATTGATTCGGCTTACTTTTCGTTTGTTCAGGATGCCATGAGCGATGCTATTTACGGTACCGCACAGCGTGCGATCATTCCTGGTATTGCATTGTGTGGAAAAACAGGAACAGCGCAGAACCCGCATGGATACGATCACTCCGTGTTCATGGCTTTTGCCCCCAAAGAAGATCCGAAAATTGCTATTGCCGTGTATGTTGAAAACGCAGGCTGGGGTGGGCGCTCGGCTGCATCTATCGCCAGTTTAATGATTGAAAAATATTTAACCGGTGAAGTGAAGCGAAAACCGTTGGAAGCTTATGTATTGAAAGGAGATTTTCTTGATCCTGTTGTTCGGGCCACTCCAACGGCACAACCGGTAAAAGTTAACATGGATATGGAATGAGAAGGGAAGAAGCCATATCGAATAAAATGGATTGGGTTACCGTGTTGATTTACATGGTAATGGTAATGCTGGGCTGGTTTAATATTTTTGCAGCCGTTTATGATGAAACGGCACACCAAAGCATCTTTGATCTTTCTTTGAACTCCGGAAGGCAATTGATTTTTATTGCAGCCTCGGCTATTATAATACTGGCCATACTTATTGTTGACATGCGCTTTTACGAGGCTGCTGCTTACCTGATTTACGGCTCAATACTTTTTTTGTTGATTTTGGTTCCGGTAGTGGGTAAGGAAGTAGGCGGAAACAAAGCCTGGCTTGGTATCGGTTCGTTCGGGGTTCAACCATCGGAGTTTGCCAAGTTTGCCACCGCTTTGGCCGTGGCGAAGTTTATCGGCACGGTGGGCTTCAGGATGGACAGGTTACGCAATCAAATTATCCTGTTTATAATGATTGGAGTGCCCATGGCCCTGATCTTACTGCAAAAGGACACCGGAACCGCATTGGTGTTTACCGTGTTTGTAATTGTATTTTTCAGGGAAGGGATGTCGCCCTTCCTGATTTTGGTGGGTTTGGCCGCTGCTGTAATTTTTATACTTACCCTGCTCATCGAAAATGAATTCTATCTATACGCAGGGATGGCGGTTATTTTAGGGGTAACCATTTTGTTGGGCCGTAAAAGTTTTAAACGGATTGCCTTACTTTCCATCGGGGCCTTACTCATTGTGGGGGTAATTGAAAGTGTTGACTACATCATTACCGATGTATTAAAGCCGCACCAGCAAAACCGGGTTAAAGCGTTGATCAATCCGGAGGCCGATCCCTTAGGATACGGCTGGAACGTGACCCAATCAAAAATTGCTATTGGCAGTGGGGGTTTTACGGGTAAAGGATTTTTAAAGGGCACACAAACCAAGTTTGATTTTGTTCCCGAGCAAAGTACCGATTTTATTTTTTGCACGATAGGTGAGGAACATGGATGGATGGGCAGCCTGGTGGTTATTGTATTGTTTGTTGCGCTTCTTTTACGGGTGATTTTTTTGGCCGAGCGCCAGAAGAGCCGGTTTGCACGGGTCTATGGCTATAGTGTGGCCAGTATTTTCTTCTTTCATTTTGCCGTGAACATCGGCATGACTATCGGGTTGTTTCCGGTTATTGGTATACCCCTGCCGTTTTTCAGCTATGGTGGTTCATCGCTGTGGAGCTTTACTATTTTGTTGTTTATCCTGCTCAAGTTGGATGCCCACCGTAGCCAAATGCTGCAGCGACTCTAAGCCTGTGGGGTGTTATAGGGAGGGGGCAGGTATCCAGTTCTTATTACGTCTTCATCGTTAATGGCAAGTTTCGATTTGATGTCGAAACATTGTTCCTTCAAATCATTTTCAGTAAACCGGTTGCTAACATCAATGGCCTCAATTTCAATAAACTGCTGCCCGTCATCCATTTTATCCAAATGGATTTTTACATTTTCAAGCCAGTAAATTTTTCTTTGCTTCTCAACTTTACCAATAATGTTTCTGCTTTCTTTTAAGGATTCTATTTCCTCAACGGAGGGATTTTTTTCATAGCGATAAACAATGGTTTTCTCAATTCCGTTTTCGGGTATCCGCTCGTAATGCGTGATTAAATTTTCAATTGTGCCTTGCCTTAATTTTAGTTTTCCCTTTGCAACCTGAAAATAGTAGTCGGTTTGTTTGTCGGTACCAACAAACAAGGCATTCAACCGGGATAATTCATCTTCAATAGCATTGAAACTATTGAGTTTGGCTTTTAGCGTATAATCTTTATACCCATGCATGCACGGGGGATCAACTGAATCGTTTTTCCACCATCTCCATAAATTCGTGAAATTCCTCACTTTCACGGTCCCATTCGTCATACATTTTTTCCATGTACTTAAGGGCAGCCGGCATATCGCTTAAGCGGTCCAGGTCGTCAATGGCCTTGCTGAACAATTCAAAATCGCCATGAAAGAGCACCTTCGTAAACATGAATTTCTGGTTAATGGTGAGCCGGTCTTTAATGCGATCAATCTTCCTGAAGTTATCGGCCAGGGTTGGTTTAGGTTCTTGTGCCAACGAATCATGCAGGGTGGATTTTTCAGCTTTGTCCGGCTTAGGTGTTGACGGTATGGCCGGTGGCGGTGGCTCAGGCTTTTTTACGTATAGTTTCTCCGGGTCAAGCGGTTCAACGGCACTAAACCGCGTTATAAATGAATCAACATCTTCAGGGGTAAAATTCACTTCCTCCAGTATGTGATCAAGCATGGCAAAGGCTTCATTGCCGGATAGTTCATTTATTTTTTTCTCTTCAAAATGCTCCAGTAGTTTTTCAAGCGGTGCTTTATTAATACGCAGGTATTTTATGTCTTCTTTAAAGCTGTCGACCACAATTTTATTATGAGGTCCTGACACCATCATGGAGAAATAGTCGTACGGATTGAAGATCACCAACAAGGTTTGGCTGACTGCTTTTTTTAGCAAGGGTGCAAAATGTGCCTGATCGATCGAAATGTTTTTCGACAGCACATTCATAAAAGTTTCAAGGGCTTCTTTTACATCGGGTTTATCGTAATCAAAAAATGGGCTCTTTAGTTTCTTTATCTCTTCTTTCCAGGTTTTGAATAATTCACGGACAATAAAAAGGTTTACCTGTTGGATATCGGAGAACACCAATACCTCTTGGCCGGTAATCCTGTTTTTAACGGCAAAAAACTTCTTCAGCATTTTATCCGCATAGGCATCGCTGTATAAGGCAATGGCTTCTAGGCTGATCTTTTCATCCATAGTGGTTGGTAATCAATTATTGGTGTATACTTGTTAGCTGTAAAAATAATGTTTACGGCTATTCTCTTGAACGCAAGATGGCAAGAATTGTGATACAGAATCTCGGAAAATCATTTGAAACAGCAGATTTCTCAAAACCCTTGCTTTCGCTTATACACGAGCAGGGACTTGATTGGATGCATGCTTGCGGAGGAAAGGGAAGGTGTACCACCTGCAAGGCGATTATCATTGAGGGGGAGGACAGCCTGATGCCGTTAACCCCGGCAGAACTAAGGTTTGAAAAGCAAGGACTGCTACGGCCCCATGAGCGTTTGGCGTGTCAGGTAAAACTCAAAGGAGATATAATTATAAATGTTTCGGAGGCCGGCAAATTTCCGCATGTCCACTATTTGCCTTAAGGGGAATAGCTATGGAGTATCGGCTGTGTACTATTAACTTGCACCTATGTTTATTGAACCACACTTAGGTAAAAAGGAGCCCCACGGCCGAACCGGTTGGGTTGAGGTGATTTGTGGCTGCATGTTCTCAGGAAAAACAGAAGAGCTTATACGCAGGCTTAACCGGGCCCTTATTGCCAAGCAGAAAGTAGAAATTTTTAAGCCTGTAACCGATAAGCGGTACCATGAACAAAATATTGTATCGCATAATGAAAACGTTATTCGCTCAACACCGGTAAACTTTGCCAGTGATATTTTATTACTGGCCGGTGATTGTGATGTGGTAGGGATTGACGAAGCCCAGTTTTTTGACGATGCCATTATTGAGGTTTGCAACACGTTGGCCAATGGCGGCAAGCGCGTAATTGTGGCCGGGCTGGATATGGATTTTGAAGGTAAACCTTTTGGCCCCATGCCGTACTTGCTGGCCATTGCAGAATTTGTAACCAAAGTTCATGCGATTTGCGCACGAACCGGTGAACTCGCTTCGTTCTCTTACCGATTATCCCAAAATAATGAGCAGGTAATGCTGGGTGAGAAAGCAGAATACGAAGCCCGAAGCCGCAGGAGTTTTGTGGAGGGGATGAAAAGGCGAAATATGATTGATGAGTAAATTCTTCTACTTCTTATGGGTTGTTTTTATGATAGTCCATGGGCCATCGACTGTGGGCTATTGTTACGCACAAGAAATTCCAACGGGTGCCTGGCGTACCCATAATTCGTATAACGCCATACATGCCGTTGCCCTTAGCGCAAGTAAAGTTTATGCGGCATCTTCAAACGGCATTGTGGTTGTACATGCCGATAACAGCCTTTCAACCCTCACAAAAATGGATGGTTTAAGCGGCACTGACATCACTTCCATGGCGTTCGATCAACCAAGCAGTCAATTGCTCATTAGCTATGCCGATGGTATGTTGGATATCGTGCGTGCTTCAGAAATAATCTCTTTCAGCAGCCTGAAAAGCTCCTCAACTATACCGGGCTCGAAAAAGATCAACCATGTTTATGTGTCGGGTGGGCTTGCCTTTTTATCGGCCGATTATGGTATGGTCGTTTTTGATTTAAACCAACTGCAAGTAAAAGAAACCTGGCGCGACCTTGGCCCCGCAGGACAATTATTGGCCATCCGGCAATCGACTATTCTCGGTGATAGTATTTTTCTAGCCACGCAAAATGGTGTGCTGGCCGGCTTACTAACGGATAACCTACTTGACTTTGCCAATTGGAAAAGATTTAACCCGGGTGCCTTCAATTCCAGTGTAAAATCAATTGCTGCTTTTAATGGGAAAGTTTATGCCGCCATTGATGGGGCTGGTTTATATGCGAGGGAAAACGGCATATGGACTCTCGCCTACTTTCCGGGCTCAGGCTTTGGCGCTTTAACGACTACTAACAATTTGTTTATCACAGAAGGCAATAACCTGTGGTCGCTAAATCCTTCCGGAACGCTTACACAAATCCAGCATGAAAAAATTCAAAAGCCAGTGTATGCCCTCCAGGACGGCTCGGGAAAGTTTTGGATCGGTGATTTGCGAAATGGCCTGGTCTCCGATAAGGCCGGAAGTTTTCAGTCGTATATACCGAACGGCCCCACATTTTCTGGTGCCTTTCGGTTGGCTTTGAGCCCCTCCAATCAAGTTTTCGCTACAGCTGGAGGATATACGGTTAACTTTTTGCCGGCTGATAAAAATGAAGAAGTAAATGTATTTGCATCGGGCATGTGGAGTACTGCTGCTTCGCTGATCACCACCGATGTTACCGATGTTGACTTTAAGCCTGGTAAAATTTTTGCTTCATCTTTTGGTGGCGGACTTCAGGTAATCGATAACGGATCAAGTACAATTTACAACAACGGTAACAGTCCGCTTTCAACCAATAGAATCACGGCTATCGCCTCATCGCCAGATGGCCTTTGGGTAACCAATTATGGTTCTGCTTCATCGTTGCACTTATTAAAAAACGATAACACCTGGCAATCTTTTTCGTTTCCGGTGGTTGCAGCGCAATTCCCAACAGAACTTTTAATTGATCGGATTGGCCAGGTTTGGATGGTACTCAACCCTACGCAAGGCGGTGGCATATTGGTTTACAACCGCGAAAGAGCCCAACATGTTTACCTGAATGAAGTGGCCGGATCAGGCGCTTTGCCCAGCCGGTCGGTATTTTCAATTGCCAATGACCGCGAAGGCCAGGTGTGGGTAGGTACCAATGCCGGTGTTGCTTACTTTCCAAACCCTGCCCAGGTTTTTTCCGGAACTGTAAATTCTGCCAAACCTGTTTTTGAGGGTCGTTTTTTATTGCGTGATGAAACAGTAACGGCAATAGCGGTGGATGGCGGAAACCGAAAATGGATGGGTACACAGCGGGGGCTATGGTTGTTTGATCCGTTTGGTGAAAAACAGATTTTGAATTTTAATACCGCCAACAGCCCTCTGCTATCCGATCGGATTGTGGATATTGAAATCCAACCGATAACCGGTGAAGTATTTTTTGCAACCGATAAAGGTATTGCATCTTACCGTTCAGATGCTACGGTGAGTAAACCAACGTTCGACCTGGTGAAAATTTTCCCAAACCCGGTTACTGCTGAATTTACAGGCCAGGTTAGTATTTCGGGGTTGGCCACTGATGCCCGGGTGAAAATTACCGACATTGCCGGTAAGTTGATTTGGGAAACCATGGCCAGTGGCGGCACGGCCACGTGGCATGTTCGCGATTACAACGGCAAACGTGCAGCCACGGGTATGTACCTGGTAATCGCTATTTCACAAGACGGCTCCAATAGTGTGATCGGTAAGATTGCAGTAGTAAACTAATCCACCAAATAGTGGAGCAATTTGATTCTACCTTTGCATCATGCTCAATAAAACCCGAGGTATAGTTTTTCGCTTTACCAAGTTTGGCGACACTTCCATTATTGTAAATGTGTTTACCGAACAGTTCGGCCTGCAGGGTTATATCGTTAATGGCGTCCGAACATCATCGGCCAAAGGAAAAATAGCACTTTACCAGCCACTTACCCTATTGGATATGGTGGTGTACCACAAAGAAAATGCGCAGGTAAAGCGTATGAAAGAAGTGAAATGCCTGCACCAGTACCGCACCTTGCACGCTGATGTAAAAAAATCGGCCATTGCCATGTTTTTGGCTGAACTGCTGAACAGGGCTGTAAAAGATGAAAGCCATGCACACGAATTATATGACTTTATATCCCACACATTGATCGGGCTGGACGATGCTGAGAAGGATTTTGAAAATTTTCACCTGGTTTTTATGGTGAAGCTAAGCCGGTTACTCGGGTTTGGTGCCCACGATGTGCAGGAGGTGATCGGTCGAAGGATGGTTGACAGCACGTTGGAAGATTTGTTGACTGAACTTTTAGCAGCCGACTTTAACACTAATCTTTTCTTAACCGTGTTGCAGCGCAGAAATTTGCTGGATGTATTGCTGAACTTCTATAAAGATCACCTGGATTCGCCAGCGGAGTTTAAGTCCATTCCCGTTTTAAAGGAAATATTCGCGTAATTTGCCTTACCTGAAATCTAAAATAATTATGAAAGCATTGGTTTGTGAAGATGATAAGGTTGTGTTAAAGGTAATTGAAGTGGCCATGGCCGAAGAAGGGATTAAGGCGACTTTGGTTAACAATGGTCAAAAAGCATTGGACTTGCTGGCGCAAAACGATTATGATTTAATCGTTACCGATATTCATATGCCGTATGTAAATGGTGATGCCGTGTTGGATTTCGTGCATAAGGGGCAAGGCAAAAAGACACCCGTTATTATGATCTCGTCTGATAGCCAGGAGGAGGTTGTGACCATGGCACTAAACTCAGGCGTTCATGCCTTTGTTTCCAAACCTGTTAGTGTTGAGCGTTTGCGAAAAGTTATCCGTGAGGTAAGGGGTTAGCCACCGGGTCGATTTCCAGTTTAAACCCAACCCCGTGATAATTCACAATCTGAACGGAGGGGTCATCTTTTAAATATTTACGCAGCTTGGAGATAAACACATCCATGCTGCGACCTAAAAAGTAATCATCATCGCCCCATACCGCTTTAAGGATCTCATCGCGTTTCAGTACACGGTCGCGGTGCATGAATAACAGCCTGAGCACTTCCGCTTCACGCGATGTGAGCGTGCGTTCACCCACGTGGTTTTTCAATTTGAAGTTGGCATAATCAAAAAGATAAATGCCCAGGGAAATGGTTTTTTCCGGTGCGGTTGCTGCTTTCGCACGTTTAAGGAATACCTCTACCCGGCAAAACAGTTCTTCGAGGCTAAAGGGTTTGGTAATGTAGTCATCGGCACCGGTGTTAAAGCCCTCCAGTTTGTCTTCTGTCATGGTTTTGGCTGTAAGAAACAGAATGGGAACATCGCGATCGTGCTCACGTATGGCGCGTGCCAGGCTGAACCCATCTTTTTTAGGCATCATCACATCCAGAATGCAAAGCTGGAATTTTTGTTCATGAAAAAATTTCAATCCCTCTTCGCCATCACGCCCCAAGGTTACAGCGTAGCCTTTGGTGCCCAGGTTATCCTGAATAACGAACCCCAGGTTCGGATCGTCTTCAACAACAAGTATGGAGGGTTTACTCATGTGGTTGGTAATAATATGGTGAATGCGCAGCCATTTCCGGGCTCACTGGTCACGGTAATCCTTCCACGATGGGCCTCTACAATTTGTTTCACATAATGCAGGCCGAGGCCGAAACCTTTTACATCGTGCACGTTTCCGGTAGGCACACGATAAAATTTCTGGAAAATCCTTCGTTTGTTTTCATCGCTTATACCAATGCCATTATCCTCAACGGTTAGGGAAAGTACTTCTCCTTTCAATTCGGTTCGTATGGTTATGGAAGGTTTATCAGTACAATACTTAATGGCGTTATCAAGCAAATTAAAAATTACATTGGTAAGGTGATGCTTGTCGGCTTGAAGGTTAGCGGAGACAGCCGATAAGTTCAACTGGATTGAACCCTGTTTTTCCCGTAATGCAAGGCCGATGCTCTGGACTACTTCCTGTATAAGCTCGTGCAGGTTAACTACCTCTTTCTTTAGTCCAACATCTTCTTTGTCCAGTTTAGCCATTTGCAACACACGTTCAACGTGCTGCTTCAGGCGTCTATTTTCATTTTCAATGATGGTAGCATACTGCAATAAGCGCTCGGGTTGTTGGATGATGTTGGTGTCCTTCAACACTTCGGTAGAAACGGCAATGGTTGAGATGGGTGTTTTGAATTCGTGCGTCATGTTGTTGATAAAGTCTTTCTGTATTTCAGAAAGACGTTTCTGTTTGAGGATCACAAATAAGGTATATCCGAAAAACACGATCACGATCAGTAGCACAGCCGTTGAAAACGACCAAATACCCATTTGGTTTAGTATCTGCGCTTCGCGGTTCGGGAAATGAACCCCAAAATAATAACCGGCATCGGCCCACTTGGGCAGGTTTGGATTTTGTTCACGTTTGCTGGCCTTGTCGCTTAGTTTAACATAATTGCCGTAAACCATTTTTTCATGTGTGCAATCGTATATGCCGTATTCAAAGTCGGCCTGTATGTTTCGCCTTTCAAATTCCGAGCGCAGCAGAAACTCCAGCAGGCTTGCATCAATTTCACTGTTTACCATTACCACATAGTAATTGGTAGAAATTTGTTTTACCGGGTTGTTGGCGGGCGAAGGTGTGTTGTTCAAGGAAAAGATTTGTGTGGCTACATTAATTAATGCCGTATTCACTTGCCGGTCAAACTCTGCTTCTTTTAAACCGAAGGCACGCTTAACCCAATAAACCTGGGTAACCGAAATGCCCAGAATGCTAATGGTAGCCAGCACAACAATAAGCCTGATGGTGGAACTTTTCACATGTTAAAAGTACAAGGAAAATTTGCCAGGAAACAGGGTTTAACAAGTCGTTAACATTTTTTGGCAACTTGTTAACACATGGTTTTGAAAGGAATGCCGTGGTTTGAGGCATCGATCGAGTAGTTAAATGTTTCAACTAAACCAATTAAGTCCAATGAAAAAAACTATGATTTTAATGCTGGCCACCATAGTAGCAGTGGTTGCCGTAGCCCAACAACTGGCTGTAGTAACCAGCCCATTACCGGCAACAACAGCCGATGCAGCTTTTGCCTGGAATGAAACCCTTTATGATTTCGGTAAGATCAAATTGAATGAACCGGTAGCCCACACGTTCACCTTCACCAATTCCGGAGATGAACCGCTGCTAATTGCAACCGTTCAGGCCTCGTGTGGTTGCACTGTTACAGAGTATACCAAAGACCCGATTCCGTCCGGAGGAAAAGGTTTTGTTAAGGCTACCTACAACGCAGCTAAGGCTGGTGTGTTTTCCAAAACGGTAACCGTTACAGCAAACACCTCTGAAAGTACAGTGTTGCTCACTATTAAAGGTGAAGTGATGGAGTGATTTTTTCATCCGGTATTTTTCTGAGTCATCGCGGCCTTGGGCCGCGATTTCTTTTTTCTACCTCACAACTGTTAGCGAAAACAGCGTTCCATTTCTTTGGAATATCTGCCCAGTAGGAATTAGATTTGTTCATGGCTTCAGCTTTCGATCAAATCGTTTCAACTCGGTATCACATCTATAACAGTCTTTTCCTGAACCTGCCGTTCAGTAAAATATACCGAACGGGCACGCTATTGCCCTTTGTTCAGCAATACGCAGAAGAGGGATTTGAAAAGCGTAAAGATCCGCAGGAAATTATGGAAAATTTTTTTGCCGACTTTGCCCCAAAAGCCTCCCCTGAAGAAAGGTTCGATTTGTTGTTCAGCTTCATCCAATATGCCGAACGTCAAGTGGTGCTTTTTGATTCCATAGAAGATGCTGCCTTTGACAAAGTAAACGACCTGCATGGGAAAGGTACAGTATCTGCCTTGTTGGTACGTGCAGCGTCTGATGAGAAAAAGGAAAAGCTTAGAAAGAAACTTGAAGAATTTAGTGTGCGGGTGGTGTTAACGGCACATCCCACGCAGTTTTATCCCGGCAACGTGCTGGCGATAATCAACGACCTTGAAGAAGCCATCCGTGAAGATGATCTTGCCGGTATAAACCAATTGCTGCAGCAACTTGGTAAAACCCCCATTATTAACCGGGAGAAACCTACGCCCTTCGAAGAAGCGGTAAGTTTGTGCTGGTACCTGGAAAATGTTTTCTATCATGCCGCGCCCCAAATTGTGAGCCGATTGCTCAGGGAATTGCAGGTGCCCGTTACCGCGTGGAAAAACTTCAATTTATTCCGCATTGGGTTTTGGCCGGGTGGCGATCGTGACGGGAACCCATTTGTAACACACGATATTACATTGAAGGTAGCGGCTAGGTTAAGAGAAACTATTCTCAAATGCTATCACCGTGATCTTCGCATGCTCAGGCGCAGGTTAACCTTCCGTGGTGTTGATAACCTTATTGTGGAGGCAGAACGTAAAGTGTATGAAGCCATTTATGTTGACGGTAAGGGATACCAGCAAGCTGATGAGCTTTTGACAGACTTGTTTCGCATTCGGGAAACAATTGAAGCAGACCATGAGGGATTGTTCCTCAACCAGCTCGATGCATTTATTGTGAAAGTAAGCATGTTCGGATTCTTTTTTGCCAGCATGGATATCCGCCAGGACAGCCGTAAGAACCAACTGGCATGGGACGAATTGCTGAGGATAAACAAGGTAAAGCATGTTGATTCGCTTTCGGAAGAACAGAAGATCAAACTCATTCTCAAGACCAAGATTGATCTGCGGAAAGCCAACGTGAAAGACCCTTTTGTGCGTGAGCTGATTGATTCAGTATTTAGTATTGAAAAAATCCAAAATCAAAATGGGACACAAGGTTGCCACCGTTACGTAATCAGCAACTGCGGCAGCGCACGCGATGTAATCAATGTGTTTCAATTAGCCCGGTTGGCCATCGGCACCAAACAAGGATTGGCGCTTGACATTGTGCCGTTGTTTGAAACCATTGATGATCTGAAGCATGCAGGAGAGGTGATGGAGACCTTGTACGCCATACCCGAGTACCAAAAACATTTACAGAAACGCGGAAGCCGGCAGACGATTATGCTTGGCTTTTCAGACGGCACGAAGGATGGTGGCTACCTACGCGCCAACTGGTCCATCTTTCGGGCGAAAGAGAACCTCACCCGTATTTCGCGCAAACATGGTATAACGGTTTTATTTTTTGATGGAAGAGGAGGGCCACCCGCACGCGGAGGAGGAAATACGCATGATTTTTATGCTTCATTAGGAAGCTCCATTGAAGATCATGAAGTGCAACTTACCGTTCAGGGGCAAACCATCAGCTCAAATTTCGGCAAAGTTACTTCCTGCAGGTTTAACCTTGAACAATTGCTTTCGGCTGGCATTGAGCAGGATGTATTCGGTGAAGAGTCGGGGGACCTCACGGCAGAAGACAAGGCCTTGTTGGATTCATTTGCTGATGCCGGCTACCGGTCATACCTCGGGTTGAAACTGCACGAGAAATTTGTGCCCTACCTTGAAAAAATTACACCGCTATCGTTTTTTGGGGAAACCAACATCGGGTCGCGGCCGGTAAAACGAAATGCATCGGATGGATTGAAGTTTGAAGACCTTAGGGCCATACCTTTTGTAGGTGCGTGGGCACAAATGAAGCAGAACATCCCCGGGTTTTATGGCGTGGGCTCAGCGCTGGAGGAAATGAAAAGCCAGGGCCAGTTCACTAAACTGAAAAATCTATACAGGCGTTCGTTGTTCTTCCGCACCTTGCTGGCCAATAGTATGATGTCGCTTACCAAAACGTATTACCCGGCCACCCGGTACCTTTCCAACGATGAGGAGTTCGGTGCATTCTGGAACCTGATGTTCGATGAGTTTGAGCGTTCGCGCAAGCGCGTATTGGAGGTAGCCTCATTGGATGAGTTGATGGAAAACAACCCCGTAAACCGTGCATCGGTAAAACTGCGCGAGCGCATTGTAATGCCATTGATTGTTATGCAACAATTTGCGTTACAACGGTTAAGGAGCGGTGCGGATAAAAAATATACCGCACACTATCAAAAGCTGGTGCTGCGTTGCATGTTTGGAATTATAAATGCCGCGCGAAATTCAGCATGATTGGAAGAACAGCTTAAAAAATTAAGTCAGTCATGCTCATTTATACAGAATGCTTTTATTAAGGTCAAATCCTTTTTCCACGCATTACCCGGATTGGGGAGCCTTCGGCCAGAAATACAGAAACCGGTTTTTCAGTTGAAAGGAATGCAAACTCTTCACCGTATACACCGGCAAAGTCAACATTAACGGTATAGTTTTTAACAGGATAAATTTCCCACTGAGGATGCTCAACCTGGTATTCGGAGGTTTTATACGGGTTGATTTTCGTGTACCCCCAGTAATGTTCTGTAATAAATTCTGCCTCACTACCGGTTTCCAAAGGAACGGATTTTGTCTGCGCCTGTACGGCAAAAGTATTCCAGGTTGATTTTTTCCAACGGTATTCAACATGCAGTGTATCGCCTTCTGTTTTCCACTTGTGCTGCATGGGCATAGTCTCGTAATGCTCACCATACAGCGTATTGGCTACAAACGTTAAGGCATGTTTGGGAACAATTTCCTTTATAAATACCACGCCCCGTTTCCATTCATCCTGGTCACGATAGCGTACATAAAAACGAAGGTTTACTTCTTCAAAGTTGACGTGAAGGGGAACTTTGATACCCAACACACGGGTATTCAGAAACATGAACCCAACCAGGCTAACATAACAGGTATTGTTCCATACATCCAGCGCTGTTTTGGCGGGCATGAATGGCAAGAGCAACTCCGGCCTTACCGCATAATTAGCCATGGCCAGCTTTCGCCATTCGGCCTTAAGGAAGGTTGAAGCCGCCATGTGCTTTTTACTGAAGTCGGCTGGAAACAAAATCCCAGTCCACTGTACTCCACCAATTATTTATATACTCGTTGCGTTTATTCTGGTACTTTAAATAGTAGGCGTGCTCCCAAACGTCAATGGCCAATAACGGGGTTCCTTTAAAATCGCTGATGTCCATCAGGGGGTTGTCTTGATTTGGCGTGGAGCCAATTTTTAGTACCCCATTATCGTTTACCAACCAGGCCCAGCCTGATCCGAAGCGTGTTATCGCGGCCGTAGTAAATTGTTCTTTGAATTTTTCAAATGACTCAAAACTTCCGTTGAAGGCATCAGCCAGTTTACCGGAAGGTATGCCGCCTCCGCCCGGCTTCATTACCTGCCAAAAGAAATTATGGTTCCAGGCACCGCCACCATTGTTACGTGCTTTAGCGGAAAGCTTTGAGGTGTTGGCAAAAAACTCAGCTTCCGTACCGAAGGATATTTTTTCTTCGGCAATCGCATCGTTTACATTTTTTATGTAAGCAGCATGGTGCTTATTGTAGTGAATGTCCATAGTGGTGGCATCAATGCTCGGTTCCAATGCAGCATAATCGTAAGGCAGTTTTATTTGGGCAAATGCTAAGGAGGCATTTGCTGTAGTGTTATTTTCTGCTGCTTCTTCAGCAGTTTTGTTTGAACAGCTTGTTGTGATAATGGCCGGCATACCAATAGAGGTTAGTACGGTTGCTTTTATGGTGGTTTGAACGAATTTCCTGCGGTTGGTTTTTTTCATGGCAATTTCATTTAGTGAGTGCAAAGCCCCGGTTGGGGAATTTAAGGCGGAAGTAAATTTACCTAAAAATCCTTAGCTTGCAGATGGTCTTAACACCAACGGTATGAGCGAAATACTTTATGATGAAGTTCCTTCCCTTGACCTGGCCGATTTTACCAGCGGGGATGAAGCGAAGAAGAAAAAATTTGTAGCCGATTTAGGCGCAGCCTATAATAATATCGGTTTTGTAGCTATAAAAAATCATTACCTCACCGATGACTTATCGGCTAAACTTTACGATGTGATCAAAGGGTTTTTTGCCTTGCCCGATCAGGTTAAGCAGAAGTATGAAATTCCGGGTTTGGCCGGCCAGCGGGGTTATATCGGAAAAGGTAAGGAGCATGCCAAAGGCCGTAATACAGGTGATTTAAAAGAATTTTATCACATTGGTCAGGAGGTTGAGGACGATGACCCGATCAAGAAGGAATACCCGGCAAACGTTTGGCCTGATGAACTACCCGAGTTTAAGGCGATTGGGTTAGAAGTTTATCGCAGGTTGGAGAAAACCGGAGTGCACATGCTGCGCGCAATTGCGTTGTACCTGGGCTTGCCTGAAAATTATTTTGATGCGAAGGTCCGTCATGGTAATAGTATTCTGCGCCCTATCCATTATTTCCCTATTGAAAACCCGGATGCCGTGCCTGCTGATGCCGTTCGGGCTGCGGAACATGGCGATATAAACCTGATCACCTTGCTGATGGGCGCCAGTGCGGATGGGTTACAAGTGTTACGAAGAGATGGAAAGTGGATTCCGATTACGGCTTTACCTGAACAATTGGTGGTGAATGTTGGTGATATGCTGGAGCGCCACACCAATAAGAAGTTGAAATCTACAATTCATCGTGTGGTCAACCCCCCGAAAGAAAAGATGAATACCCCCCGGTACTCAATACCTTTCTTCATGCATCCGCGTAGCGAAATGAACTTGGCTGCTTTGCCCGGCTGTGTGGATGCTGAGCATCCAAAACTGTGGCCTGATATTACGGCTGGTGAATTTTTGGATGAGCGTTTGGCTGAAATTGGTTTGAAGAAAAAATAACCTTCAGGAGCGCTTGATCAGGCGGGTCCGATATTACATATTTCTGAAAGACGTGCTTTGGCTTGCCCTTACCACATTTGGCGGCCCTCAGGCGCACCTCGGGCACTTTCAAAAAATTTTAGTCAAAAAGCGCAACTACCTTTCTTCTTCCGATTTGATGGAGTTGAACTCACTTTGCCAGGTTTTACCTGGCCCCAGTTCAACACAAACACTTACCGCAATCGGTTTTAAGATTGGTGGCCCCAACCTCGCTTACCTTACTTTGCTGGTTTGGGTTTTACCATCGGTATTGTTTATGGCGTTTGCCGGCATTTTCCTTTCGGATATCCAGGAGAAGGATTTATCGTTGGAGTTCACCCGATTTATACAGCCAATTGCAGTGGGTTTTGTAAGCTATGCAGCGTATAGTATCAGTTTAAAAACAATTCATACAAAAACTGGTGGTATTATTATGGTTGTGGCCGCGCTGGTTTCCTACTTTATTCAAACACCCTTTGTGTTTCCTGCTATTTTACTGGTGGCGGGCCTTGTAACAGCTTTGAAGTTTAAAAATCAGCCTAAAGAAATTAAGAAGAAAATTGAAATCCAGTGGTCTAATTTTCTTTTGTGGATTGGTGTGCTGGTTTTGGCTGCTGTATTGGGTGGAATTACCAAGGCTCGTCCTGTTTTGTTGTTTGAAAATTTCTATCGTAACGGAAGTCTTATTTTTGGAGGAGGCCAGGCCCTAACCCCCTTATTGTATACTGAATTTGTAAAGAAGGAATCTGAACCTAGAAGACGCGTTGAGTTTAGAAAAAAGGAATACCTGAATCATGATGAGTTTTTGTCGGGCTATGCGGTAGCACAATCTTTACCGGGCCCCGTATTTTCATTCAGTGCATTTATTGGATCGCTCTCTATGCGTGAATATGGCTTTGGTGGTGAGCTTATTGGTGCGCTAATGTCGGCAGCAGGAATATTTTTGCCGGGAACATTTTTGATATTTTTTGTAATACGCTTTTGGGATAGCCTGAAAAAGTACCGGGCTGTCCGTGCATCGCTGGAAGGGTTAACAGCTGCCAGCGCTGGGCTGGTGGCTGCGGCAGCTATTATTTTATTTCAGCCTCTTGACAATACGTTTATGAATTTTGCTTTTACGATTGGCACTTTTGGCATACTCGCCTTTACACGAATACCATCGCCTGTCATAATCATTTGCGGATTCTTATTGGGGTTTATACTTTAAAATAAGGTCAACTCAAGTAATGCTAAAAAAGAAGAGCCCCGCTTGTTGGCGGGGCTCTGAATATTTCTAATTACTTGAAAATGTATTAACCTAATTTAAACGTAATAGGAACAACATAGCGTTGGCGAACGGGCTTACCACGTTGCTTACCGGGGTTCCAAGGGGGCGCACTTTGCACCACGCGAACAGCTTCTTCATCGCAACCGGCACCAATGCCTTTAATCGCTTTAACATCCGTAATGGAGCCATCGCGGTTAATAACGAACTCTACGAAAACTTTTCCTTCAATGCCCATCCTGCGTGCCTGTGCCGGGTATTTCATTTTATCGGCCACATATTTATAAAAAGCACCCATTCCTCCTTTCGGGGTAGCGGTTTCTTCCACTACCAAAAAGATTTGATCAACGTCTTCTTTTTCTTCAACCGGTGCAATAACGATTTCTTCGACCTTTGTATTCTCCGTTACCTCAACGTCAAACTCAACCTTTATTTCTTCTTTGATTTCTTCTTCGTTAGGTACTTCGATGATTTGGGGTTGCTGGATTTTTGGTGGTGGTGGCGGTGGCTGTTCCGTAGGCGGCACCTCTAATATTTCTTCAACGATATTTTGGTTTTTGGCCAGGTTTTTTGCGTCAGAGTCATCCTTTACCCCATACTCAAAAGCCATTACCACAATAAGCAGGGTTATCACCAATCCAATGTTGAAAAACAACCAGGATTTGTTTGTTAAATCTGCTTTTTCTGTCTTTTTCGGTTCCATAGGTTCAACGTTTGGCAATAGAATCCCAAATATAGGAAAAGGTCACAATCCGGAAATAAAAAAATGTTATTTGCGGCTTCCGTAGAATAACGTGATGAAAAGCGTGGGATAAACGGCATATTTTTTTGCCGAGGGCATAAGCTCTATTTCTTTGGCGTAAGCATCCAGCAGCGCACCTACTTCAAAACCGACTACAGAGCTCTTAATCGCACCTGTTTCAAAATTAAGGGCTGCTTTGGCATTTCCGCCCAAAGCCATGGTTGAATTGCCCAGGCCTTCAAAAAGACGGCCGGTTCCCCAAATCTGATCGGGAGGGATGCCCAGGTTATATTGTGCCCGGAATGTGAGGAAACCACTGTCGGGAGAATATTCGACAAAATACGGGGCCACTACACCCAAACTAGGCCCGGCCGCGAAAACAGCTTTTATCTCTACGCCCTGATAAGGTGCCTTTTTGTACATAATAATGTCACGGCCATATTGTAACCTGAAGGCATAGAGGTAGTTGCTTTTTCCGAAAATGAAAAAATTTCCGGTAATAATGGAATTACGCCTTACTTCCTGCGGGTGCTTCACATTCATAATTTCTAATCCGAATGTTTCCAGCACACGATCATTAAGTTTTCGCGCCTTTTTAAAGGTAAACCCCCCAATAAGGCCACCAGAAGTGTTTTTGTTGATTCCCCAGGTAAATTCTGACTGGTACTCGTAGCTATCCTGGGTCTGCCCATAAGCTGCAAAGCAAATAACAAAGAGCAATAAGGTTATACTGTTTGTTTTCCGGGGCTCGCGCATCTTAACCAAAACTTTTTGAAATACCTTTAAGCTTTAAAGTAACGCAAAATACAAATATAAGGTATTAGCCATGACAACATTAACTACAGTATATCAGGGAGGTTTACGCACACAATCTATCCACACCCGGTCGGGCAATGTGTTGGTAACAGATGCCCCCGTTGATAATAACGGCAAGGGCGAGGCCTTTAGTCCTACCGACCTGGTTTGTACGGCACTTAGTACCTGCATGCTAACCACCATGGGCATTTGGGCGGCCCGCGAAGGTGTGGATATTTCAGGTATGCACACGGAGGTCCTCAAAATAATGAGTGCCAATCCACGAAAAATAGCTGAGATAAAAGTGAAGCTTTCACAGCGGGACCTTGTGGCAACTGCGGACCAAAAAGAAAAGCTAAAGGACATTGCCCTACACTGCCCGGTAGCCCTTAGCCTGCACGATTCTGTTAAGCAGACGGTTGAATTTGACTTTTAAGTTTCTTTGATGGCAGAGTAGTTGATACTCGTGTGCGATGCATGATAAATTGCATTACCATTCTGGATGATCAATACCTGGGGTGATTCATGCTCCACGTTGAATTTTTCGGCAATCGCGTTAGAGATTTGGCGATAACTTAGCAAGTCGAGAAAATAAGGTTTTACAGTTTGCATCTCATCTTCTTTCCAGTTGCGTTCCAGTCGGTCGAGCATAGCGCGGCTGGTTGAACACCGGGTGCTGTGTTTGAAGATCAGGATTTTTTGTTCTGTTGATTCGTGACGGATCTCATCCAGTTGTTGCAGATCAGTCAGTTTTGTCCATTGCATAAATTTTGAATTAATCGTACCACAGGCCTTGCTCCCGCTTATCGTAGCGCGGCTTCTGAATTTTTTCTTTCAGGTGTTCGGGCTGGGTATCGCTTTTCTTAAACAAACGTGCCCAGAATAGTTTAAAGTTCGTGAGCATGTTTTTTTCTTCCTTCACATTGTTTTGGTTGGTTTTTACAAACTGGGCATCGGGGTGCAATTTTTTCTGCGCGAACAGTTCGTACTTTTTCATTTTAATGTTGCCCTGGTAATCGGTGACTTTGGCGAAGGCTTTTCCGGGTTCCCTTACTTTTAAGGCATCTTCATCGCTGCTGGGGTTACGCACGTAACGCCAATCCATTTTTATACCACGCGCATATTCACTTGCTTTAATTGATGATTTAGATGGACTGATTCCCGGCAATGATCCATCGGCAGCATGAGGTTTTTTATCATAATCTTTTTCCTTCACTTTAACTTGAAGGCCATCAATTTTATAAGTGGATTCACCGGGTCGTTTTTTCTTCAAAGCCAATTCATCGGCATTGGGGTTACGCACATAATTTTTCTTAAATCGCGATAAGCGCGTATAGCCCGTAAAGGTTTCGCCCTGGTCGCGCATGTCGGGATGAAGGTCAAACTCCATCAATTTGCCCGGGAAGCCTCCAATATCTTTGTTAGGTTCTTTTTTCTTCACCTTAACGGTTCCGCCAAAAGCGGCCATGCGTTCGTCATTTTTGCCGGGTGGGTACATACCTGGAATAGGCTGTTCTTTATTGTTCCATAGCTTTCCGCTAATGCTTCCACCACCTTTTTGCGGTGCTTTGCCTTTCAGGTTTCCGGAATAGGCGGCCATACGTTCATCCTCTTTTCCGGGAGGGCGACCCTGAATAGGCTGACCTTTATTGTTCCATAGCTTTCCGCTGATGCTTCCACCACCTTTTTGCGGAGCCTTGCCTTTCAGGTTTCCGGAAAAGGCAGCCATACGCTCATCCTCTTTTCCGGGGGACCGACCCTGTATCGGTTGTTCTTTGTTGTTCCATAGTTTGCCGCTAACACTGCCGCCACCTTTAACAGGTTTATGGGCCTTTATGTGTCCGCTGTATCCGGCACCGGCATCTTCAAAACTTTTCCTGAAACGAAGGTTGCCCTGGTATGAAGCCATCTGCTCATCAGCTTTGCCGGGGGCACGACCAAGCACTGGCTGTCCTTTGTTGTTCCATGACTTCCCGCTAACGCTCCCACCACCTTTCAAGGGTTTGTGGGCCTTTATGTTGCCGGTATAATCAGAGCCCACATCATCAAACCCTTTCCTGAACCGGATGTTGCCCTGGTACGTGTCAGCACCTTTTGCTCCCGCACCTGGTGTTCGGCCTTGAATAGCCTGACCCTGGTTGTTCCAACTTTTACCACTCACACTTCCGCCACCTTTTAATGGTCTTCGGGCCTTTATGCTGCCACTATAACCTGCACCTTGTGTATCAAATGATTTTCGAAAGCGAATATTTCCCTGATAGGTATCAACGCCTCTTGCTCCAATTCCCGGAGCGCGTCCTGGCAAGGGTGCTTTACCGGTCCTGCGTTCGCCCGGCTGTGTGGCGGATTGGTACCCACCACCGGGCATCATGCCTTTAAAGGGTTTGTCACCATAGCCAGGCCTTCGGCTACGGGATAACATTACTGCGCCTTCTGTGCCCGGTTTACTCGAAAAATTTCGCCCTCGGATTCGCCTGCCGGAAATGTCACCTTTCCATGCCCTCGATGTTGAAGTAGCCGTGCGATAACTTCCTGCAGCCGGACCTTTGTAAGGCCTGTCGCCAACTCCCTTTCTGCCATAATATGGTGAAGTGGTCGGTCGCATTACTTTTTGTGGAGGGGTTTGATAATTTATCGTGCGCAGTCTTCTGCCGGATATGTCGCGTGTGTAAGGGCGCTCGCCCTTTTGCTTGCGGTTCCAAAAGCCTGCATATGGGTTAATACTTTTTCGGGATAGGTAAGGTCGTGATGCTGTTGCAGGCACTACGCGTTTACGATCGGGTGGCTGCGGCTGGCTACCCATCTTTTTTAATTTGGCCAATTGAGGGGCGTTCGATACGGGTCGTTCTACGGGCTGTGGCTTTCGGGAAGGGTTATTTACGTACTTATTGAATTGCGGATAAACGTTCCGGGTTTTACCGGTTGCCGAACGAACCTGTACGCGCTGCCGCTCTACGGCTCGCCACTTCAGTTGAGGATCTTTCTCTGAAGGACCTTTTTGGCCCATGTATCTTCCGCTTTGCGGGTAAACATTGCGCGCCTCATTCGACTGTGAACGGGTGGCGGGAATTCTTCGTCCGGTAATATCGCCCTTCCATGCACGTTCTTTCCCTTGAGGTGATTTTGCCCGATATAATGGGTTAACAGGTCTTCCTGCTTTTTCTCCCTTTTTAGTTGCGCTGGCGGCTCTTGACTTTCCTTGCGGACTCACACGCTTGCCAACACCTTTTGATTTGCTCTTTGATGGTTTTGATTTAAACCGGGTTTCGCGTGATGGTTTCGAGGGTTGATCACCTTTCGTGTTTTGTGAAAAAGAAGGAGTATTCAGTATAAATAGGAATAACACCACGCCTATGATTATAAGCCTGAATGAGGGGGTGGCGGTATGCTGCTTTAAAAGGCTCAAAAAATGCCGCTGAAACGTGCTAAGATAGTAAAAATCAGGTAGTAGAGGTCAGGTTAAGGATTTCTCAATCACCATTTAAAACGCCAATAATGCTGTTAGCTTGTTTTTTAAACGGCCTTTGGGCAGAAAATTTTGTTCAAGTGTTGGTGCAAAAGGAATGGCTGTGTCGAGGCTAGCCACGCGCATCACGGGCGCATCCAGGTATTGGAAGTAGTGCTCGTTAATCCATGCACTGATTTCCGCACCGATACCACCGGTTAGGGTGTCTTCATGAAGGATGAGTACACGATTGGTTTTCTTTACGGTTTGTTGTACGGCTTCTTTATCCCATGGCAGTAGTGTACGCAGGTCGAGTACATCCGCTTGAACTTCGGGCATGCTTTCCAGTAGTTCTTTTGCCCAGTGTACGCCCATGCCGTAAGTGATAATGGAAACATCACTGCCTTCGCTTACCAACTTAGCCTTTCCGATTTCAACGGTATAGTAATCATCGGGTACCATTTCTTTGATGGAACGGTACAACAATTTGTGTTCAAAATACATTACCGGGTTTGGATCTTCGATTGAGGCGCAGAGCAATCCTTTTGCATCATAGGGGTTGGAAGGATAAACCACTTTTAAACCGGGGGTGTGAAAAAACCAGGCTTCGTTGCTTTGCGAATGAAACGGTCCCGCTGCGGTGCCGGCACCGGTGGGCATGCGCACTACCACATCGGCATTTTGTCCCCATCGCCAATGAGCCTTGGCCAGGTTGTTTACAATTTGTGTGATGCCTTCCGACACGAAATCGGCAAACTGCATTTCTACCATGGCCTTCATGCCTTTAATGGAAAGACCAAGTCCGGCACCCAAAATAGCCGACTCACATATGGGTGTGTTGCGCACACGCGCTTTGCCAAATTGTTTCACAAAGCCATCGGTAATTTTAAACACACCACCGTAGTCGGCAATGTCTTGTCCCATCAACACCAGGTTTGAGTGGCGCTCCATGCTTTGCCGAAGTCCATCGCTTATGGCATCAATAAATCTTTTCTCGGAAGTTTTCTCGGAGGGCGATGCAATGGTTGGTGTAAACGGAGCATACACATCATTTGTTTCTGTTTCTGTGTTTGCTTCCGGATGTGTTTCGGCAAAAGCTGTTTCCAGTCCGGCTTCAATTTCTTTTTTTATTTTTTTTCGGATGGTATCGGTTTCTTTTTGATCGAGTATACTTTCGGCCAACAGAAACTTTTCATAATTCTCTACCGGATCTTTCTTCGCCCAGGTGTCCATCAGTTCTTGCGGAACGTATTTCGTACCGGAGGCTTCTTCATGGCCACGCATCCGGAACGTTATGCACTCTAACAATACAGGCCTCGGATTTTTGCGAATGTCTTCAGCGATTTTTTTTACAGTAGAGTAGACTTCAAGAATGTTGTTACCATCTACCTGAACGCCCTCTATTCCATACCCGATAGCTTTATCGACAAAACTTTTACACCTGAATTGTTCGTTGCTGGGCGTGGACAATCCGTATCCATTATTTTCAATTACAAAAAGTACAGGAAGGTCCCACACGGCCGCAACATTCACTGCTTCGTGAAAGTCACCCTCGCTGGTTCCGCCATCGCCATTGAACACAGCGGTTACTTTCTTTTCCTTTTTCAGTTTTGTCGCCAAAGCAATGCCATCGGCAACACCATTTTGTGGCCCCAGGTGTGAGATCATGCCGACAATGTGATGTTCATTGGTGCCGAAATGAAAGGAGCGGTCGCGGCCTTTGGTGTAGCCCATCATGGTTCCTTGCCACTGCGCAAACAACCGTTCGAACGGCATGTTGCGCGAAGTGAAAACACCCAGGTTGCGGTGCATGGGTAAGATGTATTCATCTTTTTGGAGCGCTTCGGTTAGCCCTACCGCAATGGCTTCCTGGCCTATGCCACTAAACCATTTACTGATTTTGTTTTGCCGAAGCAGGATGAGCATTTTTTCTTCGATCAACCGTGGACGAAGAATAGCTTCATACAAAGATTTTAAAAGCGAATGAGAATAATCCTGATGCCTAAATTGCATAAACAAGCTAAATACACACAAATTTAACCGGGATGGCGGAACTTGCTGGTACGTATTTATAGTTTATTTTTGTACGTAGCAAAACCGGGTATGGAAGAAGTTAAACTCACCTTGAAGCTCAATAAAAAAACCATCGAAAAGGGGAAAAGCTATGCCCGTAAACGCAAAACCAGTTTATCGCGGATGATTGAGAACTATCTCGAAAAAATCACCCAGCAGGAGCAAGATGAAATAACCCCACTGGTAAAAAACCTTTCCGGTGTTTTGAAAGGTGAATCGATGGAATACAGGCGTGGGTACTCCGATTTTTTAGAACGCAAATACAAATAATGGAGCGCGTTTTTGTTGATACCGATGTGGTATTGGATTTACTGGGCGAACGCCAGCCATTTTACAAATCTTCAGCGCAGTTGTTTTCAAAAGCCGACAAGGGTGAGATCAACGTATTTGTTTCGTCACTAAGTTTTGCAAACATGCACTATGTTCTGCGGAAAAAATTCCCGGACCGCGAGGCGAGGAAAATTCTATCCGGGTTTAAGGTGTTGGTTTCGGTACTTCCGGTAAATGATAAAATTATTGATTTAGCGTTAGCATCAAATTTTTCAGACTTTGAAGATGCCGTTCAGTATTATACTGCCTCTGAAGGCAACATGAAGGCCTTGATTACACGAAACCTGAAGGATTACCGCCAGGCTAAAATTCCAGTGATGACCGCAGATACCTATCTGAGAAGCATTTAACGATATTATGATTTCTTTCCAGGAATTTACTTTAGCAAACGGCCTTCATGTAATCGTACATGAAGACCCAACGGTACAAATCGCGGTGATGAATATTCTGTACGATGTGGGCTCACGCGATGAACGCGAAGACAAGACCGGTTTTGCCCACTTATTTGAACACCTTATGTTCGGGGGCTCTGTTAATATCCCTAACTATGATGAGCCGCTACAGCGGGTGGGCGGAGAAAATAATGCCTTTACCAATACCGACATTACCAATTATTATTTAACCGTACCCGCGGCCAACCTGGAAACAGGATTTTGGCTGGAGAGTGACCGCATGCTGAGTTTATCATTCGATCCGAACGTGTTGGAAGTGCAGCGTAAAGTGGTGATTGAGGAATTTAAACAACGCTATTTGAATCAACCTTATGGCGATGTGTGGCTGAAACTCCGGCCTTTAGCCTATCAGGTTCATCCCTACAAATGGGCAACCATCGGAAAGGAAATCAGCCATATTGAAAATGCTACGATGGATGACGTAAAGGACTTTTTCTTCACCCATTATGTTCCCAACAATGCCATATTGGTGGTAGCGGGTAATGTTAAGGTTGATCAGGTAAAAGCGCTGGCCGAAAAATGGTTTGGCCCGATACCGTCCGGTAAGAAGCGTGAAAGGAAATTGCCTGCAGAACCGCTACAATCAAAAAAGCGATTGCTTGAAGTTGAAGCCAAGGTGCCTGCTAATGCTTTTTACAAAATGTTCCACATGCCCGGCCGGTTTCATGATGATTATTTTACGGTTGATTTGTTAAGTGATGTATTGGGGAGAGGGCAATCAAGCCGGTTGTATAGTAAATTGGTAAAGGAGCAGGAAATTTTTACATCGTTATCGTCCTTTGTGATGGGTACCATTGATCCTGGATTGCTGGTGATTAATGGTCGTTTGAAAGACGGTGTTTCTTTTAATAAAGCCGAAGAAGAAGTGAATAAGATTATCAATGACGTTCTGCAAAACGGTATTGATCAAGAAGAGCTTCAGAAAGTAAAGAACCAGGCTGAAACAACTTTTGAGTTTGATGAGGTGGAGGTAATGAACCGTGCCATGAACCTGGCGTTCGCCTCGTTATCGGGTGACACCAATCGTGTTAATACGGAGCGTAAAAAATTAAATGGTATTACGGTTGAGGATGTTCAGCGCACGGCATCGGATATCCTGAAGGAAGAGAATTCAAGTGTAATGTATTACAAGGCAACACTAAACTAATATCATGAAAATTCGGGTGGGGTTAGGTTTTGATGTGCATCAGTTGGAAGAGGGTCGCGACTTTTGGTTAGGGGGTATAAAACTTCCGTCAACGAAGGGTGCTACGGGTCATTCCGATGCCGATGTTTTGATTCACGCCATTTGCGATGCATTGCTGGGCGCTGCGAACCTGCGGGACATTGGCTTTCACTTTTCGAACAGCGATGCGCGTTGGAGTGGCATGGACAGTAAATTTTTCCTAAAAGAGGTAACGCGCATGCTGGAAGAACGCGGATGGAAAATTGGTAATGTGGATTGCACCATTTGCCTGGAGCACCCCAAGATCAATCGGCATATTGACGAGATGAAGAAGACATTAGCGCCTCTTATGAATGTTCAGGAAGAGGACGTATCCATAAAAGCGACCACCAATGAAAAGCTGGGGTATGTTGGCCGTGATGAAGGCGTAAATGCGTATGCCGTAGCGCTGATCACGAGGGATTCTTAATCAGCAGATTGTTTTTCCCCACCCAGCACCAGTGCCCATGTTTTTAATGCCGGAGTTCTGTCGGCTATCAATTTTAGAATACCTAAAAAGGGTATAAACAGAATTAATCCGGCAACACCCCACAGCACGCCACCCATTACAATGGCAGCAATGGTTACCAAAGCATTAAGCTTTAACCGGCTGCTTACGGCTAATGGAAAAATAACGTTTGCTTCCAGGTATTGCACAATGGAAAACACAGCAATAACACCAATCGGGTACCAAATGGAATTGTACGTAACCCAAGAAATAGTAATGGGTAACAAGGAGGCAATCAGAATTCCGGCATAAGGAATAAAGGTGAGTATGGAGGCAGTGAAACCGAATAAAACCGGATGTGGAATACCGAGCATATATAATCCCAAACTATTAAGAATGCCAACAATAAGGTACACCAGCAGCATACCTTTTATAAAGTTGTAATAGGAGGCAATGCTCAAGTGAAGAATTTCCCGAATGCGTTCTTTTCGTTCTGAGGGAAAAATCCGGTAAAGTACTTCTACCCACCGGTCGCGGTGATAGAGCATCAACACCACGTAAACGGGTATTAAAATAAACAGCACGGCAGAAACACTTCCGGCCGAAATTGTTTTTTTGAGAAAGCCCATGGCATCAGCGCTTGATTGCTGCGATATATTTTCGAGCCATTGATTTTGCCTTTCTTCGCTGATGTTAAACTCGCGGGTTATCCAAACACTGAACTCCGTAAGTGTTTGGGATAGCTTGGCCTGCAAAGTCGACCATTCAGTTGAGAAATTACGCAGCTGTAGAACGAACAGAAAAAGTATGGAGGCAATTAAAATTAAAATCAGTGACAGGCTAAGAATTATTGCGGTCATTTTTTTAATCTTATGCTGCTCTAGCCAAATACAGATAGGATAGAGAATACAACTGATAAGCAGGGCAAACGATAATGGAATAAACAGGGGCCGACCCACATAAAGGATAATGCCACCAAATACAATGTATTGAAGGATGGTTAATGTGGTAATGTTGTTAACCTGACCTTGTAATTTCACACCGGAAAGTAAACCATTCGTCTTTAAAGTAACCATGATAGAAATCATCTTAACAAGAGACGGATCGCAGACACTGCGGAATACTGAACTAAATGAAACTTATCATTCCATTCATGGTGCCCTGCAGGAATCACAGCATGTTTTTATACAACAAGGTTTGGAGTATAAGCTGAAACAACACTTGCCACGGTTGGCCATCCTTGAAGTAGGCTTTGGTACCGGTTTAAATGCGTGGCTTACCGCGCAAAAGATTTGGGGAAGGGAAGATTTGGTTTCCTATGTTTCCCTTGAGTCTTTTCCGCTGGATCATGCCCTCTGGAGTAAACTGAATTATGCCAGCGATCCGAAGGGTTTAGAGCTTTTTGAGAAAGTCCATAGCGCAACATGGGATGAACCGGTTTTGGTTACCCCGAATTTCAGTTTGCACAAAATCAAGTCGACCCTGCAACAAGCGAATCTATCTTCAGCAGCATTTGATTTGATTTACTTCGATGCATTTGCTCCGGAAAAACAACCTGAAATGTGGACACTTCCATCCCTGGAAAAAGTCGTTGCGGCAATGAAACCTGATGCAGCGTTTGTAACCTATTGTGCCAAGGGCCAGGTAAAGCGTGACCTGAAAAGCCTGGGATTGGTGGTTGAAACATTGCCCGGCCCTCCGGGCAAACGGGAGATGATTCGGGCCATAAAAGGGTAAATTCTGCATCCTCATTTTTCGAACACGTTTGCAGCAAACGTTTGTTGTAATTTTTTTAGCTTTTAGCTACTATTATTCCGCACTTTCAAGTTATTTCGAAATATTATTTTGAAATAATCTTTTTAGTCAGAACAACCACCCTTTACGACTGATGACAAGAAAGGCCAGTCATGGGCTCTATACGCCAACCCTTGAACACGATGCTTGTGGCATAGGTTTTATCGCCACCATAAACGGATCAAAAAGCAACCAGGTACTGCGCGATGCTTTATCGATGCTCGAAAATATGGAGCACCGTGGAGGCCGGGGTAGTAGTCCTAAAACAGGAGATGGTGCGGGTATTCTCCTTCAAATTCCACACGATTTTTTCCGAACAGAAACCACACGCCTTGGTTTTGATTTACCCGATCCTGGAAAGTATGGTGTTGGGATGATCTTTTTTCCGCGAAACAAAAAAATCAGGCAGCAATGCAAAGATGTATTGATAAGCTTAAGCAAAACACTTCGGTTGGCTTTAATCGGTTATCGTCCGGTGCCGGTGGATCACAGTATCCCCGGGCCTGGCGCTTCCGAAGTGGAACCTGTTATTGAGCAAATTTTTATACGCCCGATTGATGATGATCTTGATAGACAGAGCTTAGAGCGCAAACTTTTCATCCTTCGCAATGCTGTTACCCACACGGTTGCCAAGCAGCTAAAAGCTGCGGTGAAGGAATTCTATATCACCAGCCTCTCCTGCAAAACCATAATCTACAAAGGCCAGTTGCGTACAGATCAATTGCGCGCCTATTACAACGATCTGCAAGATGAACGACTTACTACTGCACTGGCTCTGGTGCATTCGCGTTTCTCTACTAATACCTTTCCAAACTGGAAACTCGCTCAGCCCTTCCGGTATATCGCACACAATGGTGAGATCAACACCATTCGTGGCAACGTGAATAAAATGAAATCCAAAGAAGCATTGTTCAAATCTTCAAACTTTACTGATGAAGAATTGAAAATGCTGTTGCCTATAACCAATCCCACAGGCTCTGACTCCGCCAACCTGGATGCATTGGTGGAGATGCTGGTATTGTCCGGTCGTTCCTTGCCGCATGTGCTGATGATGTTGGTGCCAGAAGCCTGGCAAGACAATAAACTAATGGATCCACACCGTAAAGCGTTTTATAAATATCATGCTTCGATGATGGAGCCGTGGGACGGCCCTGCTGCCCTGGTGTTTACTGATGGTTGCCGCATTGGTGCCACGCTCGATCGGAATGGATTGCGCCCCTTGCGGTATTGTATAACACGGTCAGGCCGTGTGGTGGCAGCATCTGAAGTTGGCGCACTTCCTGTTGATCCAAAAGATGTACTGGAGAAGGGAAGGATTACACCGGGAAAAATGTTGCTGGTGGATTTAGAGAAAGGAAAAGTTTTTGATGATGATCGTGTGAAGCGCTCGGTGTATGAAGGCAAGCCGTACTATCAATGGATTATTGAAAACAGGATTAAGCTTAGGCTGGAACCCGTTCCATTAACGTTTGAAGAAGATTTTGACATCGAAACCCTCGCACAACGCCAACAGGCTTTTGGTTATACCAGCGAGGATATTAAAACGATTATCATACCCATGGCGGAGAAAGGCTATGAGGCCATTGGCTCCATGGGTGACGACACACCCTTGGCCGTCTTATCAAAAGAAAGCCGGCATCTTTCAAATTATTTTAAACAACATTTTGCGCAAGTCAGCAATCCGCCCATCGATCCTATTCGTGAACGATTGGTGATGTCGTTGTTTACCCGTGTTGGGGCGAGCTTAAATGTGCTGGAGGAAAGTCCGGATCACACCCAACAAATCCATATTTCTCAACCGGTACTATTGAATTCTGATTTAGCCAAGCTGAAAGCCATGCATGATCAAGGCTATGATTATGCCGTGGTCAACTGTGTTTTTAAAGCCGATGGGAAAGCGGGAAGAATGAAAGAAGGTTTGGAGGCTATCTGCCGGGAAGCTGAACAAGCCGTGCAATCCGGCAAAAAAATTATCATCCTTTCGGATAAAAAGATTAACGAAGGGTATGCACCAATACCTTCCTTGCTGGCAACAGGTACAGTTCATCATCATCTTATCGATAAAAAACTTCGTACGCATGCGGGGTTGGTGGTGGAAGCTGGTGATGTTTGGGAGGTACACCACTTTGCCACGGTAATTGGTTATGGAGCCAGCGCCATTAATCCTTATCTCGCGCTGGAAGTTGTGCATCATTTGAATGAACAGGATGCGTTGAGTAAAAAGCTAACCGATAAAGAAGCCTTTTCGAATTATCAGAAAGCTATTGGCAATGGGTTGCTGAAAGTAATGTCGAAGATGGGCATCAGCACCCTTCAGTCGTATCAGTCGGCACAGATATTTGAAGCCATTGGCTTAAGCACGGAAGTTATTGATAAAAGCTTTCGCGGAACCATCAGTCGTATAGAAGGGTTGGGCTTTGATGACATTGCCGAAGAAGTACTGGTACGGCATCGTTATGCATTTCAATCTTCAAACACAAATCTTCCCGTTGGGGGTATCTACCAGTGGAAACGCAAAGGTGAAAAACATTTGTTCAGCCCTGAGGTAATCCATTGGCTGCAACACTCCACACGCATCAACAATTTTGATCTCTATAAAAAATATGCACAGGTAATTAACGATCAATCGAAAAATCAATTAACCCTTCGCGGATTACTGGAATTTAAGAAGCGCAATCCTGTGCCGTTGGATGAAGTTGAACCCGCAGAAGAAATTTTTAAGCGCTTTGCCACGGGTGCCATGTCGTTTGGTTCTATCTCACACGAAGCACACACAACCTTGGCTATTGCCATGAACCGCATTGGCGGAAAGAGTAATAGTGGCGAAGGTGGTGAAGATGAGGCACGTTTTGCAAAAAAGGCTAATGGGGATTGGGAACGCTCAGCCATTAAGCAGGTGGCTTCCGGGCGATTTGGTGTAACGAGTTATTACCTGACCAATGCTGATGAACTTCAGATAAAAATGGCGCAAGGGGCTAAACCCGGTGAAGGCGGCCAGTTGCCCGGTGATAAAGTTGACGAATGGATTGGCAGAGTACGGCATTCAACACCGGGTGTCGGGTTAATTTCTCCGCCACCTCATCACGATATTTATTCCATAGAAGATTTAGCACAGCTAATCTTTGATTTAAAAAATGCCAACCGTCAGGCGCGTATAAATGTGAAGCTGGTTTCGCAGGCAGGCGTGGGCACCGTGGCGGCCGGTGTGGCAAAAGCAAAAGCCGATGCTATTTTAATCTCTGGTGCCGATGGCGGCACCGGAGCCTCTCCGTTGAGTTCTGTTCGGCATGCCGGGTTGCCGTGGGAACTTGGTTTGGCCGAAGCGCATCAAACCCTTGTAAAAAATAATTTACGAAGCAGGGTAACGCTTCAAACCGATGGACAAATACGAACGGGCCGTGATATTGCCATTGCTGCACTGCTGGGTGCCGAAGAGTGGGGCGTAGCCACGGCTGCACTTGTGGTGGAGGGTTGTATTATGATGCGTAAGTGCCATCTCAATACATGTCCGGTTGGCATTGCTACCCAAGATGTTGAGTTGCGAAAATTATTTACCGGTGATCCTGATCATGTGGTAAACTTCTTTACCTTCCTCGCTGAAGATCTTCGTGAAGTTATGGCCTCCCTTGGTTTCCGTACTATCAACGAAATGATCGGGCGCACGGATACGCTGCGCGTTCGTCAGGATGTTGAACACTGGAAGGTAAAGAAACTCGATCTGTCACCTTTGCTATATCGCGAGTCAGCTGGAGAAGGTGTTGGTTTGTACAAACAAATTGAGCAGGATTTTGAATTGGAGAAAGTGTTGGACTGGAAGCTGCTAGCTGCGGCACAACCAGCATTAGAGCATCTTGAAAAAGTTACAACCGCAGTTGTCATTGAGAATACCAATCGATCTACGGGCGCACTGTTGTCGAATGAAATATCAAAACTTTATAAAGGCAATGGACTGGCTGAAGATACGATTCACGTTAAGTTTAAGGGATCAGCCGGGCAAAGTTTCGGGGCATTTGTTACCAAAGGTGTAACGTTTGAACTGGAAGGCGAAGCCAATGATTATTTCGGCAAAGGGTTATCAGGTGGAAAGCTTATTGTCCATCCTGATAAAGAAGCAACCTTTAAACCGGAAGACAATATTATCATTGGCAACGTGGCCTTTTATGGTGCTACATCAGGTGAGGCTTACATACGCGGGCAGGCAGGCGAGCGCTTTTGTGTGCGCAACTCAGGCGTAAATGCCGTGGTGGAAGGCGTGGGTGATCATGGATGTGAATACATGACCGGTGGGCGCGTGGTAGTATTAGGGAAGACCGGTAAAAATTTTGCCGCAGGCATGAGTGGTGGAATTGCTTACGTGTTTGATCCGGAACAAACCCTGAAGGAATTGTACAACCCGGAAATGGTTGAACTGGAGAAGATGGAGGAGGAAGATAAGGTGCATGTGCATGGTATGATTGAAAAACATTTTCAGTACACCAAAAGCGATCCTGCCGACTGGATACTTGAGAATTGGGAGCTCGCTACAGAAATGTTTGTTAAAGTGATGCCGCGCGATTATAAGAAAGTGCTCCTGTTGAGGAAGGTGAATACACAAAAGGAAAAGATAGCATTATAATATGGGCCAGCCAGACGGATTTATGAAATTCAACCGCGAGATGCCCAAGACTCGCGATCCGCACGAGCGGATTAAAGATTATAAGGAAATTTATCCGCCCTTGGATCATCAACATGTCCATACACAGTCGACCCGTTGTATGGATTGCGGTGTTCCATTTTGTCACCATGGTTGCCCGCTGGGCAATACCATTCCTGATTTTAATGATGCTGTTTATCGTGGTGATTGGGAAGAAGCAATTACGATACTGAGTACAACAAATAATTTCCCTGAGTTTACCGGAAGAATTTGCCCGGCACCGTGTGAGGCCAGCTGTGTGCTGAGCATCAACAACAAACCGGTGGCCATTGAATACATCGAGAAAAGTATTGCCGAGACTGCTTTTGAGCGAGGCTATATAAAACCACAACCACCCAAACACCGAACCGGCAAACGCGTTGCTGTAGTAGGATCGGGCCCTGCAGGTTTAGCCGCTGCCGCTCAACTTAATAAGGCAGGTCATTGGGTTACCGTGTTTGAGCGAAGTGATCGTATTGGCGGATTGCTTCGTTATGGTATCCCTGATTTTAAACTCGAGAAAAAAGTACTGGACCGAAGATTGAAATTGCTGGAGCAGGAAGGTATAATTTTTCGGGTCAATGCGCATGTTGGTGTAAATATTAGCGCGAAATTTTTACACGATGAATTTGATGCGGTAGTTGTTTGTGGTGGTGCTTCCGCTCCGCGTGATTTACCCATTCCGGGACGACCGTTACAAGGTGTTCACTTTGCGATGGATTTTCTCAGTCAGCAAAACAAACGCGTTGCCGGTGACCGGATTTTTTCGGGTGATATTCTGGCCGGTGGAAAACAAGTGTTGGTAATTGGCGGTGGGGATACCGGTTCGGATTGTGTTGGAACCTCAAACCGGCAGGGGGCAAAGTCGGTAACGCAAATTGAACTGCTGGCCAAACCTTCACTTACACGAAATGAAGAAACCAATCCCTGGCCGTTGTGGCCTATGGTGTTGAACACCTCTTCTTCACACGAAGAAGGTGTGGATCGTAAGTGGGCTATACTGACAAAAGAATTTATAGGCGATCATCTCAACAGGCTTACCGGTTTAAAAGTGGTGGACATTGAGTGGACGATTGGGGAAAATGGAAAGCAGGGTTTTGTTGAGCGGAAAGATTCAGAACGCATTATACCGTGCGAGTTGGCCTTGTTGGCCATTGGCTTTACCGGGGCTGAAAAAGGCGGGCTTGTTAAGGAATTAGACCTTGAACTGGACGAGCGGGGCAATATCAAAACCCAGCAATACCAAACAAACCAGGTAGGCATATTTGCTGCAGGCGACATCCGCAGGGGACAATCGCTGGTGGTGTGGGCTATATCCGAAGGCCGGGAAGCTGCGCGCGCAGTCGATGAATGGCTGATGGGCGAATCGAAGCTTGAATCAAAAGACGAATCCTTTGTAAGGGTTTCTGTCTGATCAGGACCTGATATACTTGTTATTACTTCTAAGTCCGTGGTTCGTGTCCTCACGAACCACGTTTTTTTACGATCTGTGCGGTATGGAGCAATAAATCAATTTTATACTCTACTTCTGTGGTTTGTGTCCTCACAAACCATGTTTCTTATGATGGATTGCTTGGCACAATAAGTCGGCTATATACTTTTCTCACGCCACGCTTTCCGGACTTAATTAATCGGAGTAATTTTACCACCTAAATTTCAGTAGCGTGGCCAGTAAACTTGTTAAAATAGGCACCGTGCAGATGTCGTGCACGAACAACAAAGAGGAAAATCTTCACAAAGCCATTAAAGGTATTCGTGAGGCCGCAAAGAAGGGCGCACAAATTGTTTGCCTGCAAGAGCTTTTTACCTCACTTTATTTTTGTGATGTAGAGGATTACGAAAACTTCAAGTTGGCCGAAGCCATTCCGGGACCATCAACCGATGCGTTGACGGCTATAGCGAAAGAATTGGGTGTGGTTATAATAGCTTCATTATTTGAAAAGCGCACACAGGGCATCTACCATAATACAACCGCTGTGCTTGATGCCGATGGTTCGTACCTGGGTAAGTATAGAAAAATGCACATCCCGGATGATCCATCGTATTTTGAAAAATTTTATTTCACACCAGGCGATTTGGGGTACAAAGTGTTCAAAACAAAATTTGCCACCATTGGTGTACTTATCTGCTGGGATCAATGGTATCCTGAAGCTGCACGCATAACTTCACTTATGGGTGCCGAAGTGTTATTTTATCCCACGGCTATCGGGTGGGCAACATCACAGGATGAGGCGACCAACACCGAACAATACAATGCCTGGCAAACCATACAGCGAAGTCATTCCGTGGCCAACGGAGTACATGTTGTAAGTGTGAATCGTGTTGGTTTTGAACAAGAAGGAAGAATGAAGTTTTGGGGCGGTTCATTTATAGCAAATCCTTTCGGTAGCATTCTGTACAAAGCTTCACACGATCAGGAAGAAGTGCATGTGCTTGAGGTTGATCTGAATAAGACTGACAGCTACAGAACGCATTGGCCGTTTCTGCGCGACAGGAGGATTGATTCCTATCAGCCCATAACCAAACGTTTTATTGATGAAGACTAAACAGTTGTTAGTTTTTCGTTGATGGTTGTTAGAAAAATTAACCATGAACTAACAACTAACAACCAACAACTAATGGTATGACTCCAAAACAACTCGGTTACTATTTTCCAGCAGAATTTGCCAAACACACTGCCACCTGGCTTAGCTGGCCGCACAAGGAAGCTTCATGGCCCGGAAAAATCCATACCATTTTTCCGGTGTATGCCCAGTTTGTAAAACTTGTAGCAGAAGGTGAGTTGGTGAACATTAATGTTGTTGATGAAGCCATGAAACAGTTTGCTGTTCAGCAACTGGAAAAAGTAAAGGCTGATCTCTCGAAGATTAATTTTTTCTTTCACCCTACCAACGATGCCTGGTGCAGGGATCATGGCCCGGCTTTTCTTATTAATCCTAAAGCCGAACAAAAGAAAGCAATCGTTGACTGGGGCTACAATGCGTGGGGCGGAAAGTATCCACCGTATGATTTGGATGATATTATACCAACATTAATTGCAAAGCATTATAACATCCCGGTATTTCATCCGGGCATTGTCATGGAGGGTGGTTCTGTAGAATTTAATGGTAAAGGAACTTTATTGACAACAACAGCCTGCTTATTAAATCCAAACCGTAACCCGCAACTCACCCAAAAGCAAATTGAAGAATATCTGCATAGTTACTATGGTGTTGACCATATACTTTGGTTAGGCGATGGCATTGAGGGCGATGATACCGATGGCCACATTGATGACCTGACGCGGTTTGTGAATGAAGACACTGTTGTAACAGTAGTTGAGACGAATAAACAAGACCCGAACTATGAACCACTTCAGGAAAATTTGAAGTTGTTAAAGACCCTTCGGCTTGAGAGTGGCAAGCAGATGAATATTATTGAATTGCCCATGCCTTCGCCCCTGGTTTACGAAGGCATGCGTCTGCCAACATCCTATGCCAACTTTTATATCACCAACAAGTATATTGTCGTGCCAACCTTCCGTGATAAAAACGATGATAAGGCCTGTGCCATTCTTCAGGAATGTTTTAAGGATCGAACAGTAATTGGTCTTGACTCGACTGACATAATCTGGGGATTAGGTTCCTTTCATTGCCTGAGCCAACAGGAGCCTGAGGTTTAGAAATAGTAAACCTGTTGTGGGGTAATTGTTGACGATAATAAAAAGTCATTTGAATGGATGTCGTCAATCCTGTCAACAGGGGCAAAAAGTGAGACACCAACAAATGTGCACGAAGGATTACAGGTTGCCAGAAACTTATCATAATACCCCTTGCCATATCCTACCCGGTTGCCTTGCTTATCAAAGGCCAACAGCGGAACCAGCACTAAGTCAATTTTTTCGGGAGGTGTTGGTATACCTTGTTGTGGTTCCATAATGCCCCATTCATTTTTCTTTAGTTGATGTAAGCCTTCAAAAAAATAATTATCAAGCTGATTGGTTTCAGGGTTTACTTTCGGAATGCTTAACCGTATGTGCGGAAACTCTCTTCGGATGCGATCGATAATCAGCCAGGTATCCGGCTCTCGCTTTTCAACTAAAGGCAGAAAGGTGTGAATGACCTTTAGAAAAGACAGGTCAATATGAGTAAAGAAATTTTCGCAGAGCCTGTAATTCAATTGTTGGTACTCAGCTTCGCTAAGTGCCATTCGTTTTTCGAGGTAGACTTTGCGAAGCTCTTGTTTGGTCATGAATAGTGGAGCACGTTGAAGCTGAAATCAAATGGATCGAAATGCTGGATCAATGAGGCAATAAAATTTGGGTCTTGCTGATAGAAATTCAGAAAGTTATCCGTGCGTTCCTGTAAACTTCCGTTTGGAAACAAATTGTCCTTTACGGCTTCAACCTGCTGTAAGCGATCCGATTGTTTTCTTTTTTCAGCCTTGAGCAGTTTCTTTTCAATTTTCTCCAGACTATTAATGGCCCGTTGTTTTTCTGCATCGACCAATCCGCCAAGCGTTTTATCAATAGCTAGTGCATTCTGCTGGATAACCTTAAAATGCTTAATAATGGAATCTTTTTCACCGTTCAGCATAATCGGGCTGGCGGAAAATTTTAGGGCAACCTTATTGAAGAGATGATGCTTGTCTAAGAAAAAATCCTCGAGTGTAAGGCCTGTTTTGGTAAGCTTTCGTTCGGTTGGTGAATCCAACACCAAAGCAAAATTACGAGGCATCAATATCGGAAATGCAGTGTCATGCTGTTCAAAAACGCCTTTAAGCTGAAGCCAGTACACCACCTCTGCGGGGCCACCAACGTAGCCCAGGTTTGGCAAAATCATTTCCTGGTACAGTGGGCGCAGCACCACGTTGGGACTGAATTTTTCTGGCGATTTCTGTACCAGCTCTCGTAGTTCAGATTCTGTAAAGGAAATGTTAGCATCGACTACGTTGAAGTTATTTCCAATTTTTTCAATTCTATTTCTTAATCCATCTTCCAGGTAAAAAAGATTTATTTCACGACAATGAATTTGAGTTTTGTACCCGATTGCTTCTAATGCGGCATCAGCTTTGTCAACAACTGGTTTATGGCGTTGCTCAAAAAGATCCTGCTCAATAGCCGGAATGAATAATTTTTTTAACGCCTGATCATCACCATCAACAACAATCAACCCCTCGTTGCCAAACAATGCGTTCACATAATAGCGAACGGCATCACTTAATTTTTTGTGCTTGGTGTAAGCTTCTTTAAACAGATTGATGTCTCCCGGAATATCAGCCAGCAGTTTTTTAAAATCGTTGGTGTTAAACCTGCCGACAGCTCCTTGCTGATTGGTTTCCCAGGTGTACTTCTTGCCATATAACCGGAAACTCCTGATCTCCTCATAGTCATGATCCTCCGCGGCCATCCAATAAACCGGAATAAAATCGTAATCTGGATAGGCTTTCTTTAGTCGTTTACAGGTATTGATAACCGTAACGATTTTATAAATGAAATAAAGAGGACCAGTAAAAACATTTAGCTGATGACCGGTTGTTACGGTGAAGGTGGTTTTATGTTTTAGTTTTTCCAGGTTGGTTTTAACCTGTTCAGCAATGTCAAAAGGTTTGTACTGTTGTTGTAAAGCGGCTACTAATACTTCCCGGTTTTGAACCGCAAAAGAAGCAGACTTTTCTTTGAGTTGATCACTGAAATTTGCAACGGTTGGGAAGCGACCATAAAAGGGTTTCAGCGATTCCTTTTGGTGGATATAGTCCAGAAAAAACGGGGTAAACGAGTTGGTGGCCTCAAAAGGAATTTTCTGGCGGTGCATGGGTTAACAACAGCTTGAGGTGAGTAAAAACATACCGAAATAACGTTTATTTCGCCATTGAGTTCCACATAATTTACACGAAGATTACTTCGCTACTTCTCCGTACAGGTCGAATTCAGTGGCTGAAGTAATGTTGATGTTAGTAAAATCCCCAATACGAAGGTATTCCTGTGCCGCACTAATGATCACTTCATTATCCACTTCGGGTGAATCAAACTCCGTTCGTCCGATAAATTCACCGCCTTCTTTACGATCGATCAGCACCTTAAAAGTCTTACCAATTTTTTCCTGGTTCAGCTCCAGTGAAATCCCTTGCTGAATTTCCATGATCTCATCTATGCGTTGCTGCTTGACTTCAGCGGGCACATCATCAACCATGGAATAAGCGTGGGTATTTTCTTCGTGCGAGTAGCTAAAAACCCCCAACCTGTCGAACCTGGATTTTTCTACAAAATCAACCATCTCCTGAAAGTCTTCTTCCGTTTCCCCGGGATGGCCCGCGATAAGTGTTGTACGAATGGCGATACCCGGAACTTTATCGCGAATGGTTTGTAATAGCTCTTCTGTTTTTTCACGGGTAGTGCCTCTGCGCATGAGTTGTAATATGCGACTTGAGCCATGCTGTAAAGGAATATCCAAATAATTACAGATGTTGGTGCGTTCGGCCATTACATCAAGCACATCCAACGGAAAGCCTGACGGAAAAGCATAGTGCAACCTGATCCAGTCAATGCCTTCCACATCGGAAAGCCGTTGCAGTAATTCAGCCAGGTTTCGTTTCTTATAAAGATCGAGTCCGTAATAGGTTGAATCCTGGGCAATGAGTAGTAATTCTTTAGTGCCACCTTTCGCCAGATTTTTCGCTTCCAGCACAAGTTCCTCCATAGGCCGTGAAATGTGCTTGCCACGCATAAGCGGAATAGCACAAAAAGAACACGGGCGGTCGCAGCCTTCTGAAATTTTCATGTAGGCATAGTGGCTGGGGTTGGTGAGGATTCGCTCGCCAACCAGTTCTTGCTTGTAATCAGCTTTGAACTGCTTGAGTAAGCGCGACAAATCACGCGTTCCAAACCAGGCATCTACATCCGGAATTTCTTTTTCCAGATCAGTTTTATAGCGTTCTGACAGGCATCCGGTAACATAAACCTTGTCAACAATACCTTCTTCTTTGGCATCAACATAGCGCAATATGGTGTCAATCGATTCCTGCTTGGCATTGTCAATAAAACCGCATGTGTTAATAACCACTACGCTGGCATCATCGGTTTTGGATTCATGTATGGCCTCAATGCCGTTGCCCCGAAGTTGGGTCAGCAATACTTCTGAGTCCACCACATTTTTGGAGCACCCCAGCGTAACAATGTTGACTTTTGTTTTCCTGTTTCCTTTTGTTTTCACGTAAGCCGGATAAGAATCCGCAAAAGTACTAAAAATAAACGGGCGTGAAGTTTGGCCTTGGGGATCAAAAACTATCTTTACAACCGTGAAAAAAGCGTTTTGGATACTGTTTTTACCCTTGTTTTCCTGTTTGGACCAGCCCGATTGTTTGCGCACAGCTGATACGGCCCTGGTTGTTGCCTTCAGGAAGTTGGAAGGCGGAGTGAGGGACACCGTTGTGCTGTACCAGGTTGTGGCCACTGGTGCCGATAGTATTTTTTATAGCCCGGGTAATGTGCCGGATACCCTGCGGGGCACCAATGCAATCCTTGCGGTAAGCCCATTTAGCAACGAAACTTTTTTTACATTTTATTTTCACCAGAACCAGAAGGAATTGTTGGTAGGATATAGAAGGGAAGCGCGCTTCATTTCGGATGAATGCGGCAGCGAAATTTTTCTGTCATCGCTGGAAATTTTAAATACCACATTCGATTCTGTCCGAGTCGTAAACCGTCAGCTTACCCGAAACCGTACTGTTAACATTGAGATATTTAATTAGCATATTTTTTTTAATTATAGCACTACATGTAATGGCTCAAAAGGCCGATACGGTGGAACGGAGTTACGTACCTACCGGTGTTCGGTTTGGCGTGGATATGATCAGTATTATTCGCACTCCTATTGAGCCAAAGTTTAGCGGATGGGAAGCAGCGGCTGATATCGATTTTGATAGGTATTACCTGGTGCTTGAAGCGGGCCGATGGTCTCGCGATCTTAGTTCTGAAAATGACACCTACTCCAATCGGGGAAATTTTTGGCGTGCAGGGGTTGATATGAATTTTTTAAAGAACGACCCTGAACGGAATAATTTTTTTCTGGGCCTTCGCTATGCACGGGGTTCGTTTTCTGAGCAGCTGATTACCCGGGTAAATGATCCGGTTTTTGGTGAGGGCATCATTCAAAATGAAAATATCGATGTTGGCGCCTCTTGGGCTGAGTTGACAACCGGTTTACGGGTGCGGATGTTCAGCGTGTTGTGGATGGGCTATACCATTCGTTATAAATTCGGGTTGAATACAAATGAATCCAGTGGTTTGGTTCCCTATGATGTGCCGGGCTATGGCCGCACCGATAAAAATACAACCTGGGGATTTACCTATTATGTTTTAGTTCGGGTGCCGTTTAAGGGTGTAAAAAAGTAATCACCCTTTCCGGAAGAGCGAATCAACAAACTCGGCTTTGTTGAATACCTGCAAGTCGCCAATTTTTTCGCCCACACCAATGTACTTCACCGGGATTTTAAACTCATCCGATATGCCGATGACCACACCGCCCTTAGCGGTACCATCAAGTTTGGTTATGGCCAAAGCAGTAACATCAGTAGCCTTGGTAAATTCGCGGGCCTGGATTACCGCATTTTGCCCGGTGCTGCCATCCAACACCAGCAACACTTCGTGTGGCGCATCCGGTATTACTTTCTGCATCACCCTTCTGATTTTCGAGAGCTCGTTCATCAGGTTAACTTTGGTGTGCAAACGTCCTGCGGTATCAATAATGATAATGTCAGCGTCCAGCTTAACGCCTTCCTGCACGGCTTCAAAAGCTACAGCGGAAGGGTCGGTGTTCATGCCTTTACTAATCACAGGCACACCAACGCGTTCACCCCAAAGTTTTAATTGATCTACCGCAGCAGCACGAAATGTATCTGCTGCGCCCAACACTACCGATTTGCCTCGCTCGTTAAATTGGGCAGATAACTTGCCTATGGTGGTTGTTTTCCCAACACCGTTTACCCCTACCACCATTATTACATAGGGCTTTTTACCTCCCGGGATGTCAAAATCTGCCTGATCGGCAGATTGGTTTTCGGAAAGCAAAGCAGCGATTTCTTCTTTAAGTATTTTGTCAAGTTCACCTGTGCCCAGGTATTTATCGCGCGCTACCCGTTGTTGGATGCGTTCAATAATTTTCAATGTGGTGTTGATGCCTACATCGGACGATACCAGGATTTCTTCCAGGTTGTCCAGCACATCATCGTCAACGGTAGATTTACCCACAAGAGCTTTACCCAGACGGCTGAAGATATTGCTGGAAGTTTTTTCGAGCCCTTTATCCAACGACTCTTTTTTTTCTTTAGAGAATAATCCGCCTAAAAATGCCATAGCACAACTTAGTAAAAATTAATCCCAACTCTATAGCGAGCTGTTACTGAATGGGTATAAAAAAAGTCCCAACAGGGACTTTTTGCAATGCTTCGTTCCTGAATGCTTACTTCTTGGCCAATACTTCCTTCACCAATTCGGCAGGAACGATTTCTTCCTTGAATGTGTAAGCACCGGTTTTCTCAGACTTTACGGCACGGATCACTTTCGCGAAGTTTTTTCCGTCACCTTTTTTCAATGTAGCAACAACCTTCTTTGCCATGATTACTTAATTTCTTTGTGAACAGTTACTTTTTTGAGGATGGGGTTGTATTTCTTCAACTCCAGGCGCTCGGTAGTGTTTTTACGGTTTTTGGTAGTGATGTAACGGCTCATGCCCGGCATACCGGTAGCCTTGTGCTCTGTGCACTCTAAAATCACCTGAATCCTGTTGCCTTTCTTTGCCATGATTGCTTCTTATTTATTTAGCCAGGGTTCCTTTTTGTTTTGCTTCTTTCAAAACCGCAGAAATACCCAGCTTATTGATCGTTTTGATAGCCTTTGTGGATACTTTTAAGGTAATCCATTTCCCTTCCTCAGGAACAAAAAAACGCTTCTTTTGAAGGTTCGGATAGAACCTGCGCTTGGTTTTATTGTTCGCGTGGGAAACGTTGTTTCCAACCTGAGGCCGTTTTCCGGTAATTTCACAAACTCGCGCCATGTGCTTTTAATAGTTTACCCCTTAAAAAGGGACTGCAAATATCGGGAAAACACCCCCAATTTTCCAAGCCTAAGCCAAAATTAGCTTTGGTGCGGTTTTGGGGCTGAAAATCGGCATTATGAAAGCATTTAATGCACGATAAACCTTCGTGCATACGACTTTTGGTTTATGAAAAACCGCATGATGTACATGCCCGGAGCCAGGGAATCGACTTTGAATTGGTAAAGCTGCTGGCCTTGTAGCAGTATAGGTTGGCCAACTTCCTGACCGGTAAGGGATAGCACATAGGCCATTGCAGGCCGGTCTACACTAATATTAATTGTGGGCGAAAGGTCAAGCCTTACGGGATTTGGGTAAATGGTTATTTGCGGATCTTCCGGTAAAGCCACACTTTCATCGTGCTGAAGCATGTGCAAGCCGCCCAGGATATTGCCTGCCACAATAGCGGGTTTTGTGGTGTTAAATAGGTTTGCAATGGCGGGCCACACCCGACCACCCAGGTTATGGCTTACATAATTTTGATTAAGTGGGTTATAGATAATATCAGTAACGGCATTATTGGCGTTTGTGCCTTCCTTGAAATTATTGATGATGGATAGTTTGCCATTTTGGTCACCCAGGATAAGATCGGGCAAGCCATCGGCATTTAAGTCGCCAACCGCCATGGAAAGGTTTTGCCGTAAAATGCTGGCACCCAACCCCAGGTAAGCATTGTTGGTAAGGATAAAAACAGGTACAGAGGTTGTTCCCATATTTTGCCAATATTGCAATGAGCCATCGCGCTTGCCTACCAGTAAATCGGGTTTAAGGTCGTTGTTGATATCGGTCACTAAAATATTCTCGGATGAGAAAATCGGGAAGTTCAACGATTGCACCTGCTGTTCGTTGAAATTCAAGCCTACATTATTGTTATTAAGTACGTAGTACAAATTGGTGCCAATGCCAGTTGCATTGGATGCCGTAAAAACCAAATCCATTTTTGCATCGCCATTTACATCGGCAAACTGGGGTTTGATGTTGGTGAAATTATAGAATGAAAGACCAAGTAAATTATCCGTTACCAGTTTAAATACCGGGTCGTTGCGATTGCCTATGTTTTCATAATAGTAGATTGATCCGCGGGTTCCGTTTACAAACGTGCCAATAAACATGTCAAGGTCTCCATCACCATCGGCATCGTAAAAGGCAGGAACAGCGTTGTCGCTTACGTCAATCATCTCGTGTTGAAGGAAATTTCTTCTTTCAAAAGTAAATTGTGGAAGCTGCTGCGTACCGGTATTCTTATAAAACCAGGTAGATTGTTGCAGGTCGGTTTGAATAAATTCGCGCGCAAAAATGCTGGGCGAAGCCATGAGATCTTTCCTTCCGTCAAAGTCCACATCTTCATAGAATACGGCTGGAAATTGAAGAATGGAAATGGGTGCACCGGAAGGAAAGTTTGAGGCCGATGTAATCAGCGGGGTTTCATGGGTGCCGGTGTTGGTAAGTTGATAGATCCGTGTACATCCGGCTTCCGAAAAGAGGATATCCATATCGCCATCGTTGTCCAAGTCGAGGGCGAGCAGGCTTTTGCCACCGGCATGCTTGGTGCGTCCGCCTGTGTTGCAGGGTTCACCAAAAGCAAATACCCCGCAATCACATTCTTCTACATCGCCCCACGTTTGTGTGATGCGCTCAAAGTCCAACGAGTCGCAGGTGCCGTAGCGTTCCTTGCTGAAGTTTTTGTGGAATTCAATGGTGCTGGAGCCGACAAATTTAACGTTCAGGATGTCCAGGTCCCCATCGCCATCTAAGTCTACCAACGCGGGTAAATCATCGGCCTGCAGTTGAAGGTTGATTTTTCCGGAGAAACCTTTTGTTAGCAAAACCGGGCTTTTGGCCCCGGGATAACCTGTATAAAAAAGTACCTGTTCCCACGAAAGAGGCTGACCGGCTTGCGTGGTGTTTCTGAAAACTTTTACACCCTGAACATCCTTTGTAAATAAATCTTTTTTCCCATCGCAGTTGTAGTCGCGCAAGATCATAAATCCGGATACTTCATCCGGAAAGAAGGGTTCATATTCTGGCGCATATTTCCAGGTATTATCGACATTCAGAAAAGTGATAACCCGGTTGGCCATACGATCGAATAAAGCCAGGTCGTTTTTCCCATCACCATCTAAATCAATTGTATTGAACTGAGCCGTATTTAATCCACCCGCCCACGGCATTTTTAACGTATCCTGCCCCACGATAACAGGCACCTGCTGATGAAACGTGTAGGTGAATTGCGCCACCGCGAAGCGCGTAACAAAAACAAAAACTACAATCAGGCGCATGGAAACTTTTTTATGATGATTTAACGCTGGCGTTTATCCTCCTGTTATCTTGGTGGGTAAGATAATCATGGATATTCAGAACTTATATCAAAACTACCTGAAGAGCGGTAAAGTTTCTACCGATACACGGCAGATCACGCCCGGTTCGATTTTTTTTGCATTGCGAGGCGATAAATTCAATGCCAATCAGTTTGCCGAAGAGGCATTGGCAAAGGGCGCTCAATTGGCTGTAATAGATGATGTTGGTTTTGCCAAAGATAACCGTTACGTGGTGGTGAGCGATGTACTGAAAACTTTGCAGCAGTTGGCCCGATATCACCGCGACCAACTAACCATTCCGGTAATCGGGCTTACGGGATCAAACGGAAAGACCACCTCAAAAGAATTGTTGTATGCCGTGCTGGCCACAACGTATAAAACCTTTGCCACAAAAGGAAACCTGAACAATCACATTGGTGTGCCCCTGTCCTTGCTTTCCATCGATCACTCAGTTGAAATGGCTGTAATTGAAATGGGGGCTAACCATGTTGGTGAAATCGCTGAACTGTGCAACATGGCAAACCCAACCCATGGATTTATTACCAATATTGGAAAAGCCCACATCGGCACGTTTGGTGGATTTGATAATATTATTCGCGGTAAGTCAGAATTGTATAATCATTTAATACAGCAGGGTGGCGTTGTATTTATCAATTCACAGAATCGTATTTTGACCAACATGGCGAAGCGGTTTAGTAATCCGTTGTTTTATCCTGCTGTTGGAGATTATTACCAATGTGAACTGGTGGGAGCCGATCCGTATATCAAAATTAAAACTGAATCGGGCGATGAGGTTCAAACGCAGCTAATTGGTCAGTACAATTTTGAAAATATAGCAGTTGCCTTATGTGTTGGGAAATATTTTGGTGTAGATGCAAAACTGGCAAATAAAGCCATTGCTGACTACGTACCGGCTAATATGCGGTCGCAGGTTATAAAGAAGGGAACGAATACTATTTTGCTGGATGCTTACAATGCCAACCCCAGCTCTATGGCGGCTGCTATTGAAACCCTGGCCGGTATGAGGGCTCTTAGAAAGGTTTTGATTTTGGGCGATATGTTTGAACTGGAAGAGGAGGCAGAGGCAGAACACCGCAACCTGGGGAAGTTTATCCGAGAACTTGGTTTTACCGATGTGCTATTATGTGGTGAATTAATGACCGCAGCATTACAAGAGCTCCCAAAAGCCCGGCACTTTTACAAAAAAGAGTTGCTGCTTGATTATTTACGGCAAAACCCCATCAACCAGGCAACGGTTTTAGTAAAGGCATCCAGGGGAATTGGATTGGAGGCGGTGATGGATGCTTTATAGTTCAGATTATACCATAAAGTGCGCTTCGTGTTTTGATTCAGCTACTAATTTTTTCACCTATGCCGTTCGATAGAATCTTAAAATTCCTGAAAGACATTTCGAAGAATAATGACCGTGATTGGTTTGAAAAAAATAAACCCCGGTACCTCGAAGCTAAAACTGCATTCGATGATTTTCTGGAAGAGTTGCACAAAGAATTATTAAAATTTGATGAAAGCCTTGCTGGTTTGAACCCGCGCAAGCAGGCTTTTCGCATTTATCGCGATGTGCGCTTCAGCAAAGACAAACGGCCTTATAAAGTAAACCTGGGAGCTGGTTTTTCTGCCCATGGCAAAATGGAACAAGAACCGGGTTATTACGTGCACATTGAACCCGGTAAAAGTTTTGTTGCGGGAGGATTGTATATGCCCAATGCCGATAATCTTGCCAGGGTGCGTCAGGAGATTGATTATAATGCCGAAAATTTTTTGAAAATACTTAAAGATAAAAGATTCAAAAAGTACTTTTCCGGCCTTGATGATTTCGACCGGTTAAAAACAGCGCCCAAAGGCTATGCTAAAGATCATCCACACCTTGAATTGTTAAAGAATAAAAGCTTTGTGGTTTCCTATTATTTTAATGACACACAGGTGAAGGACAAAAAGTTTGGGAAGCGGGTTGCGGAAGTATGCAAGGCCCTAAAGCCGCTAAACGATTTTTTGAACGAAGCGATTAGTTAAAATCTTAATTGTCCCAGTCAAACTCGTCTTTTGAAAGTTCGACCTCTTTCTTTTTCTTTTTGTTTTTAAAAACATCTTTTAACTCCTGTACTTCTTTTTTCAGGTCGGAAATTATTTTTTTCTTAACGGCTTCTGTATCATATTGAACGCGATAATCTTCCGTGGTGCCGGTTATTTTCAAGTAAAGCTTGGTGCGTCCTTCCATTTCCTCAATGGCACCACTGGCTTCCGTAATATCGATTTTTCTCCTGTTGTTTAGGGGGGTAACAATCCGGTAATCAATGTGTTGATCAAAGGTGTGTGTACCACTGATCTGAAGTACGGTAACGTTACTGCGGACCTCCATCTGCGGAATGTAAACGGTCTTGTTTTCAATATGGATTTCGTTTTTCAGTTCAGCAAAGCGTAAAGCATATAGCCCTTCATCATCCAGGTACCGGTTAAGTCGTTTAAGGGGTTCAAACTGGTTAAGCTCACCATTTTTTATGTTGGCCGTAATGTCGGCTACCAATGTTTCGGGGAAAAGTTTCAGGTTTTGGTTAAGCGTAAGTTCCAGGGTTATATCGGCAAAGGCTTTTCCTTTCAAGTGCTTATCCTGAATAAATGTTTGTTGAAAGTTTTCGAATACATAGAAAATACTGTCTACAGAAAGGCCATCGAGTTTGAATGTGCTGGAGACATCAATGGCCTTACGGTTGGTTGCATCTACAATACCGGTTAAGGCGAGGCTGCCGCCCATGGTCTTTACCTGAATGCTGCGTGAAACGGCCACTTGGTTTTTTACCAGCAAGTCGCCCTTAAGCGAGCGGCCGGTAAACCTTTTATATTTTAGCCTGCTAACATCGCAGTTAAAGTTAAGATAGACGTGCGGTGAGATTTGAAATTCATATTCCCCGGTTGAACTTCCTTTTACTTCCTTGCCAAATGCATAGGTAAACAATTCATCAACATTCATGAATGATGATTTCAGGTCGGCTTCAATGCCTACCGGTTGATTATCGAATAGCAAAAAAGTAATGATGTTTTTAAAAAATCCGTTTAAACGGATTTCGCTGGAGCCAAGGTAAGCGCTAACGTTACTTAACGCCAGGTCGTTGTTGTTAAACTGGAATACACCATTCAGTTTTTTTAACTGAGCTTCGTCTTTTCCATAGGTAAAACTTAAATCGTAAGCCTCAATAGATCCACGTGTAGAAACGCGTTGTGCTGTTGTCTTGTTTTTCAACCACGATAATTTTCCTTCAAAGGCAATGTCAGCTGCCAATACCCCGTTTACTTGCCTCAGGTTCTCCATGGGGTAAAAATTTGTCAATGCTTCGGAATCTACATCGCCTTTAAAATCCAGTATCACATCAGGGTCGTTGAAATTCCGCACGATAAGGTTGGCCTGAAAGGGATTATTGTTGAGTTTGCCCTGGATATTTTTTAAAGACAAAACAGCCTTTGCCGGATCGCGTAAAGAGGATGTGGCAAAAGAACCTTCCATACTGGCCTCTTCAATTTTCGACTTATACTGTGGGTGAAAGAGTGTGGCTTTTGAAAACCCAAAGCTGGCCGAGAAAGCGGGGCTTTTCTTTTCACTTATTTCACCCTGCATGATGGCACGAAAGTAAACATCGCCCCGGCTTTTATACTGACTAAAGCTTCCGGCTATTGTCTCGGGTAATAATGAAAGCAAGGTTTGGATATCAGTATTCTCGCCTTCTGTTATCAGGTTAATGGTACTGTTCTCTTTCCAGTAGTAGGTTCCTTTAACAGCAAACAAGGAAGTGCCCAGTTGCAAGTCGGCTGATTGAATGGTTAGCAACTTTTCCGAATCATCATAGTTAAGTACAGTAGTTACTATGAATGACTTTCCTTCCAACAGGGATTGATTGCCAATGTTGATTTTTTCTGTGTCCACATCGCCTTTGGCAGTAATCGAGTAACTATCGTTTACAGCTTTGATGGAAGCATAGAGTTGCTCACTTGTAAAAATGAATTCATCAACCCGTTGAAGGTCAATGTATCGAACGCGTGTGTTTTTGAGGTTCACGTTTTTCAATTCAAAGCGTATAAGACCACCGCCTGAAGTTTCTTTTGTTATCGTATAATTGTTTTCTCCTTTTGCGTTTACTTTAAGGGTTGCCTCACTATCAACTACTTTTAAGCCCAGTATGGTATACTCCCCACGATAAACGTCCATAGGGTTAAGGTGAAAGGATATTTGCCTGGCAGTAAGGAGGGGATACAAACCTTCGTGGCTATCCTCTACATATACGTCCCTAAACACGATGGATATTTTAGGGAAGCTTTGAAAAACCGAAACGTCAATCTTGCCAATCTTTACCGGTGTGCTCAGTTGTTCGTTGGCCTTTAGTATGAATTGCTTGATGATCTGGTCTTTAAATAAAAAAGCAGAAACAACCAATGACACCACCGTTACCAGGATGACGAGAACCACATAAAAAAGGACTTTCCGGAAGGTTTTCAAGTTTAAAAAATGGTTTTGCAAAAATAGCTCACAAAGTTTAAACCAACCTGAACCTGATATATTGTTTGGTGAAAAGAATTTAAGGCGGTAAAAGTAAAGGAGGGGCAACCTACCCCTCCTTATTTACAGGCCGACAAATAGAATATAGAGAGATAGACTAATAATGGGCTACCCCGTTTCCGTTAATGGCGGCAAACTCAAAGTTTGATGCATGCTTGACCGTGGTAATTATGCGGGCTGCAACTTTATACGGATCGGCCGATGAATTCGGTCTTCGGTCTTCTAGCCAGCCCTTCCAACCATTTTCCACGGTGGCAATAGGAATGCGTATGGATGCTCCGCGATCGGAAACTCCATAAGAAAACTTGTCGATAGACTGTGTTTCGTGTTTGCCGGTAAGACGCAAGTGATTGTCGGCCCCGTAAACCTCAATATGCTCTTTAACAAGCGGAGCAAATCCCTGGCATATTTGTTCATACACTTCACGAGAGCCGCATTCCCTTAACAACGCATTAGAGAAGTTGGCGTGCATGCCTGATCCATTCCAGTCGGTTTGGCCCAAGGGTTTGCAATGCCAATTTATGGATACACCATATTGCTCAGCCGTTCGTTCAAGCAGGTAGCGCGCTACCCAAACCTGGTCACCTGCTTCTTTAGCACCTTTCGCAAAAATTTGGAACTCCCACTGACCCGGTGCCACCTCGGCATTAATACCTTCTACATTAATGCCGGCTGTTAAGCAGTAGTCAAGATGTTTTTCAATGATTTCCCTGCCATAGGCTTTACCTGCACCAACGGAACAATAGTAGGGTCCTTGTGGTGATGGATAACCATTTTCAGGAAACCCAAGCGGCTTGTTGGTTTCTGGGTTCCAAAGAAAGTACTCTTGTTCAAAACCAAACCAAAAATCGCGGTCATCATCTTGAATGGTGGCGCGGGCATTGGAAGGATGGGGCGTCCCATCCGGGCTCAGCACTTCGCACATCACAAGATAGGCATCTCTTCGCGCAGGGTCAGGAAACAAGGCAACAGGCAGTAATAAACAGTCAGAAGATCCCCCGGGTGCTTGCTCGGTTGAACTGCCATCAAACGACCACATAGGGCAACCATCTAACGTGCCATCAAAGTTTCTGATGATTTTGGTTTTGCTCCGCAGACTTTGGGTTGGGGTATAACCATCCAACCAAATGTATTCGAGTTTTACTTTCGACATAATTATAAAATTTAAAGTTTATAGTGGTTTAAAATTTATATACAGCAGCAAGGTTAAGTGTAGCTATTGTGTCTTGGGTGCTTGATCCTTTATAAAAGGAGTTTTCTGAAGTTTTATCGATGCGTACTTCCGGTATAAGCATCAGGTTACCGACTTTGTAATTTCCAGAAAGAGTGAATTCAGCAACACTTCCCGCGCCATCTTCGCCAAGACCGAAAATGCTTAGGTGATTATGTTTGATCGAAAAGTATTCAGCGCGCAATCCCAGGCCGAAGTTTTTTGAAAGACTGATTTTAGGATACACGGCAAAGCCCAGAAAGGAAGACGTTGGTCCAGCTGTTTTTACAATGTTGCCATTGTCATTCACCTCTTCACCAGCTGCTGTACTTTGCATCGATGCATTGAATCCGAGGTAAAATACCGGTGTTAACTCATAGCCCAGTGTAATATCAGCCTGAAATAATTTTCCAGCAGAGCTTTCACCGATAGTGGCTTCATCTTTTACCAATTTTCCATCCTGATCACCATACAGAAAGTTGAACCAGATTCCGCCAGCATCAGAAGTTTTTCCAATTTGAGCACCCAGTGTATACGTGTTTACCGGATTGAACTCAACCAGGTCGGTTGGGTTCATAACGGCAATCTTGGCAACAATTCCTTTATCTAATGCAAAATCAAGTCGCGCACCTGTGTGATTGAATGGTCCATAAGAGAACAAGTAAGAAGTTGAGTAATGAAAGTTTACAGCTGGTGAGATAACCTCATAGCCAAGGAAGGTATTGAACTGCCCTACATTGAGTGTTACTTTGTCAGAAAAGTTATAGTACACAAATGCCTGGTTGATAATGGCCTGCCCGGATGCCGATCCGAACACGGCAGCTTTTCCACGAGGGCCGAAAACGAGGTCGGCTGTAAATCCTGCTTTGCTTCCGGCATAGGAAGTAATAAGATTCACCATGCCAATGGAAAAGCCTTTTGAATCTGCAAATGATGAGGAGGGCGCAAAGGCATCGTCATAATAAAAGTTCTTCGTTTTGAATGAACTGTGAAAGTAGGTATCAACCGAGCCGGAGAAAGTCAGTTTAGGGATTTCATCTTCCTCATTTTCTTCCTTCTTTAGTGATTGCTCGGCCAGGTCACCGGCTGTAACAATACGTTCTTCTTTTGGCGGAAACTTCACTGTGGACGCAACAATCAAGTTCTCCTGGGCCATTAAGCTGAAACCATTCATCAGAACGAAAAGCATGATGACATATTTCAAAAAGTGTAAAGCTGAATTTTTCATATTTTTGGGTGTGTTTTTTTAAACAATAAGCTAAAGTGGTTCCGGCAGGGTCTCTTACACCCTCCGGAACGCTTTGGTGATGCATCAGGCAGCAATTCCCTTATCCAGTTCTAATGAATTCAGGTTTTCACCGTGTTGGCTGTAATCTGATCCAACTTGTTTTTCTTCTCGGCTGATGGTCATCGGTGAAATAAGATCGGTAATTTTCAGGATGACAAATGACCCAATGCTGATAAAAGCAACGGCAACCACGAGTCCGATCATTTGCACTTTGAATAATTCAAACTCACCAAAGAACAGTCCGTTACCTGTTCCGTTTCCACTGTTCACTGCAGTGCTGGCGAGTAATCCTGTCATTACCATACCTACAGCACCACCCACACCATGGCAAGGGAATACATCAAGAGTATCTTCCAGGGAAGTTTTAGATTTCCAATGCACCACCACATTGCTGATCAGCGCGGCCATTGTTCCTATGAAAAGACTGGCCGGTATAGTTACAAATCCGGCAGCCGGTGTTATGGCAACAAGCCCTACCACAGCACCAATGCAGAAGCCAAGGGCAGAGGGTTTCTTGCCGCGAACAGAATCAAACAGTACCCAGTATAATCCAGCAGCAGCCGAAGCTGTGTTTGTTGCTGCAAAGGCTGAAGCTGCAAGTGTTCCTGCGCTGAGCGCACTGCCAGCGTTGAAGCCGAACCAACCAAACCAGAGCAAGCCTGTGCCCAGCAGTACAAAGGGAATGTTAGCCGGTTTAATCGCCTCTTTTACTTCTGTTTTATTTCTTAAATACATGGAAGCGATAAGGGCCGCGAAGCCCGCAGACATATGCACAACTGTTCCTCCGGCAAAATCCAAAACGCCAAGCTTGAAGAAGAACCCATCAGCATGCCACGTCATATGTGCCAGTGGCGCATAAATGAATAGTGAGAACAGTACCAGGAAAATAATGTACGACTTAAAGCGTATGCGTTCAGCAAAGGTGCCGGTAATCAGAGCTGGCGTGATGATGGCAAACTTGAGTTGGAAGAAGGCAAATAACACCAATGGTATTGTACCGAACACGGGTGCGTCCAATACATTCTGGAACATGAAGTAGGTGGTTGGGTTACCGATAACCCCACCGATGGAATCGCCAAAGGCCAGGCTGAAACCCACGACAATCCACAGTACGCTAATCACGCCCATGGCGATAAAACTTTGAAGCATAGTAGAGATGATGTTTTTGGTGTTGATCATGCCTCCATAGAAATAGGCGAGGCCCGGGGTCATTAATAACACGAGGGCTGTGGCGGCAAGCATCCAGGCCACATCCCCGGAGTCGATGCCCTCGGTGTTGATGGTGGCCGGTACAGCGGGCATAAATACAGCCAGTATGCTGAACCCGACCAGAAGTGCAAGGTAGAGTAAGGATCGTTTCATAAAATTCTGGGTTTAGGTTTGATTGAAGGATTTTCTTTTGAATCTCAAGCAAACTTCAGAATGTTTTATTGGATTTTTACCGTATTGTTAATAAAAAGTATCGAAAACGATTTAAATAGGGTATTTTTTGACCCTGATTCTCAAAAAAACTTATTTATTTTTAATAATAAGGGTATTTTTTAACCCATTAGTCTGTAAATACCCACTTTCTTAGAGAGACAGTTTACATATGATTCCTGTCCGTTAGTGGGTTGTATTTTCAATCAAAAGTGAGTTTGTTGCAGCATGGCATATTTACGGTTGTTGTGGGTTGTGTGCCTGGGCATTGCTACATTGAGTCACGCCCAGAAATTCAATTTGTTTGAAATCGAAAACAATGAATTGGTATGGCGCTGTACCTATTTGTACGATGGCCCGCAGGACAGCCTGAGGCGCGAAGTGGTGTCGATGCTGAAGTCAAAAATTTTTACCCAAAACGTGGTGCGAAACGAACTTGGTTATAATGGGGAAATCCGTCATTACCAGGTTGACTGTCAGCGGTATGGCCGAAAGTACAACAACACCCCACTAATATACTGGAGTGGAGAATGGAAAGGTAAATTTGTTGTAGAAATGGCCGATCAAGGCTATCGGGTAACGATTTATGGGCTTTATTTTGAAAACGAACCGCAGCAGGTGTCCCGTCACCAAAGCAAGATAACGCGCAAAGGATTTTATAAAAACGAGGTTTGGAAACTGGGCGAACCTACCTTTAGAAAGAAAAAGTTAAATGATATGATTCTGATGAGCACAAGTTTGCGCGATGCATTCGACATTATGCAATATCATTCCCCGATAAGGGACTAATTGGGCCACGAGATTTTGTGGGCTACTTCAATAGTTTTAATAGCCAACAAAAGATTTTTGCGTAAATAATTTTCTCTGCTACATTTGCAGTCCCAAAACAAGGGAGCTTAGCTCAGCTGGTTCAGAGCATCTGCCTTACAAGCAGAGGGTCGGGGGTTCGAATCCCTCAGCTCCCACGTAAAGAAGTCTCCTTATCTTGGGAGACTTTTTTATGCAAGCCATATTTTATATTCTTAATTCTTCAACTGCCGATAAGTATAGCTGGTTACAGCATCCGGCCTACTGCGAGGGTCGAGGGGTTCCCTGCCTGCGTGACGCAGTCAGGCAGGGAATCCCTCAGCTCCCACGTAAAGAAGTCTCCTTATCTTGGGAGACTTTTTTATGCAAGCCATATTTTATATTCTTAATTCTTCAACTGCCGATAAGTATAGCTGGTTACAGCATCCGGCCTACTGCGAGGGTCGAGGGGTTCCCTGCCTGCGTGACGCAGTCAGGCAGGGAATCCCTCAGCTCCCACGTAAAGAAGTCTCCTTATCTTGGGAGACTTTTTTATGCAAGCCATATTTTATATTCTTAATTCTTCAACTGCCGATAAGTATAGCTGGTTACAGCATCCGGCCTACTGCGAGGGTCGAGGGGTTCCCTGCCTGCGTGACGCAGTCAGGCAGGGAATCCCTCAGCTCCCACGTAAAGAAGTCTCCTTATCTTGGGAGACTTTTTTATGCAAGCCATATTTTATATTCTTAATTCTTCAACTGCCGATAAGTATAGCTGGTTACAGCATCCGGCCTACTGCGAGGGTCGAGGGGTTCCCTGCCTGCGTGACGCAGTCAGGCAGGGAATCCCTCAGCTCCCACGTAAAGAAGTCTCCTTATCTTGGGAGACTTTTTTATGCAAGCCATATTTTATATTCTTAATTCTTCAACTGCCGATAAGTATAGCTGGTTACAGCATCCGGCCTACTGCGAGGGTCGAGGGGTTCCCTGCCTGCGTGACGCAGTCAGGCAGGGAATCCCTCAGCTCCCACATTTCAAGTCTCCTTCTCCTTGGATTAGCTCCTTAATTAAATTTATTCCGCTTCTCCTCCCTCAACATTTCCGGAAAGCCCATTTTTCGCGCGAGCGCATTAACAGCCATTACAATTCGTTTGGTCTGGGTTTGTGCTGTTTTTGCACTATCAATCCATTTACTGAAATAACGTTGATGACCGGCCGGTAAGGTTTTGAAAAAGGCGTTCGCCATCGGGTCATCTTTCAGGCAGGCAACGAAATCTGCATTCATCACAAACTTGCTTTCATCAGGCTCAAGCACAACCTTCAGTTTGTCGCCTTGCTTTTTACCGGTGCTCTTGCGCATGGTAGCGTTAAAGGGAATAATGAATTTCCCATCACCCATCGGGATTAGTGCAATTTGCTTGATGTCGAATTGATCCAGTTTTCCTTTAACCCGAAAAGAAGTCTTGGTATCTGGTTTGAGTTTTTTGGCATGCGCAGCACTTATTTCAATGTAACTCCAGCCGGTTTTTTCTCCTTTTTTATCAAAACGTTGTATGGTGGCGGTAAAAGCGATCATGGGATTTAATTGTATCTACAACTATTGTATTAATTTTGGTTTGATCTAAAATACCAGCGCTATGGCTTCCATTGAAAGTGAAGTTAAACAGGAAAAATTTCAAAGCGAATTCCAAAAAGCGGCTGTAAACATTTTGTTTACCGGAAGCTGGCTGTATAACCTGAACGCAACTTTTCTAAAAACGTTTGATGTTACCCCGGAACAATTTAACGTATTACGCATTTTACGGGGCAGCCATCCTAAACCCATCATGCTGGCCGACATTACCTGCCGTATGATTGATAAAAATAGCAATGCTACACGCTTGGTAGAGAAACTTCGTGTAAAGGGTTTGGTAAAACGTGAAATCTGCAAGAACAACCGCAGGCAGGTGGACATAAGCATTACCGATAAAGGATTGAACCTGTTAGTGAAAATTGATCGTGCATCGGATGGATGGCAAAATTCGCTGAAGAACCTGACTAAAGCTGAAGTACAGGAATTAAACCGATTACTGGATAAATTACGAGGATAACTTTTACTCAATCAGAAAATCCGTTACCTGCCCTGGAAGCTTTGTGAACAATTGCTTTGGCGTTAACCCCGTAATTTTTTTGCAAGCTTTTACAAAATGTGATTGATCGTAATAGCCAAATCCAAGTGCTTCCACTAAATCGCCATGACTTATTGAATCATGTTTGTCGTAGCGGATATTTTTTGCAGTCTCCTGCAAGCGAATCAAGTCGGCAAACAATTTTGGGGAAATCCCAAACACCTTTTTAAATCTTCGTTCAAGCGTTTTAATGGTAACATGATTTTGTTCCGCAATTTCCATCATGGTCATTTGAGCAGCGGCACCCTTTTCCAGGGCGGTGATCACATCACGCATCCATTGATCGGGGGTTCCTTTTCTAAAAAGTTCTTGTGCAAAAAATTGATCTATGTATTTCCGGTGTTCAAGCGGATCGGAAGTTGAATGCAAGTGATGCGCTAAAGTGCTGCACGCTTCCGAATCAAAGATTTCAGGAAAACTTAGAGGCTGGTTAAGTTGCTGATCGGCCATTACAGGCAGTGTAAGGGCATGAGGAAAAATCTTAATACTGATGCAGGAGAAATTTTTTTCTGTTTTGGCCCGATTGCCCAACCGGGTTAACGGAAAAAAACCTGAGTCAGGAAGAGCTTGAAATTCATCGGTCGCATCATGCTGCCACCAAAATCTACCCGTTAGTGTAATCCATGCATCCAGCCGCCCATTGGGAATAGTCCGAACAGTTAATGGCTCTTTTGCCGATATCCATTTATACATTTCAATGTAGCCCAGTAATAATGGGTCTATGGGTTTTAATTCTTCAACCTGTACAGGATGCATTTGTCCAAAATTTACAATTATTCCACCGGTGCCGAGGATAGTTTTGTGCACAAATCAACATTAAAGTATGAAAAGACTCATTTTGATCGCTGTCGGAATTGTAATCGCTGGGCTATGTATTAGCATGGCGCAGGGCGTTGCTTATGGAAAGAATTCACAAAGCGGAAAATTTGCGAATGTTAATGGAATACAACTCTATTACGAAGTGTATGGAGAAGGTCAGCCCCTTTTGTTATTACATGGTAATGGAGGTTCGATAGCCGGAAGGGCGAATCTTATACCTGAACTGGCAAAGAAGTATCGGGTAATAGCCGTTGATAATCGCTGCCATGGCAAAAGTGGATGTTCAAAAGAGTTGAACTATGAACTGATGGCCAGTGATATCAATGGGTTATTGAATCAACTGAAAATTGATTCGGCCTATATCTGGGGCCATAGTGATGGTGGTATTATTGGATTGATTATGGGCTATCAATATCCTGTCAAAGTAAAAAAGCTGGTGGCTACGGGTGCCAATGTTCAGCCCGACAACACAGCATTGGAGCCCTTCATTGTGGAGATGATGAAAAATTACAAAGCCATACCTGACACACTTATGCAAAAGCATATCCGGTTAATGGTGGAACATCCTAACCTTGCTTTTACTGATCTTGGAAAAATCACCGCACCGGTCATGGTCATGGCGGGTGATCGTGATGCAGTATTGCTCGAACACTCTGTAAAGATTTTCAAAGCTATTCCGAATTCTAACTTATGCATTGTACCGGCCACCACGCATTTTATTTCTGATGAAAAACCCAGCCTGATGTTGTATTGGCTAAAAGAATTTTTTGACAAGCCGTTCAGTAAACCTTCAACTGTGGAGTGGGCCAAGAAGGCTGCTGCGCAGCTTATGCCGCAGGGAAGTAAATAATAACAGGATAGTTGGGTTAGTATCCATTAGCTCATGGTACTGTCCGCTAATCCGGGCGCCATATCGGTTTACCTGGGTGGAAGATTTTAGCACTTACTCACTTCGCAATACCAGGGTTGGATTCGTTCCAATTGTTTTGCGCCCTTGTAACCAGATAATGATCAGGATGAGTAAAGCCGTTCCGACTACCGTAGATACAAATATCCACCAGGGGATAGCCGTACGATAAGCAAATCCGTTTAGCCATTGATTCGAAGAATACCAGGCGATAGGTGTGGATACGATAACTGCGAAGAGAAGCACCCACGAGAATTCTTTAAAAAGCACACCTAAAACTTCTGGAATGGACGCACCAAAGACTCTTCGAATTCCAATCTCTTTTGTTTTCCGCATCACATTAAAAGTAGCTAAACCGGCTATTCCGATGATGGCGATCACCAATGCAATAATGGAAAAAATTATGACCAGTCGTGATGCCAGAATTTCTGTTTTGTATAACTCGTTGAATGTTTCATCCTGAAACCAATATTTCATGGTAAAGGTTGGCTCTATTTTTTTGTAAGCCGTATTCACAATTTCCTGAGCTTGCTGGGCCATGCCAGCTTGGTATTTTATGTAGATAGCTGAAACGTTGTAGATTTTTTTTCGGTAAAGAATTACAGGTTCTATTGCATTGTGAAGTGATGCTGTGTGGAAGTCGTTAACAACACCTACTATTTCACACGCAGCATCTCCGATTGTAATTTTTTCACCAATCGGATTATCAAAACCCATAATAGCCGCAGCTTTTTTTGAAATCAGTACCTCCGTTGCGAGGGAATCATGAATTTGTCGCTCAGCATGGAAATTGTTTCCATCCAGTAACTGTAAGCCAATCGTTTCCGGAAAGTCATGGAAACAGCCAATTGTTTTAAAAGAAACTCGTAAATCAGGCGATTTGCCTTGCCAGGTAACACCTACATTTCCTCCACCTGTGCTTAACGGGTTTGAATCGGACGCGCCAACACTCTCAATAATGGGATTGCTGAGTAAATCATTTTTGAAAGCATCGTAATTTTTTAGCAGTGTAAACGTTGGCTCAAGTCGTATGGTATTACTTCGATCGAAACCCAGGTTGGTTTGGGTAATGAATTCCAATTGGCGAAACAGAATGCTTCCAAAAATTATAATCCCCACAGAAGCACTTAATTGAACAACCATCAGTGCCTTTCTTAACCGAAGTGATCCGGTGGTAGCGTTTGACAGTTGTCCTTTTAAAATAGTTGCGGGTTGAAACGATGAGATGATAAAGGCAGGATAAAAACCGGCCATCAAAGCAATAAGGATTAACCCACTGGCTAAATACAGTGGTATTTTTTCGCTTAATAAATTCAAGGTTAACGGCTCTCCAATCAACTGGCTGAAGAAGGGGAGTACGAGTTGCGTTACCAGGGCTGAAATCAGAAAGGCTACAAAAACAATAAAGAAAGCTTCGCCCATAAACTGAACAATTAAGCTGCCGCGGTAAGCCCCGGTAACTTTGCGTAGGCCGATTTCTTTTGCACGAAGAGCGGCACGGGCAGTTGCCATGTTTACAAAGTTTATTACGGCCATCAGCATCACCAATATGCCTATAATGATAAACAGGGTTACGTATTCAATACGACCACCGCTGTTAAGCCCGTTTTCAAACTTGCTCTTCAGGTGCCAATCGGTGAAAGCGTATGCTTCATACTTGATATTTTGCGCCTTGTATGCGGCACTGATAACTTGTTCGTTGTTTAGTTTTTCCGTTAGCGTTTTTGTTTTAACCGGTAATTTTGTTTTCAGGTAAATGCTAAAAAACTGTTGTGCAAGCATGTCGTCATTAATGCCCCATTGCTTTTTGAGAATATCAAAGGGTAATGCAAAATCAAACTGAATGGATGATTGTCCTGGAATATTTTTGAAAATGGAAGCAATTATCACTTCTCGGGTATCATCAATTTTTATGGTTTTGCCAATCGGGTTTTCTGATGAGAAAAGCGTTTGCGCCATTTTTTCTGAAATGGCAATCTGCGCAGGCTTGTTCAATGGATTCGTATCTCCGGAAAGTATTGGAAAGTTAAAATTACTGAACAGCGTTTCATTGCTATAAATGCCGTTAAAGTAGATGCACTCGTTTGGTTTGCCTTCAGGCCGAAAACATAATTCATGCGGCCAACGATTGCCGGATGAAATTCGCGTCATGCTCTCAATCTCCGGAACAGATGAAACATCCATATTGTTGCCAGCCACATCGTATGTTTGTATGGTGCCGTTGGCATCTACATGGGTAAGTACTTTATAAAGCTGTTCTTTGTTGTTATGAAACTGATCGAATGAATATTCATGACTTACCCAAAGCAAAATCAGGAAAGCGCAAGTAAAACCTGCAGCCAAACCGGTAACGTTAATAAACGAGTGCCCTGGATAACGTAAAAAATTGCGGAATGAAACTGTTAAAATGTTTTTAAGCATAGCAGCGTAGAAGATGGTGTTTTCTTGATTCGGTTTTCTCTTCTTAATGTTCTTCCAACGGAAGAAGCGAAGGACATTCCAGATGAAAAGGAAGTCGGCCTTTCGTTTGTTATTCTTTGCTGTGCGATTGTAAAGTTCATGCACATCGCCTTGAATTTGCTCCAACAGGTCGGCACGACAGTACCATTCTAAAAAGTGTTCGGCCCATTTGGGTGGAGTACTTTTGTGCATATATGTTTTTTGAATGGGTGTTGGCAAATATTTCGAGATGCTATTTTCTTATCGACTTACTCATTTCTAAGTGTAATCACAGGATTCTCCTTTACTATACGATACAGCTGTGTAGCCACTGTAAGAAATACTGAAATCACCATTAGTCCAAACGTAACAATCAGCGGCCATTGTGGTAATGGCATGGGATCGGGGTAAACGACCAGGTGTAGTTGTGCCGTCAAGTAATAGCCGATAATGGATCCAAATACAAATGCACCCAAGATCACTAGCCAGTACTCCCGACTCATCAATTTAAAAATAGTGAGCGTGTCGGCACCAAAAATTTTTCGAACACTAAACTCTTTTAGTCTCCTTGAAAGATCGTAAGACACCAATCCGAACAGGCCCATACAGGCAAGGATTAATGCCATCATGGAAATGAAATACATAATTTTGCTGTCAGAACGTGTATTATGATAGAAGCTACCGAATACCTCGCCCTGATTTTTACCCAGATAAGCATCATCGGGAGCAATAGATGGCCATGTTTTTCGAATTAATTCAGTTACAGTTTCAATCTGTCCAGGTTTACTCTTCACAACAAAGTAGGTGAATTCATTTTCGGGTACGATGTGCATCAAAGCGGGCGCAAGTTTTTTGTCAAAATCTTCGTAATAAAAATTCTGCACCACACCAATTACTGAATATTTGTCGCCATGAAATGTTAGCATTTCGTTAAGCGGTTCACTCCATCCCATCTTTTTTACCAGCACTTCGTTTACGATTACAGCTGCTTGCTTATCGGAAGCTGAAGCTGTGCTGAAGAAGCGGCCTTCTTTTAATCGAAGGTTCATGGTTTGCGCATAATCAACCCCTACAGGAAAACGGGTCACTTGTATTTCTTTGTCGTGACTGGAAACGCTTGTGAGCTCATCTTCATCGCCAATATGGCTGGCCGAGCCTGCGTATTGCACTACCTGGCTTTGTTGCGATAGCAGGTTACTTAGCGCCTGAAACTGATCTTTGCCGTGAATAGGAAAATAGGCAATGTCTTGATGATCATAGCCCCAATCTTTTGTTTCGAAATAAGTACGGTTACTTATTGAAAGCATGGAGAAAATAATAGTAGTAAATGAAATAGCAAACTGAAAACCCAACATGCTTTTACTGAAGAAACCTTTGCGCCCAAACTTTTCGTTGCCTTTCAGAATATAAATGGCATTAAACGAGGAAACATACAGCGAGGGATATGCTCCTGAAATAATAGCGATTAAGAACAATGTTCCGCCAAAGAAGATCAGCAAGGCCTGGGTAGAGGAAAATGAAAATGGCACATTGATAGGGTATAACGAATTGAAAGCAGGCACCATAATTAAGTAAGCCAGGGCCGTTCCGGCTGCAAGGGCTATAGAGCACAATACCAGATTTTCAACCATGTATTGCAATATCACCTGGGCTTTGCTTCCGCCAATTACTTTGCGAATGCCGATTTCTTTTAGCCGTAAAGTTACCGAGGCAATAGAAACGTTCATGTAATTGAAACACGACAGCACCAATAGAAACAATACAATGGTACTGATAACGATAATGGTAGTGGGATGTATATCCCAAGAAAGGCTATCCACTATTTCATAACTTCTTGCGGAAACATCGCGTATGGGGACCCAGTCGATGCCTTGCATCTGAAATTTTTCGTTGGCCTGATTCTGCAATTTCTGATATTCATTAATGGCAGTAGCAAGTGAGGCAGGCTGCCGACCCTCCTTCATGAGCACGAATGTTGAGCGTGCCCATGTTGCCCAATTTGCGTATTCGCTTCCTCGATATTCTTCCCAAAACGACATCGGGATTATTATGGTAAAATGCATACTCGATTTTTCAATCATGTTGTCGGCCACTGCGCTTACGTAAAAAAGCACGGGCTGCCCGGTATCAAACTTTATGGATAGTTCTTTGCCAATGGCATTATCTGTTCCGAAATATTTCTCAGCCGTTTTGCGACTAAGCACAATATCGTGTTTTTCGTTGAGCGGATTTTGTCGGCCGCTAATGATTGGGTAATTGAAAATATCGAAAAATGTGCTATCGGCACACCACAATGTTTCATTAAACACTTGGTCTTGATGGCGTACGCTTAAATCACCAAGCTTTTGAATCCGCACCATATTTTCTACGGATGATTGTTCGGCAATCAATGCAGGCCCGAGCAAGTAAGGTGAGCGTGCCCAGGTTTCGGTTTCATCGCCTGTTTTTACTTCACTGACTGCCAGGTATAGCCTGTCTTTATTTGCATGAAACGAATCGAGATCATAAAACGAATCGACCAGCAGAAACACACTGATGCAACAAGAAATGGCCATGGCCAAGCCGGAAATATTGATGACAGAATGAATAAGCTGGCGATTGATATTGCGAAGACCTGAGATGAAGTAACTTTTTAACATGCTGATATTGATAGTGGATGAAGAATATTTTTGTTTTTTACGAATATTTCGAAACCGAAAAAAGCGCAACACATTCCAGATGAAAAGGAAGTCGGCTTTTCGTTTGCTATTCTTTGCTGTGCGATTGTAAAGTTCATAGGCATCTCCCTGAATTTCTTCAAGTAGATCTGGATGGCAGTACCACTCAAGAAATCGATCGGCCCAGCGCGGAGGTGAAATTTTCATATTGCGATCAGGCAAGTCTGAATTGTAATGCCATTTTCGGTATCTGATTGAAAAGCTGCGTGCGCAGTTCGTTTGCTTCTTCCAGTGCGCGTTTTCCGGCTGCGGTCAAAACAAAAATCCGCTTTCTTCGCCCACCCCGTTCCTCAGTCGGGTCGCTCATTTTGGATTTTAATAATCCTTTTTCTTCCAGCCGAGTAAGTACCGAATGAACAGCACTGATGTTTAAACTTCTGCCGGCTTGTTTTTCAATTTCATCCATTACGGCAACACCGTAAGCTTCCGGATATAAAATGCCCACGGTTAACAAAATGAGTTCTTCCAGTTCTCCCAGGTAGGTTCCTTTCATAATGATAGTGTCACCCTGAGCCTGTCGAAGGGTGAGTTTTATGATTAGTCAGGTTTCGACAGGCTCAACCTGACATGAATTAGTTCTACGAACGTGAAAGATATAGATATGTTTCATTTTTGTAGAAGTAAATAATCTGAACTTTAGAAATCCTTATCTTTTGACTTAAAATTGAAGATTTTGAAGGCTGTTTCAATTTATCCGGTTAGCGAAAGTGCCCTGACGATTTGTTTGGGAAACGAATTGAATGCCGTAGTAAATGACAGGGTCTTTAGACTTTATAATCACCTGCGCAAACAAGTCAATCCTTTTTGGAAGGACCTGATTCCAGCATATTGTACGCTTACGGTAGTATATGATATAAAAGAAATGCGCAAGCACAGTCAATCGGCATTTAAGTGGGTTAGTAAGCAATTAAAAGAAGCAATTGACCAATGTGATGATGCTGGAATTCTTCCAAGTCGACAACTTTCTATTCCCGTTTGTTATGAGTCCGAATTCGGATTTGATTTGAAGTCGCTGTCCAAAGCAAAAAAACTTTCCATTGATCAGGTGATTAAACTTCATACCGCGCAAACGTATCGTGTGTTCATGCTTGGGTTCTTACCCGGCTTTCCCTACATGGGCATTGTGAATGATAAAATCGCCACACCCCGATTGTCTTCTCCACGAAAACTTGTTCCTGCAGGTAGTGTTGGTATTGCCGGAAATCAAACAGGGATTTACCCACTTGATTCTCCGGGAGGTTGGAATATAATTGGGCGGACGCCTCTGCAAATTTTTAATCCCCGTGTCAGTGTCCTCACGGACACATCTCTGCTTCAACCCGGTGATGAAGTGAAATTTTATTCTATCACTAAAGAGGAATTTCATTCGTTCGATCAAGAGAATTTTAACCCGCTATCAGCATGAGCATTGAGGTGATCAAAGCGGGTATGGCCGATTCGGTTCAGGATACCGGGCGGTTTGGTTATCAGCACCTGGGCATAAATCCAAGTGGTGTCATGGACCAGAATGCCATGAAGATTGCCAATGCGTTGGTTGGGAATCCATTGAATGAAGCGATTGTTGAAATGAGTTTTCCTGCTGCTGCGCTTCGGTTTAATTCTCCAGCGGTAATATGCATTAGTGGTGCTGACTTTACACCAAAACTCAATGGTAGAAATATTCCAGTAAATCAACCGGTTGTTGTTACATCCGGAAGTGAGTTGAAGTTTACAAAGATGATGCATGGCGCATGGTGTTACCTTGCTGTGCAGGGTGGATATGAACTAACCGAATGGCTCGGGAGCGACAGCACGAGCACAAAAGCCAAAGCTGGTGGAATGGAAGGTAGATTTTTAAAAAAGGGCGATATAATTTCGTTCAGCAAACAGATCAAGGAAGCAGTAACAAAAGTATTCCCCTGGCGCGCGGATGTTTCGGAGTTTTATGAGCCAGCACCTATGAAAATGCAGCCAGTGAGGTGTATTCAGGGAAATGAATTTGATTGGTTAACAAAGGGATCGCAGAAAGATTTTTTGAAGCATAATTTTATCGTCAGCAGGCAAAGCGACCGGATGGGTTATCGGTTGGAAGGAACGGAATCGAAACAATCCAAAAAACAGGAATTACTTTCAACAGCCGTTTCATTTGGGACGATACAATTGTTGCCTAACGGTGAGTTGATAGCGTTGATGGCCGATCATCAAACTACAGGTGGTTATCCAAGAATAGCGCATGTTATTACCGCTGATCGGTCGCGATTGGCGCAATGTCGCCCAGCTGAAAAAATTTCTTTTTCCTTTGTGGATATAAAAGAAGCAGAAGCTTTGCTCCTGAAACAGGAGCAGAGTTTAAGTCAATTACAGCAAGCGTGTAAATTTAAATTGAGAGAGCACGAATTATGACTATCGACCTGAATTGCGATATGGGTGAAGGCATGATGAACGATGCGGCCATTATGCCGCACATCAGCAGCGCCAACATTGCCTGTGGGTATCATGCTGGCGATGAAGCCACCATACGTAAAACAATTGATTTGTGCTTAAAATATAATGTTGCGATTGGGGTGCATCCGGGTTTTAACGACAAACTAAATTTCGGACGCGTGCCTGTTCGGTGGACTTTAGATGAACTGTACCAGTTAGTTTGGAAGCAGTTGGAAATTATGGATACAATCTGCAAAGAAAAGCAGGCAAAGCTTCATCATGTTAAACCGCATGGCGCATTGTACAACATGGCGGCAAAAGATAATGCGATGAGTCGCACGATCGCACAAGCTGTAAAAGACTTTAATCCTAACTTGGTTTACTATGGATTAAGCGGAAGCATAATGATTTCGGAAGCCCGTGCACTTGGCTTGAAAACCATGCATGAAGTTTTTGCTGATCGGACGTATCAGGATGACGGAACATTAACTCCCCGTAGCCAGGTAAAAGCCCTGATTGAAAAGAGTGAAGATGCTATTAACCAGGTCTTGCAAATGCTCATGGAGAATTCGGTAAAAACAATTACTGGTGAAGTTATCCCGATAAAGGCCGATACCATCTGCATCCATGGCGATGGTAAGCATGCTGTTGAGTTTACCAGGCAGTTGCACAAAATACTTACGAAGAAAGGTTTCAAAATTTCATCCCGGCAATTGTAACATAGATAATATCAGTTCGTCTCGACTCAAAAACAATCTCAGGCTATGCTGAATTTTATTGATCACTGGAGGCAGAAAACCTTTCTACAGATTTTTACCATTTACCTGCGCTACCTGATTGGCGGGGCGTTTGTGATTGCGGCTTTTGGCATGGGCAAGGTTACCGCTAAAAAAGTAAGCCTGATGGGTTCTCTTGATAAACCCATTCAGGATTTGGAACCCATACAACAATTTTTTCGGGTGATGATCGATTCGGGAATGTATTGGCAGTTTATTGGATGGACTCAAATTATTGCAGGAGCCTTATTGATGACGCAGCGATTCGCGAGACTTGGGGCGGTGATTTTTTTCGGACTCATCCTGAATATTTTCTTAATCACGGTGGCCTATAAATTTACCGGTACGCCTATCATTACGGGATTGATGCTACTGGCCGTTACCTATCTTTTGGTTTGGGACCTACGATCATTACAGTTTTTATTTGTTGACGATGTGAAGCTTATTCGCGTGCCTTTGAAAGTGATGGAAAGCGCTTACTGGATTTGGCTCGGATTCATTATGCTCATTACGGTTGTCGGCCTGGCGATTTATTACCCTGACTTAAGTTTGCAATTAGGGATTCCTTTTTTGGAAGGATTAATTGGATTTATCCTGTTCTTTACTGTACGAAAAAGATTTTTTACGTAGACAGGACTAGCGCTCACTTTTTTATAAGCGATGATTTGCTGTAAACACAAGTCATTGTATAAATCCGAACTGCAGTAGTTGGGGTTGTAATAGAACCCTGATTAGCACTATTTTTGGTTTCATTCATGGCTTATGATAAACATGTTTAAAACTATTCTTCTCATCGTGTTGATCTCGGGTTCATACCATAGCCTGGCTCAACGAAAGTTATCAACCATTTCTGTTGAAGCCGGTAATGCCGTTACAGCCCTCCCTTTTCTTGGAGCCCCTCAGTTGTTCTATTCCAATTATCATCCGTATATAACGGTGGGCACAGCGCTGGTGTGGAACGAAAAAGGAAAGCACGCTTGGGAGCAGACCTTTAATCTTGGCTATATCTATCACCGGTTTGTGCAACACAGCATTCCATTATTTACAGAAACGGTTTACCGCCTCAACACTGGTAAAAATTTTGCGCTCCGGGGCGCATTTGGGAGTAGGGTATCTGCACAGCATTCCCGGTACAGACCGGTTTGAACTTAATGATGATGGTGAGTATGAGAAAATTAAAAACCTGGGTCGGGCTCAAGGTATGGGTAAAATTTCTTTTTCAGGTTTGTACAGGGTGAACAGCAGTTACAGTTTATCGCTGAATTATGGCGTGATTATGCAGGGCCCTTTTGTAAAGTCCTATGTTCCATTGCTGCCTTACAATACTATTCAGTTGGGCGTTCATAAATCCATAACTAGATGAGAGCACTTGTAAAATTTTCGTTGGTAGTAACGGTGTTGGTTTTCTCCTGTAAGGAAGCGGACATCGGCCCTACAAGTGAATGTAGTTACACAAGTTTTCCTTCGCACCCGAACGCGGCAGTATATCAGAGTATTTTGGATAAGTATGTAAAAAAAGGACTGCCCGGTATTTCCGCGTTGGTACGTGATGACAATGGAACATGGATAGGGCATGCCGGCAAAGCAGATATCGATCGCAATATTCCCTTTCTGCCTTGCCATCCTTCCAAAGCGGCCAGCATTACCAAGTTTATGGTGGGCACGTTAACCTTTATGTTGCAGGAACAAGGTAAACTGAATATTGATGACCCTATCTCCAAGTATGTTGATTCAAAAATTATTTCAAAAGTTAAAAATGCCGATCAGGTAACCATAAGAAATTGTTTACAGCATACCACCGGCTTTTACGATCTCATCACTGACTCAGAATTCTACCTTGCCGTGCTGAATAATCCCAACAAAAACTGGGATGCCGAAGAGTTGTTAAAATTTGTGTACGGTAAGGAAGCATACTTTGCACCCAACCAGGGAGTGGAGTACAGTAATACGAATACCATTTTTGTGGGCATGTGCCTGGATAAAGTATTAGGCTATAGGCACGGCCAGGCATTGCGTGAAATGATCTGGCAACCGTTAGGCATGAACAACACGTATTATCAAAGTCAGGAAAAACTTCCTGCCACTACTGCTCAGGGCTATTATGATCTTTATAATAATAACACGATTGTAAACGTATCCAACCTGATCACCGGGAGTGGAAATGGTTACGGGGGTGTGTTTAGCACCACACTTGATCTTGAAAAATTTATGGATGCTGTTTACTATAACAATACCTTAATTTCAGCAGAGAGCCTTGCCACAATGATGGACTTCATTGTAGAAGATGAAGTCAACGATCTTGGCGTGGGCATGATGCGGAAGTTCAAAAACTTCACTACCAACACAGGCGTTGGTCATTCCGGGCGCGACCTGGGGTACAGTGCCGACTTGTTCGCTTTTCCAACCAGCGGCAATAACCTGATGATTTTCTTTGTCAATTACGGGACCGATGGTGATACAGCGCTTCGCCAGGTCTTTCGCGATTTTGAGCAGGAGTTGGTTTTAAGTATTACAGAGTAAATCAGTAATACGAAAATTCCTATGGAATGATTTCATTCAATTTTGCCCAGAGGTCATTTTGAAAAGTATAGGGTACCAGGCTGGTGTCTGGTGCATCACCTACACGGATGACTACCAATTTTTTTGACGGAACTACATTAATGAGCTGTCCATTTTTACCCATGGCGGCAAACATATCCGTTGGCGCGTTGGGTGATATTGCACTATTAATGTTGATTTGACCAGGAGCAGGTGCCAGGTACGAAGATTTACCATTGAGCCAGGTAAGGTATCCGTAAGAAGGATTCATGGATTGCGAAGAAGTGATCATCAGGTTGACAAATGATTCCGGAACAACGGGTGTTTGATCCCACTTGCCTTTATTGAGCAACAGCAATCCGAAACGGGCCATGGAGCGGGGTGTACTGTAGTAAACGTTGTTTTCACCGGTTTGAATGTATTGTCCGTCCATTCCGGTTTTTGATTTCAATTCATCAGTTAAGTAGTTGTTCAAGGTTTTGCCTGTGGCATTGGCAATCACGCCATCCAGTAATGTATACGGGGCATTATGGTAGGCCCAACGGGTGCCGGGCTCGGCTTTATAAACCAGGCAAGATGGATCGGTACAATCGCGGTTGGCTACTCCATCATCCAAACCTGTAGTCATGGTGAGCTGATGAAGAACAGTAATATTGTTTTCCTGAGCGAGGGTAAGGTTCGTCCACCCCGTACCCAGATAAGTAGAAGTTTTTGTTTGCAGGTTGATTTTTCCTTGTGCTTCGGCTATACCAATAACTGCAGCCGTCAGAGTTTTTCCGGCAGATGCCCAATACCAGTTGCTGCTCGCGTTAAAATCAAGTGTAGTATTGACGAGTTGCTTAGCTGCATATTTTTCAATTACTATTCTTCCATTTTGTAAAACGATTATAGCACGCGTATTGGTGCTCGTTATGAAGGCATCGAGTTCGGCAATTTTTGCCGTGTTCCAACCGAGGCTTGCAGGATCCGTGGTTTCCCAAGAAGCGGAACTGATAGGTGGAAAGTATAATAGTGAAGCGGGTAGAGACGGATCAGAATCCTTGTTGCAAGCGGTTACAATAGCGATAAGCAGTAAAAGACGGAGCGGATGCATAATGGGCAGTTAGACTAATTTTAAAATAAAGGTTTAAAACAGATAACAAGTTCATGTGGTGGACGGGCGATTGTGCATTTTATAGTGCTGCCCCGACTGTGAATATGTCAACGTGACTCCTACTAAGTTTTGTTAGAGTAACACGGACAGCTTATCAGCATGTGTTAGCAGCTTATGTGACTTAACCAACTTCTACTTGTTGAACCGTTTTGCGGTTGACTGCTTAGCTTTTGCCACTTTATCCTTTCCAACTTTTGTCATGGCAAAACCCCGCGTCATCTTTTTGATATACTCCACTCTTCGAAAGCGAAGGGCGCTCCAGTCCTCATCAATCGCCACCTGGCGCACAGGCTCAAAGCCCAGTTCACCCAAAACCTTCCAACCCGTGTCGCGATTGAATTCGCAGGTGTATTTTTTAGAAGATGCTTTGGGGTAGGCGAGCCACAAAATTCCATCTCCTTCCAGTCGGGTGCTGGCCTTTTTTGCCCATGCATCAACCTCCTTCTGCCGGGTAACGAAAGCCAGCAGGAATGCGATGGGCGCGCGGCCTTCTGCCGATGTCGAAATCGCAACACTTGCTTGAATAGCGTTCAATTCAGGTATAAATGATTCGGGTGCCTGAATGACGTGAAGCACCTTTTGATCTTTCAGGTTTAGTTTTTTAAAGAGTGGAGTCATGCCGGTACAAGTGTAGGGTTGGGAGTAAGCAATTACTTGTAAAAATACGAATCATCGATAGACGAGAGTCTACCGGACACATGCGAGTGGTGCTGCGGCCTTCTGGTGATGAACCTCAAAATAAAGTGGATTAAACGGTTCACAATCGGTTCAACTACCTGTCCAAAGGGTAAACAAAACCTATGAACATCATGCAAAGCATTCTTTTGGCAGCCGGTCTGACGGCCGGAACGGCACAAGCGACATTACCTAAGTACCGGATTTTTGGTTTAGAAAGTAAGCCCGCCATCGTTATTATTCACGGATTTCCAGGTAATGCCACCGATTGGTATCACATGGCCGAACGGCTTAGTCAGCGCTACCGGGTAATTGTACCCGATCTGCTGGGGTTCAACCACTCGCAAACAAATAATGCTTCGTTCCATGAGCTATGGGTTGAATCTCAGGCCGATCGTATTACAGCCTTGGTTGATTCCTTAAAAATCAAATCGTACTATGTGATAGGTCACGATTTGGGTACGTCCATTGGTGTGATGGTGGCGGCCCGGCATCCAGAGCGGGTGAAAGCGTTAATGATTGGCTCCGGCAATGTGCTGGCCGACCCGAAGTTGAATGGTATGATGCGCTCAGCCTTCTGGCCGGTAATAGGAGCGGTATCGCGCAACGTCATCCTATCGTGTTGATTTACTACGGTGAACGCGATCCCTTTTTTCCACCAAGTGAGTTTGAGCGCATGAAGAAAGTCTTTCCGCATGCCCTGTTGGTAGCGTTTCCCGGAGTTGGCCATTTTCCTTTCCTGGAAGCCGAGGAAGCATTTGTAAAAGAAGTAACTTTATTTTTTCGATGAGCAACGAGCAATACCTGATCGAACAAACTTTACAGGGCGACAAAAAGGCACTGACACTGCTGATGGAGCCCCTACAGGAAAAAGTTTACAACCTGGCTGTTCGGTACTTGTGGGAGCCGGCCGATGCGCAGGATGCCACACAGGAAATCATGATTCGGGTAATCACCCATCTTTCTTCCTTTCAGGGTAAAAGTGCTTTTGGCACCTGGGTCTATCGCATTGCCGTAAACTATTTACTGAATTGCAAAGCCAGCCGGCAAGAGCAACGGCAGGTGTCGTTCGATGATTTTTCGCAGTACATAAAATCAGATTTGGATGAGCACGACTATCACGGTCCTGATCGCAATGTGCTCGAGCAGGAAGTAAAGTTATCGTGTTCTACCGGCTTGCTGCTGTGCCTAAACCGCGAGCAGCGCATGGCGTATTTGCTGGGTGAAGTGTTTGAGGTGGACAGCGATACCGGGGCTGAAGTTTGCGAAACCACGCCCGAAAATTTTCGAAAACGCTTATCGATTGCGCGCGACCGCATCCGCAGTTTTATGCAAGGGCATTGCGGCATTGTCAATCCGGTTAACGCGTGCCGGTGCAACAAGCGTATTTCCTTGGGATTAGTTTCCGGCAGGATTGCAAAAGACAATCTTCGGTTTGCTGATAAAGGTGAAGTGCTGCTCACCCTTTCCCAGGTGGAAGCACTTCACGATGAGGCGGCATTGTATAAACAGCATCCGCAGTACAAGACACCCGAAGGTATGCGCAGTGAACTTGCCAGATTGCTTATGGATGAACAATAGTGACATGAGAAGCGATACCCCACACTAATATCTACCGCCCACGGTGTATTGCCCGCGCCAATGTTCAATGCTTTTCCTGTTTCTTCTTCGCCAGCGAAGCTATTCTTATTGATAAACGGATTAGTTCAACCGCAGTTCAGTCAGGGGATTACAACCTCCATGCATTGGTGCCACCCGTGAGGTGTCCTGCGAAATGATCGAATGACAAGGCCGCAAGAAGTATTCGGTTAAAAATATCAGTAACTTGTGCAACGCAAATCAGGGACATCAAATGGTCAATATCTCGACTTTTAAGCAGGTAAGAGGTATCACAAAGCCAAGACGGCTGCTGCGGTACCTGCTGATTTGGTGTGCGAAAGGAAAAGCGACCCTTGTACTGGATGATAAAGAACTGACGCTGCGACAGCGCGAAGTAGTAACGGTTACTTCGGGACAGATACATTATTTTAAAGATATAACAACCGCAGAAGGGGTTATACTGGATTTTAGCCTCGATTTTTTCAGTAAAGATGATGCCGATCTCGAACTGGTTTTTCATAATGGGTTGTTTTGTCATTTTGACCTGAATGAGGTAATCACCGTCAAAGAGTACACCATCATTGAAAACGAACTCAAGGAGATTGCCCGGGAGCTTCGTGCAAGACCCTATCAATACCTGCATTCTGTACATGCGCGTATTCAGCTGATCCTCATTCACATCAATCGTGCGAAAGTGCAGCGCGGGGATGAGATCTATAAACCCGATGCGCTTTTTTTGAAATTTCTTGAATTGGTGCGGGGAAATTTTGAATTGAACTATCCGCTGAGTCATTTTGCCAGGTTGCTGAGCACGACTCCTGCAAAAATCAATGAACAGGCAAAGTTGCATACGGGTCGCACAGCGCAAATGGTGATACATGGATTAGTGGTGGCTGAAGCCAAGCGCCTGATGATGTACGAAAATCTTTCTGTAAAAGAAGTGGCATACAGGCTCGGGTTCAAAGACCCGTTTTATTTTTCGAATTTTTTTAAGAAACACACCGGGTATTCACCCACAGCATTTCACGATAAGCACGCGATCTAAAATTTACATGCTTTTCTGAGAATCGTCTATTCCCGGGCCATGCATGCCGTACTACTTTTGACTCATCAAATCGAATAACACGAACAAAAATCAACTGTATGAAAACTTCAATTTCGGACTACATTGTCAAAAGCCAATCGGTTCAGTGGTTACCGCTCGTTGAAAAGAATGTCAACACCAAGGGGATCTATGTGAAATCGCTTCGGAGGGATGAGGCAGAAAATCGTTCGCCCTCCATTTTGCTGCGCTTTGAGCCTGGGGCGAAATATCCCTACCACAATCACCCGGCCGGAGAGGAAATATTTGTAATGGAAGGTACTGCGATCATTGAGGGCCAAAAACTTTCAGCCGGTGATTATCTTTACACCCCACCCGGGTTTAAGCATTCAGTTACAACGGAAACCGGTTGTACCCTCATGCTTGTTATTCCTCAAGAGGTGGAAATACTTGAAAAATAAAGATAATCAATCTCCTGTTTCGCGTGCTACTGCATACGCCTAACAGGCGATGGGAACACCTCGGATTTGATATCATTCGCCAGTGAAGGGATTAAGGTATCCTACCGGAGCTAAGTCCTTTTTGGGATTGTGCCTTAATATTGAATGCCCTGCGCGATGAGGGCGCCTAACTTCCAATTGTTGTTGTGCAAATAGTAAACTTCAAGATACCGGGTAGAGTCAACCTGAGTCGAATAGCGCTTTTTTACCGCCTCGGTGTACGTTACATAAACGGTATTTTTCTGCCGCAATACCCTGTAATTAAATGGGGTGATAAATTCGTAGGCAGTGGTATCGGATGCATACCAGTTATACAGTTGCTCATAATCCTGATAATGCCCTGATTTATCCAAATAGAAGCAATCGGGCGATGCGATTTGGATAAAATAAGTGCCTCCTTTATTCTCCGCGACAGCACGGGCAAATTGCTGCGATATCCCGATGAAGTAGTCATTACTTTTCTCTTCCCGTTGGTTGCAAGCTGTTGCTGTGCAAAGAAAAAGCATTAGCATGATCAGGTTCCTTGGCATGGCAATTTTTACCGGTTTATTGCACGTTCAACTTTCACCATCTTTCCATCTTTCCGGGCTTTTGCTCGTCCCCATGCGGCCATGGCTTCCAATACGGGTAGCAACGATTGACCTTCTTTGGTCAGTTCATATTCGACACGGGGAGGAACTTCAGGGAAAATCGTGCGCTTCACAAGGCCATCATCTTCCAATGCGCGCAGTTGTAGTGAAAGCATTTTATCGGTGATATCAGGAATGACTTCTTTCAATTCGCTGAACCTTCGCTTGGTATTACGAAGGTACCACAGTACCACGGTCTTCCACTTTCCACCGATAAAGGCCGAAGTAATATCCAGGGCACAATGATAATCCTCGCCATCGATGATAAACTTGTACTGCTCGTCATTAATTTTCATAAATTTTTTCTTTTTTTTCTGGGCTCTAAAGCCAATTCTCCATTTCCGTCAATGTTGACAGTACCTTTCAAATCCGACATGTTGTTGCCTGATGCTATGCAAAGCTATACTTTTGAAAGTAAATAACTAAACGATATATCAAAATGAGAATAGCAGTATTGGGAACGGGTATGGTAGGCGATACCATCGGTTCACGATTAGTCGAACTGGGTCACCAGGTGATGATGGGGTCCAGAAGTAAGTCTAATGAAAAGGCTTTGGCCTTTGTATCGAAGCATAAGGCCGGAGCGAGCGCAGGCACATTTCAAGAAGCTGCTGCCTTTGGTGAAATCATTTTCAATTGTACAAAAGGTGATGCTTCCATTGATGCTATTAAGTTGGCCGGTGAGAATATCAATGGAAAAATTATCATTGACGTGGCCAACCCGCTCGATTTTAGTAAAGGTCAGCCGGCCAGTTTGCTTCCGGCATTATCGAATACGAATTCATTAGGGGAAGAAATTCAAAAGACATTCCCGAAAGCAAAGGTGGTAAAAACACTCAATACCATGTGGTGTGGGCTGATGGTAAACCCGAATATGATTGGCGGAGGTGATCATACGAATTTCATTTGTGGTAATGATGCGGATGCCAAAGCAAAAGTGAAATCGCTAATAAAAGAGTTTGGCTGGAAGGAGCAGAATATTCTTGACCTGGGCGATATCACCAATGCGCGCGGCACCGAAGCGGTATTGCCCATCTGGCTGCGGGTGTGGGGCGCTACGCAAAACGGGGCGTTTAATTTCAAAGTGGTGAGTTGATTCCGGTCATGGGGTTGCAAGGATTTCGGCAGCCACTCGCTCCCCGGACAATACCGCACCTTCCATAAATCCTTTAAATTTTGTCGAGGTTTCTGTGCCTGCCCAATGTATGTTGCCCTCGGGCCTTGCGATGTGCTCACCATAGGTTGCGAATATTCCCTTCTTATAGTAGCCGGAGTAGGCTCCGCCAATCCAGGGATTGTTGGTAAACGAGTAATCGTGGAACATCAGGGGTTGTGAAGCTTCGGTCCCGAACAAGTGGGCATACGTAGTTAAAATTTTTTCTCTCCTTTCTGAGGCAGACAGGTTCAATAACGCTTTGGCCCTGTCGGCATGAACTAAGGATGTGAGAATTCCCTGCTGTGAGCCGGGTACTGAATTGTCGAGGGTGAGTTCCACAACTTCGTCCAGGCAAAGACTTGCACCGCTCAAACCCTGCAGTCGCCAAAAGGGACGCGCATAAACGGAATGTGTTTTTACCACAGTTCCCATGGTCATGGAGTTGATCAGTTGTAGTTTCTCCTTTGAGAGCGAAGGCGTAAACCGGATTCTCTTTATGGCTGCCAATGGCGCTGCGAGGATGAGTTTTTTCGTCTTGACAGAAAAGTGATCGTTGCTGACCAGCAGATAGTCCTGAAATTGTTGAACAGAAGATGCCGGGCAGTTCAATCGAACCCACGGCTTTACCTTTCGATAAAGATAATTGCTTACGCCCTGCGCACCACCATCAATACGATCTTGCAGGGCACCACCCTCTATTTTTTCAGCTTGCTTTAACGAACCCGTTGCCCGCGCACTGGCGAGTGCTTGCAGCATGGAGATTTCATACACCGATTGACACAGTTCTCCTTCCGCTATACGCTTCACCAGATTTCGGGCCTTCGTATTGGAAATCGTCCGATCAATCCAGTTGCCTAAACTGATTTCGTCCAGCGCCTGCGCATCCCGGGCTAGCCACGGGGTATCAACAGCGAGTGCGGCCGCGGCTTTGTCAAAGCGGTTAATTGCCTTTTGGGCGGCTACCAAGGCAAATATTCCCAGCGGAGGCGTTTCACCCCGATAGAATTGATTTACCTCGTTGGTTCTTAAAATATTTTTTCCGTCCGTATAGGTAGGGAATGTTTTTAAACCGGCTTCTTCCACCAACCGGTACATTTTTTCATGGCCTTTTCCTATCCACTGCCCACCGATATCAATAAAATCATTTTCTCCCACGGGCTGCGACCAGGTTCGGCCACCCACGCGGTCCTGTGCTTCCATTACTAAAATTTTCTTGCCTGCCTCCGCCAGTCGGTTAGCCGCAGTTAATCCACTTAGCCCGGCCCCCACAATCACCACGTCATATGGTTCGTCTTCAGAAAGTAAGTCAGCGAAGGAGGTAAGGGGCAGGGCAGCAAGACCAACCGATGTTGTTTTTAAAAATTGGATTCGTTTCATCGCTCTTTGGTAAGAGCAAAGGTGGCGATGCGCACCACTATGTCATTTGACAAATATCACAAAATCATTTTCCGCGAAGCCGGCTAAGGGTTTCCCGTGATATACCCAGATAGGAGGCAATATAGGTGAGCGGAATTCTTTGAAGGAGTTGAGGCTCTTTTTCGAGCATGGCGGCATATCGATCCATCGAATTCATCATTTGCGAAAAGTAGAGGCGGTCTTCCAGGAAGTAGGCATGCTCTTCGATGATGGCCGCAATAAAATGAGCCACCTGTAGGTTGGTTTGCGCAAGCGACTTTACTGGCTTTACCTGAAGGGCTACCAGGGTAGTGTCTTCCACTAATTCAAGGGTTACCCGGGAAGGTTTGCCCTGGTACGTGTGCAGCGAACCCACCATATCCTTTTCAAGGGCAAACCAGGTATTTACCTCAACTCCATCCTTCAAATAGTAACTTCTCACTGCGCCTTGTATAACAAAATAGGCATAGTCATGCCGATCATTTTCGCAAAACAGGATATGCTTCTTTTTACGATGGAGCACCGAAAGGTATTGACTGATTTCTGAACGGGTATGTTCGGTGAGCGGTGGATCAGTTGCGAAACGGTCGAGGAAGATTGTAAACAGGGGGTCCATTCAGCGCATGAATATTTCAATTTTAATCACATCAGACTGGAATTTCTAGTTCCCAACAGACCAAGGTAATAAAAACATAACGGAACAAATGGCGCGTACAGACTGAATTATTTATAAATTCAAGCATGAAGCAATGGGCTTTTATCATTTGCCTGGCGTTGGCCGCATGCAAACCTTCCCCTCATCAGGAGCGTGTGATGGAATTGCAAGCGATGGAAGATGACACGCTTGCGCATGAAGAACTCCATAATTCCGATTATGGCATTTATTTTTTTGATTATCCTGTAAAACACGACCTGATCTACTCGTTACAACTCCATTATCCCGATCGGAAGGCGCGCATTTACCCGCAACACAGCGGCCCGGTTATCCAGGAAATGGATTTAAGTAATGATATCGATTTGGAAGCTGGCTACTACCTCGAAGAACCGCAAGCCTTGTTTGCCATTCAGGATGTGAATTTTGACGGCTATGCCGACATATCTTTTTTGCGTTCGCTGGGAGTAGCCAACGGCTGGTCCGATTATCACCTGTACGACCCGACTACCAAGCGCTGGCACTTCGATGAAGAATTGAGTGATTATCCGAATATCACGCTGGATGAAAAAGATCAAACGCTGAGTTTCTATAATAAAGGCGGCTTTGGCGGAGCCTGGTATGAATCGGGTTTACTGGATTGGCAAAATGCTAAACCGGTGTTGATCCGTAAGGAAGAACAAACTTCAGACGGTGAAAACACGGAGGCCTTTATCCGAACCATCTGGACGTATCGTGATGGTGCACTGAAGGTGGCTTCAAAAGTGCGCATCAGTGAAATTGATAATGGCGAGCGGCAATGCCTGCTGGAAGGCGAATGGGAAGAATTTGATCGAACACCTTTCTTGATTTTTGCCAACAGCGATGCGCAGGTTACGCGGGTAGATGGACGGAAAAGCGGCTGTAAGTGATCAATTCTGCTTCCTTGTTCGGTTAAGGTTTTCCTTTACCCGGTGCTTTACAATTCTCGAAATTAAGCTTTTTGGTAACGGTTTATCCAGCGGAAACTGAACCGCGCCTTTTGAATGCGTATAATTCGAAATTTCTTTTTCAAAAGCCTTTAATCCGGAAGGGGCAGGATAGAAGCCAATATGACTTTTGTAGGCGGCAAAATGAACCAGGTTGCCATTCAGTTTGAAGGTAGGCATCTGGTAGCTGATGGTTTCTTCGGCCTGCGGGGCCGCTTTGCGAATGGTTTGGCGAAGCTGTTGAAGTAGGTCCTGTACGTTATTGGGAAACATAGCGATATAGGAATCCATATCTTCAAAATTTGATTTCATTTATAATCGTGTTGATTATTCTAAAGCTTCGCAACTAAAACCGTGCTGTTGAAGATGGCGCTGAACAAAAATTACCGCTTGCGGTGCATCAACTTCTACGCGGAGGATATGATCACAATCCTCCAGGTCAAAGTTTATCCTGGCTGCTGGCAAATGCTCGTTCAACTCTACTTTTAGTCTTTCGGCAAGATCGGCCTGCGTAATATTGGTTTTAAAAACCTCAATCATAGACTTCAGGCTTGTAATAATCTTTCAATATCAAACTTTCGCATTTGCAGAACGGCCTGTGTTACCCGCTGATTTTTTTCCGGATCGTTCATTAACTTACCCAATATGCTCGGAACAATCTGCCACGAGACACCAAACTTATCTTTCAGCCAGCCGCACATATCTTCACGGCCACCAACCGTTAATTTCTGCCAGTAATGATCAATTTCTTCCTGTGTTTCACACTCCACCACTAGCGATACACCCTCACCAAAGGTATAGCCATGCTCACCCGGTCCGTCCATGGCAATGAGAGGGTAGTCATTTAGCCGGAACTCGGAATATAATACGTTGCCAGCGTTGACATTACCCGGTTCATAATGGAAGAGCATATCTGTTGTGGAATTTTTAAAAACAGAGGAATAAAAACCAATCGCTTCTTCGGCTTTCCCAAATTGTGCCGATGTAAACAGAAGGCAAGGCGTAATGGAAAAGGGCGTGCCCGGTTTATCCACTACCGAAACCTGCCAGGTCATGCCGAACTTGTCTTGCAACCAGCCATACTTAGCACTCCATGGATATTTATCCAACGGCATCATGGCGGTGCCGCCCGTAATCAAGGCGGTGTAGATGCGTTCGGTCTCTTCTTCGCTGGTACAATAAACAAATAGCGAAATGGATGGATTGATTTTAAATTTCGGGCCACCATTCAACGCCATCACACGGAAGCCATCCAATTCAAACCGAACAACTATTGGATTCTTTTCTGTGATGGTTGAATGATGGAAAACAGAGCAGTACAATTTTGCTGCTTCTTCAGCCTGACCGTCAAACCACAGGCATGGGTAAATGGATTTTGACATAGACTGTTATTTTGATGCGCAGTTCACCATCCACTGCACGCCAAATTTGTCGGTGCAACTGCCGAAGTAATCGCCCCAAAACATATCCTGCAGGGGCATGGTAATGTTACCTCCGGCCGCCAGCGCGTTGAACAGCCGTTCCGTTTCTTCGCGTGTATCGGTTTCAAGGTTAAGGTGCATGTTGTTTCCAAAGTTCACATGAAAGCCCATCGATTCAGGTGCATCTGACCCCATGAGCAAGTAGTCTCCGAGAATGGGTAGAGCCATGTGCAAAACAAGATTTTTATCTTTTTCGGGTAGTGGAGGCATACCTTCCTGTGCGGGCATATCGCCAAAGCGTTGAATACCGCCCATAAAGTCGCCACCGAAAATGGATTGATAAAACAGAAACGCTTCCTCTGTTTTACCATCGAAATTGAGATAGGTGCTTACACGTGCCATAATTTGTGGGTTAATGTTTGTTTATGGATTGGTTTTTATCAGGCATCTCCAACGGTGCCGGTTTTTATGTTTCCTTTTCTTCTGTAGTTAGCAATAAATACCCCCGTGGGAGTTATTACGCTTTTCACCAGTTCAAATTCACCAGGTGGGACATTGTCTGAAAATAATTTTTTGCCTTTGCCAAGAAGTACAGGGCAAATCAATAGCCAGAGTTCATCCACCAGATTTTTTCTAAGGAGGGACTGAACCAGTTTGCTACTGCCCCACACTTTCAGGTCGGTGCCTTCGGTTTTCTTTAGGATCTCAATTTCCTCCAGATTTTTTATAAAGAATGAGTTTTTCCACTTGGATTGAAATTTTGTTGTGGATAATACATATTTATTCATGTCATTGATTCCTTTCCAGTTTTCGGAATGAGCCGGCCAATAGTTTTCCCAGATGTCGAATGTCACCCGGCCTAACAGCAAATCAGAAGGTTGCATCAGTTCTTGGACAAAAGCTCCGCCCACATCATCGGTAAAAGGTGCTAACCATCCACCATAAGTGAAATTGTTCGAAGTGTCTTCGGTTGGTCCTCCGGGCGCTTGTATGACGCCATCAAGGCTCATGTATTCGATAACGATTATTTTTCTTTCTTCCATGAACTATTTTAGCCGTTCAAGTTTTCCTTTTCGTTTAACTAAGTTCTTGTAGTCCCATTGTATTTGCTGTGATTTTTTGAGCCATCTCCTCACGTCAAAAGCATCAATGTCTGCTGGTATGTTGTAGAAAATGGAAGCGTCTTTAAATTTTTCTCCTTTAACATTCAGTTTTTCTTCGTTAAAGTCGGCACCGCTCCAAAACATAAGCCTGATACCTTTTTTCTGTTTGCTGTAGCCAACAATAGGGTTACCGTTTAAAAACCAGACCGGGTGTGAATGCCAGATTTTTGATTCCGCTTGTGCCAGTTCGTTGTCAATAATCGTACACAGCAAATCACAAATTTTTCTGTCAATGGCAGACTGGTTATTGTTATATGTTTCTATTTCTTTATTCATCGCTTTTTCTGATCAGCCTACCCCACCACTATTCTGTGGAGCCTTCAGTATACTTTTTAAAATTATCCAATATGGCCTGCCAGCCGGCCTGTTGCATTTCAACCGGATTTGTGTTCTCGGCCTCAAAAACAGTTACAACGAAAGTGCTGCCAGATTCAGTAATAAATGTTGTTTTTACTTTTCGTCCATCCGTTAGTGTGTATTCGATGGCTTTGTGAGGTTCTACTTTTGAATATGTCCCTTCAAAGTCAAAACTCATACTGCCGTCTTTTGCAGCCATACGCGAAAGGAATTTTCCGCCTACGCGTAAATCATTCGTGGCATGGGGCGTGTGCCAGTCATCGGAAGCGGTGTTCCATTGCATGATGTGCTCCGGCCCCGTCCAGAGTTTCCATACTTTTTCTATCGAAGCATGAATAGTTGCCCGGATGGTGATTTTGGTTGCTGTTTCCATGGTTTTCAAATAATATAGATCAAAGTTAGTATAGATTTTAGTCGATCATGTATGTGTAAAAACGACATTTTAGGGGCGTTTTGCGACACATATATTTTGTAATTTTCCAATATGAAACACGTATCTATACTCGTTCCGGAATCTTCGGTGCTGCAGTCTATTGCCGATCCTCAGTATTTGTTTTCCGCGGTTAATCACTTCATGATCCAGTCGGGTAGAAAGCCTTTGTTTGATGTTCGGTTAGTGGGTGCGAAAAAAGAAATAATACTTAATGATGGACTATACTCTGTTCATACCGAGGTGCTGATAGATGATGTAAAACAAACCGACCTGATAATCATACCCGCCCTGTTTGGTGATATGGAGCATGCGATTTCACTCAATAAAAAATTGATTCCCTGGATTGTTGAAAAGCACCAGCAAGGAGCCGAAGTAGCTTCGCTTTGCATGGGGGCTTTTCTTTTTGCTTCTACCGGATTGCTGAATGGAAAGAAATGTTCTACCCACTGGGGTTTTGCCAATCAGTTCCGCTCTATGTTTCCGGAAGTAGCGTTGGCTGATGGGCGCATTGTTACGGAAGAGAATCGCCTCTACAGCAGTGGCGGAGCGATTTCATATTGGAATTTGCTGTTGCACCTGGTAGAAAAATATACCGATAGGCAAATGGCTATTGTGGCGGCTAAATATTTTGCCATCGATATCGATCGTAACAGCCAGACAGCTTTTGCGATGTTTCAGGGACAGAAAGCTCACACCGATGCTGTGGTAAAGCAAGCTCAGGAATTTATTGAGCAACACATTGAGCAACGACCGACCGTTGAAGAACTGGCCATGATGTTTGGTATGGGTCGCAGAACCTTTGAACGAAGATTTAAACAAGCCACCAACAATTCGGTGCTGGAGTATATGCAGCGCATAAAAATGGAAGCTGCCAAGCGAAATTTTGAATCCAGTCGTAAGAATATTAATGAAGTAATGTATGATGTAGGCTACACGGACACCAAAGCATTTCGGACCACGTTCAAAAAGGTTACCGGCCTTACGCCCGTTGAATACCGGAACAAGTATAACAAACAAGTACACCTGAACTAGTTATATCCATACATGAATACCGATGCACGTACTATTGTTGTTACCGGTGCCAACAAAGGCATTGGCTTGGAAGTCGTGCGCCAGTTGGCCAAACTGAAGCACAACGTAGTTCTTGGTGCACGGGATAGAGCAAAAGGCAACGAAGCGGTTGATCGGTTAAAAGAAGAAGGGCTTGTTGTGCATTTTCTTTTGTTGGATGTGACCGATGAAGCAAGCATCAAACAAGCGGCAAAACAGGTTAAGGAGCAGTTTGGCAAAGTAGATGTACTCATTAATAATGCGGCTGTGTTGCTTCGCGAAGACCAGTCCTTATCAGAAGGAACAGCCGAAGTATTTCATAAAACCATGCGCACCAATGTGTTTGGTCCGGTACAGATGGTTCGGCATTTTCTTCCATTGATTCCTTCTGGCGGAAGGATCATCAACACCTCCAGTGGCGGAGGCAGCATGACTGACCCGGTAGGCGGATGGTCGCCTGTATATTGTGTTTCCAAATCAGCGCTCAATGCGATTACGCGCCATTTGGCATCTGAACTGTCATCGTGGAATATTTCAGTAAATGCCTATTGCCCCGGCTGGGTTAAAACCGACATGGGCGGGAAGTCGGCCCCACGCACGGTTGAGCAAGGTGCTGATACGGCTGTCTGGCTGGCAACTGCAGCAATCAATCAAACCGGAAAATTTTTTCGCGACCGGAAAATAATTCCGTGGTAGCTATTTCTTTTCCGTCTCCTTTGCCTTCACTCCAAACTCCTTCATTAATTCAACGCCATACTTTCGGATCACTTCGATGATTGGGATGGCTTTTAATCCCCGTGCAGTAATAGAGTATTCCACTTTTGGTGGAACTACCGGGTAAACTTTTCGCGTAATAAATCCTTCATTTTCCAAACTACGCAAAACACTCGAAAGCATTTTGTGCGTGATGTGTGGCAGTTCTTTTTTCAGGTCGCTGTAGCGCAATGTCTTTTCGCGCAAGCGCCATAAAATGGGCATCTTCCACGTGCCCCCAATGCGATCCATGGCAAACTCTACCGGGTTATAATAGACCTTCTTATCGTAAATGAAATCGGGCATGGCAATTCAATGATTTAAAATTCAGACATCCCAAGGTGAAATTACCAATACTTTCCAAAAAGGTAGTATCCTACTTAAAAGTTAATATGTTGTTTCGGGCATCATACCGCACCAATCTTTGTGTTCAACACGAACAACTAAATCAAAAAGAGGATGGAAATGGTAAAAGAAAGACAAAGCTATGTGCATTTTCACGGTGCACCCACGAAAGGAAAAATTTTAATGGTGGCCAGTTCACCTTCCGTTTCAAAACAAACCGGTTGGCCAATTGGCTTCTGGGCGGCTGAGTTAACGCACCCGCTGCGTGTATTTCAGGAAGCGGGTTATGAAGTGGATCTCGTGTCAACGGAAGGCGGTAAATTGGAAATGGATGGATACTCCAATCCAACGGATGCCAGTGGTTATTCAGCACACGATGTGATATCGCTCGGCTATTTGCAAAAGCCAGAGTTTACAGCCATGCTAACCAGCACGAAGAGGCTGACTGAAGTAAAAGCTGCTGATTACGTGGCAATTTTTCTGGTAGGCGGTCAGGGCCCGATGTACACCTTCCGTGGCAACAAGGAATTGGAAAAACTTTTTGTTTCGTTTTATGAAGCTGGGAAACCCAGTGCCGCTGTATGCCACAGCACTACGCTGTTGCTGGAAGCAAAAAAATCCAATGGCGAGTTGCTGGTGAAAGGCAAAACCTGGACAGGCTTTGCCGATGCCGAAGAAGAATTTGCTGATCAGGCGGTAGGTATGAAGATTCAACCTTATCGTATCGAAAGTGAAGCAAGAAAAATTTCTGGTACAAACTTCAAAGTCGCTGCTCCCTTCTCATCGTATGCGATTACCGATGGCAATCTGGTAACCGGTCAGCAACAAAACTCCGGGGCGGCTGCTGCTGAAATGGTGGTGGAGTTACTTGGAAAGTAACATGAAGCTGATTGCTTTTTATTTAATCGTAGGATTAGCAGGAGTGCTTAGATGCATTCCTGCTGTTGCACAATTGAATGAGAGCGATACAGCCAGTTTTCAATTGCGTGCAGGTGCAACCGGTGCATGGCAAAAGGGAAATGTTGATTTGCTGGTGCTGCGCGGAAGACTGGAACTTGTAACAAACAGTAATAGAGCGATTGTCTTTAAATCCCAAAGCAATAGTTTGTATCAGTCGTTTAGTGGTTATAAAGCCGACAACGATATCAACAGCCGCAATTATTTCTATCATCAACCTTTCCGGAGCGTGTATCCGTTTGCGATGATCTATTTACAGACTAATTACCGCAGGCAGGTTGACTTCCGCTGGTTTGGCAGAGTAGGTGCTACATGGCAGTTCGTACAAAAGTTAAAAACAAATATGAAGCTCTCGGCCAGCATGGTGTATGAAGAAACCGGGTTTAGCGATACACAATTCAATGAAGTTTTTTACAATGGAAATAATGTGATTAGTCTTTGGCGGGCTACCGCTTACCTGGCTGGCTGGCACCGGTTGTTGAATAACCGGCTTAAACTTTTTTACACCGCTTACTGGCAACCCGGGTTGGATGAAGTAGCAAACAGCCGGGCGCAAATCGATGTCGGCCTGGATTTTCCGGTGTGGAAGGGCCTGAGTTTTCTGGCGCAATACAATTTCACGTATGAACAGGTGGTAACAGCAAGCGTAAAGCAACACGACCGCATCTTCACGTTTGGTATCAGCTATCAGTTTAAAAAATAACAGACTATGATCATTAAGAGAAATTTCAATCCCATTCGCGTAATCAGTTATGTAAAATACGAAGTAGTATTTTCGCTGGTCATTGCTTTTACGGTTTGGTTGATCTACCGTAATTTCACTCAGGTGTCATTGCCTTTTTCCATTGCAGCCATTTTAGGCAGTGCGTTGGCGATCTTCATTGCCTTCCGCAACAACAGTGCGTATGGAAGGTGGTGGGAAGCGCGCACACTGTGGGGCGGCATTGTTAACTCAAGCCGTGTATTGGCCCGTCTCATCATTACTTTTGCCGATAGCCACGCGCACCAGACCAATTACGATGTGGCGCGAAGTGAATCGTTTAAAAAACAAATGGTGTATGCCTGTGTTGCATGGGCACATGCCCTGCGATTGCATTTGCGCAAGCAGGAAGATTGGGATGCGCTGAAATCAATTGTTGGCGATGAGGATTTTCAATCCCTGAAAGAAAGTCAAAATAAACCCAACTTTTTGCACCTGCTGATGGGGAAGAAAATTTATACAGCGATGGGCAATGGCATATTAGGTGGTTTTGATTCTTTTCAGATGGAGAGTCAATTGTTAGCACTGGCTAATTACCAAGGCGGATGTGAGCGTATTAAAAACACACCGTTGTTACGACAGTATGATTATTTCACGCGATTATTTCTATACGCTTTTATGTTGTTACTGCCCCTTTCTTTGATTGGCGATTTCAGTCGTATGGGAATGGATTACCTGATGATACCAGTATCGCTCATCATCTGCTTTGTGTTTGCCATACTGGCCAAAGTAGGCGAGGTAAATGAAGATCCGTTTGAAAACCGGATTACCGATGTGCCCTTAACTGCCCTTTGTACTACCATTGAACGCGACTTGAAAGAAATGCTGGGGGAGAAGAACTTACCACCATCCGTTAAACCAGAAAATGGATTTATATATTAGGGGAACATCAACAGCTATTCATTATGAAAATCGCCATTATCGGAACCGGTAACGTTGGTGGGGCGTTGGCCACTGCCTGGTCAAAAGCAGGGCATACTATTTTATTAGGTACTCAAGACATAAAAAATTTTAAGGGGAAAGAATTGCTGAATAACAGCAACACTTCGGCTCATAGCATTCACGAAGCTGTACGCGAGGCAGAGATTATACTCATTGCAACACCGGCACCTGCTGCTGGGGAAGTGGCTAAATCTTTGGGTGATACATCTGGCAAAGTTATCATTGATGCGATGAATGTAGTAATGGGCCGCGGTCCGGCAGGATTTTCCAACACGGCTGATGCCATACTGGCCAACACAGCTACCCGCGATGTAGTGAAGAGTTTCAATACTACCGGTTTTAATAACATGAAAAACCCAACGTACGGGAACATGGCCATCGACATGTTTATGGCTGGCGATAGCGAAAAGGGAAAGAAGATTGTACATCATTTGGCACTGGATGCGGGCTTTGCCGAGTGCTACGATGTGGGCGGCAACGATAAATTTCAATTGATGGAGCAGTTCGCTTTTTTCTGGATTAACCTGGCCATGATGCGCGGGCAGGGGAGGGATATTGGCTTCAAATTGCTGAAGCGGTAACCCTTCACGTTTCCTTTTACCTGACTTTTTTCTCTTCGGGAACAATTTCGCTTCAATTGTTGTATATACAACAATTGTATATAAATTTGTTAACCTTTGATCCAAAAACACAATGAAAACTGTTCTGCATAAAGCCAACACCCGCGGCCATGCCAACCACGGCTGGCTTGATTCTTACCATACCTTCAGCTTTGCCGGTTATCACGACCCGACCCGCATTCACTTTGGTGCCCTTCGGGTACTCAATGATGATGTGGTGAAGGGTGGGGCAGGCTTCGGCCAGCACCCACACGATAATATGGAAATAATTTCCATTCCGCTTCGCGGTGCGCTAGAGCATGGCGACAACACCGGGGGTCATGGCATTATCCAATCGGGGGAGGTACAAATTATGAGCGCAGGCTCCGGCATTGCGCATAGCGAGAAGAATGCTTCAAAAACAGAAGATGTAAATTTTTTACAAATCTGGGTTTTTCCGAAAGAACGCAACATTCAACCGCGCTACGATCAGAAACTCTTTCCGGCAACGGATCGCTTGAACAAATTTCAAACGGTCGTTTCTCCTGAAAAGAAAAACGGTGCACTGTGGATTAACCAGGATGCCTGGTTTTCGCTTGGAAAATTTGAGAAAGGGAAAAGCACTGAGTATTCAATTAATAAACCCGGAAATGGAGTTTACGCTTTTATTATTGAAGGCGATGTGAACATCAATGATCAGAAATTGAACAAGCGTGATGGATTCGGTATTTGGGATGTGGAGAAAATTGTCATCACCGCTGGTCAGGATGCCGAAGTATTGCTAATCGAAGTACCTATGAATTAATGGTTGCTCGTTGTTGGTTATTCCCTATTGTATAACAGACGAATAACCAACAACTATCACCAAGAACAAACATGAAATCCAGAACAGTATCCCATTTACTTTACGCACATCAGGCCGACATGGGTGGACTGCCCATTCGGCAACCCCTGCCTACACAACAGGTACAGCAAATTGATCCTTTTTTGTTACTGCATCATGCCAACATAAAAGTTCCGACACACATTGAAACCGATCATGCTGGTGTTGGTCCACATCCGCATCGCGGGTTTTCACCGGTAACCTTTATTTTTCAGGGCGGTGTTCATCATCGTGATAGCCGCGGAAATGACAGCACCATTTATGCAGGCGGTGCACAGTGGATGAATGCCGGTATGGGTATTATTCACAGCGAACGCCCTCCACATGATATTCATGAAATTGGCAGTCGACAGGAAATTATTCAGCTCTGGATAAATACACCGGCTAAAAATAAAATGGATCAACCGGCTTATTTCCCACTGGCATCATCAGATGTTCCATCTATTAAATCGGATGATGGTTTGATAACCTTAAAAATTTTTGCGGGCGAACTGCTTGGTGTTAAAGGCCCTGTTCCATCACAAGCGGTTGTGAATGCTGCTACGGCAGAACTAAAAAAGGGAGGTAAAATATCTATTCCGTTACCGAGCCATCATAATGTTTTACTCTACCTGCTCGATGGAAAGCTTAATGTTGACGGGTTTGGTATGGTGGAAGAATTGCACCTGATTCATTTTAATAATGATGGTGATGGAATTTCGCTTTCCGCTCTTGAGGATACGCGTGTTCTTTTATTAAGTGGCGAGCCGCTGAATGAGCCAGTGGTAGCTCATGGTCCTTTTGTGATGAATACTCAAACTCAGATCATGGAAGCCATGCGCGATTACCAGATGGGGAAAATGGGTGTGCTTATTGAAGATTAGCACCTCTGAAACCGTATGTGTGCTCAGGACTCTTAGAATTAAACTAAAGGAAGATTTTTCTGTTATAGAAGGAATCTGAAATAAATTAGGCATGGAAGCACAACTTATTAAAATGCAAACAACCTCAACTATTGAATCTCCTGTACTTGATATCATTGAAAGCCGGAGAAGTTTACGGGCCTATTCGGTTAGGCCGGTGGAGGAAGAAAAAATTAAATCGCTTTTTGAAGCGGCTCGCTGGGCGCCTTCCAGCATGAACGAACAACCGTGGACTTACCTTTACGCCACCAAAGAGCAACCCGAACTGTGGAGTAAAGTATTTGAAACCTTATCGGAAGGAAATAAAATATGGGCAGTTGATGCACCGTTGCTGATTGCCAGTTTTGTTCGTACCAAACACATTCGAAATGGCGTGCCCAATAACGCTGCACGCTACGACCTTGGTGGTGCCAACGCATTTCTATCGTTGCAGGCAACAGCACTCGGTTTAAATGTTCACCAGATGGGAGGCTTTGATAAAGCAAAGTTGGTTGAAAATTTAAACGTACCTTTAGAAGAGTACGAACCGGTTGTGGTGATGGCAATAGGTTATCCGGGTGATGCGGAAAAACTTCCAGAAAACCTGAAGCAACGCGAGACTTCACCAAGGGTTCGTTATACACAGGAAAGTTTTGTGATGAATAAAAGTTTTTAACTGAAACTTGCGTCTAAATTCGTCAGCCTTTAATGAGTTGGGGATTAGAAATATTTAAACCCGGTTTAACATGCACGATGAGGGAATTCAAACAGCCGTAGCAATCATCGGCAACGATGTTTATAAAACCGAACTGGTTGCAAGAAGTCACAACATTATTGCTGATGAACCCCTGGACGTTGGAGGAAAGGATCTCGGTCCCCGCCCCGGGGATTTTATCCGCATGGGCCTTGCTTCGTGTACAGCCATTACCCTGCGCATGTATGCCAACCGAAAGAACTGGGATGTTCAGCAAATCCGTGTAAGCGTATCTAATGGTCCTTTTGAAGGAAAGACTTCCTACAAAACCGAAGTAGAAATTACCGGTACGCTTGATGATGACCAGCGCAGCCGGTTGTTGCAAATCGCAAAGCTTTGCCCTGTGCATAAGGCGCTCACTAACCCGATTGAAATTGATACGTTGTTGTCAGTTGTTAGTTCTTAGTCATTAGAAGCCATCTCAAAAATATAATTTACGTCATTGCGAGGGAGGAACGACCGAAGCAATCCCCTTATCTTGCTCAAGAAATCGGGATTGCTTCTCCGCCTGTGGCGGATCGCAATGACGTGAGTATTTTTGAGATGGGTTCTAGTAAGATTTTGCCAATAACTAATAACGACCAACCAACAACTTTTATCAAATGAAAGACATCACTAAAAAATACACCAACGGTGAAGTAACCATAGTCTGGAAACCCGATCAGTGTATTCATTCCGCCATTTGCTTTCGCGGATTGGGCAATGTGTTCGATCCGCAAAAGCGCCCGTGGGTAAACCCGCAAGGCGCCAGCACGGAGCAAATTGTAGTGCAGATTAAAAAATGCCCCAGTGGAGCATTGAGTTATTATATGAATGAAGAAGCTGGCGGGAGTCCGGTAAAGGTTGAAGCCGAGACTATTGTTGAAACCATGCCTAATGGCCCGCTTATGGTATATGGTAACGTTACTGTTAAAGACTCTGGCGGCACACTCACCCATAAAAGCAATGCCACGGCTTTCTGCCGGTGCGGAGGCTCCTCCAACAAGCCATACTGCGATGGCACCCACAAGAAAATCAACTTTCAGGGATAAGCGTTTTGTATCTTTTTTTACCTTAAGGGAATTATGAAGCATCGTTTAATTCCCGTCCTTATTACATTGTTGTTTGCGCAATGCACAACAAAAGAAAAACCTTCTGCTTTCTCTGAAGAAATTGACAACTTGTTTTCATCCGAATTCAAATCCGGTGAACCCGGGTCATGTGTGTTGGTGCTAAAGGGAGATTCAACATTATTTCTGAAATCGTATGGACTTGCTGATCTTGTAACGAATGAGTCAATCTCTTCCAAAACACTTTTTAATCTTGGCTCCATTTCCAAACCTTTTGTGGCGTATGGAATTTTGATCTTACGTGATGAGGGCAAGCTTTCGCTGGATGATCCTATCGGAAAATATTTTCCGGATTTCAAGAATAAGAGCATAGCGGCTTCCGTAACGATTCGGCATTTGCTTACACATACCTCAGGTTTGCCTGACATCCGAAAAGTCAGGGAGGATTCTGTGTTTTACCTTACGGCAAAAGATGAAGAAAACTTGGCGCCTGTTATGCAAGCCGATTCGTTGCTGTTCAATCCTGGTGAGTACTACGAATATTCTAATCCTGCTTTTAATGCATTGGCTTTGATTATTGAACAGGTAAGTGAAATGAAATGGCAGAAGTTTATTGAGGAGAGAATATTTAAACCTGCCGGTATGCTATCAAGCACGATAACGGATGGGCCACATCCGGAAACCGGTGTTTCGCATGGCTACATAAATATAAATGGTATATGGACGGAGAAAGATTATGGCGAAGAGCTAACGTTTGCCGCAGCCGGAAACGGTGGTGTGTGGAGTTCGGTTGATGAGTTGATTTTATTTGAGCGGGCAATGGAGAAGGCGTTGTTCATTTCACCTGAAACCATAACCGAGTCTCAACAGGTTTACAAGCCAAACAACTGGAAAGGTGATCATGAACCGTTTATTGCAACATCGTGGTTTATTGATAGTACCAAGGCCGGAGATAAAATCGTAGCCCACACCGGCACACAGGGTGGTTTTTACTGTCACTTTGTTTCCGTTCCTGACCAAGACATATTATATATTGTTTTGGCAAACCGTCCGTACAATCGCGAGAGCGACTATGAAGAGGTTTTTTCCATTTTGGGGAAGTATAGGCTTGTTGAGTAGCCAACAATGACTTCTACCAAAAGCTAACGTTCAAACTCAATAATATATTCCGAACTATATTCATTGGCCTCACTGTCTTTTACAAATAAGCGCGCACGCTTGCCTAATTTCAAACATGTGTTTTTGTTTGTAATATCCTCTTCAGTATTCATAGGCTGTAGCGATGGGTACCACAACACACGGCCAGGCTTTGTTAACACAGCCTGTGGTTTGCTCCACGCCATAGCGTTTAAGCCTTCACCTAAGTTTTCGTTCATGTTAAACGAAATATAAATGCTGCTTCCCCGCCACGATTCTTCTTCCACTTTGCCCATCATCATTACCCAACAGTTCAGGTAATAATTCCAGCTTACTGAGGGCCCCCAATGATATTGACCCGCTTGTGCAGCCGGGCCTCCTCCTTCATGCTTGGGTATTTGAAGGGATGGTATGGGTACACCTGTGCCATCGTGCGGAACGTCAAAACTTTTTCCGCCCCAGCGTTTGGCTTTGCCTTCGGGATTTTCAAGATCACTGATTTTTATTCGTGCCACACTTATGCATTGACCGCTGGCTTCGGTGTCAGGATTATAAGTTGCTGAATCGTAAACACCCGGATAACTGTATTCACCAAAGAATAAATACAAGTATTCACCACTGGCCACGGCTGATGGATCGCCCACACCACCGGCAAACGTATTCGAAGTGTTGTGCGGTTTCAAAATCATGCGCGGCTGCAGGTCTTCAATAAAAATACCCCGGTTGTTCCAGCTTTTGCCGCCATCGGTAGATTTCATTACGCCAATCCGGCACACTGCGGCTGCAGACTCAGGGCCGCGTAGGCCCTGTGGCCAATTTTTACTTTTATAACCCAGGCCGGTGCGTTCATCGTACGGCAAAGTTTCCGGGTAGTTTTCATTATGGTAAATACCGTACAATGTTTTTCCGGTAGCATCTTTTGTATCCTGGTACATGGTTTCAAACCACACGGCTCCATGTAGCCCTGGTGTTCCGGGTGGGGCGTTGGTGGGCATCAGCGGCCGTTTAAATTTTTCATGGGGTGTTAGAAAAACTTCATCGGCATGTAGTCCATCAGCGTACATCAGTTCATTGGCATCACCCCATACCGGGTCTTCACCATATTTGCCGGGAAAGATGCGAAGCGTGTCACCAATCCACGCCTCAGCCATGTTGCAATCGACAAAAGAATTGAACACAAATTTTTCTGTTGGTGTGAGAACAAAAGATGGATTTTTGCTTCCGGTCGCTTTCGGCTGACATTGAAATAAGGTTATGGAAAGAAATAAAAAGCCTGTCAGTAGAAAATTATGTTGTTTCATAGTACTGTTGATGTTTAATATTGACCTCTCCTTTTATGCAGGTTTAAGATACGGAATATCCAATTTGTTTGGTGTAAGTCATAAACCGAAACCAGAATTAAACGATTTGTGTTTTTTATGTGTCTAATGCACGATGGAACTGTTATTTTTCGTTCACTAAATGTATATGAAGGGTAAATTAATAATTATTGCTGCGCTGGTGGCATTGGCAGGGTGCAATTTACAACCCCAATCGGGCGAATTGGCCCGCGACATGGTGGTACAGACCCAATATGACCAGCAGTCTGTAACAGGGGTTTTTAACGTTTTTACCGAATATGAAACATTTGTTTTACGCCACGATACCATTGGTTTTGTATCTAACCGAAGCAACAGAAAGTATTTGATTGAATCGGACCTGAACATTGCTAACGGTTATGTAAAGCCCATCATTAATTTAGTAGGACTTAACCTGGCTTCGCGGGGTTATGATCGGGTAGAGGAAGATGAGAATCCAGACTTTGCTGTGAACATTGTTATACTGGATAATTTCAGTTTCTTTCAAACCATTCAGTACCCTGGTTTTTACCCGGGAGGATATTATGGATTTTATGGATACTATTTTCCCATTGTAAACACCTACTATTCCAACTACACCACCCTGGTTATTGAAATTGTAGACGTTAAAAACGCAACCGGTAATCAATATAAGGTTATCTGGAAAGCATTTATCGGTGATTTAAACAACACCTTCGATTTGCGCGGTAAAACGCTCGAAGCCATCGATCAGGCCTTTGTTCAATCGCCTTATATCCAAAAAAATTAACCATGAAGTTGAAACTGATAATTCTACTGCTCTCTATAACACCAGCAGCCGTTGCCCAGGTAGCTGAGTCGGCTTTTCATGTAAGTTGGGTTACCATGAAGCCCATGTATACCGATTATGTAGGCAAAACAAGTTCGCGCGGGTTTAACGTGGGGTTCACGAAATTTATCAATGAGCGTTTTGGTGCCGGACTTTCCGGTAGTTATTCCGTTTTGGATGATTATGTGCCTCGGCAAACGTACGAGTTTCCGGGCGGGGCCATCACAACCGATATTTTCAACTATATGTACTTCTATACCCTCACGGCTAATGGGCAGTACTATTTCAAAACCGAAGGATTGTTTGTTCCCTATGCATCGCTTTCGGCTGGGGCGGCCTTCACTGAATACACCATCTTCTACAATGCCTATTCCGATTCCGACACCAAAACCAGCTTTAACCTTCGGCCCGAACTTGGCGCGTTTTACCGCTTTCAAAAATATTCAACACTTGGTATGAAAGCTGTCATCAGCTATGATTACGTAACCAACAAAAGTGAATATTTCGATTTAAAAAACTTCTCTGCACTCAGTTTTCAGATCGGCTTTGTATTGTTCAACGATTAATGGCTAAGTGTTTGGCCAGCACCCTCCCATAAATGCCAATTAGGCTTAGCGCTTAACTATTTTTCATTGCCATGTAAACTCCGTTAGTCCAGCCAAAGCCATCCTGGTTGGGGTATTCACCACCACTGGCTTCTCCTCTTTCACTCCACACATCATACTTCTCAGTCATTTTACCGGTGTTGGCATATACGGTATCGTTTATAGCCAACCAATTGGCTTTTACTTTAGCGGCTAAGCTGTTGATGCTGTAGTTTAACAATCCTTTGTAAGCAATCCATTGCAAGGGTGCCCACCCGTTTGGCGCATCCCATTGCTGGCCGCTAGATTCAAGTGTTGTGGTGAGCCCACCGTGCTTTAAAAATTTTTCTTCCAGTGCTTGTCCAATGGCCAGTGCTTGTTCCGGTGTGGTTATTTCAAAAAACAGTGGAAATGTTGCAGCTAATGTATAGGTTGGTTTTTGTTGCTGCGCAATAAAATCAAAGTCGAAGAAAAAGTTTTGTGAATAGCTCCAGCAATATTTCTGAATGGCATTTTTCCGGATCAGTGCGCGTTGAAAGTATTCGGTAGCTTTAGTGTTGTTGTCTGTTTCGCGATACGCATCCGACAGGGTCTGTTCCAAATGATACAACAGGCAATTTAAATCCACAGGAATTATTTCTGTTGTGTGGATGGAACTGAATTGCGTTATGTCTTTAAACCAACGACTGCTAAAATCCCAACCCGATTCGGCAGCAGCCCGGAGATGTCGAAAAAGAACCTCAGGCTTTTGTTTGGATTGGTGGGCCAGTTCAACATCTTCCTTATACGATTCAGGTCTGGGTGTGTTGTGTTCATCCCAGTAACGGTTAAGCACACTATCATCAGGTAACTTCACTACACGGTGGACAGACTGATTTTTGCGAAGTGAATCAGCTCCATACATCCAGAATGTATACTCCTTTTCAAGTTGTGGCAGGTAACGACTCAATGCGTCTGCTTCATGACGGTGAAGCAGTTTCACCATCAACGAAAAAAATGGTGGTTGTGAACGACCAATAAAGTATGTTCGGTTTCCATTGGGTATGTAACCGATTATGTCAATAAGGAACGCGAAGTTATCGACCATGTTTCGGATCATATCAATTTTACCCGAAGCCTCCAGGCCCAGCATGGTAAAGTAACTGTCCCAATAATAAATCTCACGAAAGCGACCACCCGGTACAATGTAAGGATGCGGAAGCGGGATGAGTGACCCCCCGGTTTCATCGGGGGTGCGTGTCAGTACATGCCACAGATTTTCAATATGTTGCTGTGCCGATTTTGTTAAATCACTTTGGTATCCGGTTGAATAAGCAGCGGGTAACTCAAAATTCTGTTCGAGAAATTTCCGCAGATCAAAGCCTTCTTCTTTTTTTGTCCGATTAAAGTCATTATTAATCTCTTCCAGAGATCGTTTAGGCACACAATCCGGGAAAGTTTTTCCATCGCCCAGTATATTCTGAAGTTGCACAACCTCAAATAATTCTCCGAGTTCATGGATTTGAGCTACCATATTAATGCCCTCCGGTTGATGTAAACGCTATTGGAGCTTCTGATTTTTTTTGAAGACGATTGAAAAAGAAGAGCGCTGTCAGCAGGATTGTGATCGGGATCAATGAAAAATAAAAAGCTGTCTGGCCGTCATACGCCTCAAATATATGCCCGGTAATAATAGATCCTGTTGTTCCGCCAAGCGCAGAAAAAATCACAATCAAACCCGACATGGGGCCGTGCTGGCGTGGTGGAAGCGCACTAAGTATAACGGAGTTGATAGCCGGGTAAATAGGTGCCAGGAAAAGTCCGATGATGGGAAAAACAAATGCCGCCAGGGGTGCATTGCCCCAACCGGTAACTTGGGTGCCCGCGCCCTGTTTGGCCAGCGGAACGGCAACCAATACCAATGAGGCTGCTGCTAGCAAGCATATTGCCAACACATTAAACCATTGGACTTTTCGCAACACGATGCCTGCCAGAAACCGGCCTAAAGCCGTTGATGCCGCGAGTATGCTGGCCATTTGAATGCTTAGTGTTGTAGGCAAGCTGAGTACTTTACTGTTATAGGTGGGTAGCCAACTCATAATGCTTTGCTCAATGAGTACGTAGGTGAAGGCACTTAAAATAAAAACCAACACCAGGGGTTTAATGGCCAGCTTTACCATATCAATGAAATCCTCCATAAAGGGTTTTGCTTCGGCAGGCTTTACCGCGGATTCATCAAGCGAAGTTGATAACAACAGTAGAAAAGCAACAGCATTAATAGCCGCCAACAGGTAATACACCTTTAGCCAGGAAGAAGACTGCGGATTAAGGTCATCAACAAAGGCACTGAAAATAAAATAGCCTGTAAGGATGCCAATCATAAAAAATGATTCAATGAAGTTCATGAAGCTGGCATGCTCTTTTTTATTAGTGGTGACAATGCCGATGGTAGCGTAAACAGAAACTTTAATAAGCGCAAACGAAGTTCCGGTAGCGGCAAACAGTACTTTGGTCATGGCAAAGCTGCCGAGTGATGGCATAAGCAGACAAGCTAACGTAACTAATCCTAAGCCGATGAGCATAGAATTTCTATACCCGATGCGTGCAATGTAGGAGGCAATTAAAAACGAAACAGCAGCGATACTTAAATCCTTGAAAGCTTCCAGTACACTGGCCGATGATTCGGACACACCATACGTACTTTGTACCTGAAGAATTACTGTGCCAACACTGTTCAGGAGAATAGCGAAGACAAAATAATTAAGAAATAGAGAAAGTTTGATTTTCCAGTGCGACATGAGTAGTGGGCTTACTAAACAAATCTAACACTTTTGAGAGATCATCCTACCGAAAAATGATAGCCAATACCTTTGATGGTAATGATTTGTACAGTGGGATCATCTTTTAAATAGTCGCGGAGTTTGGTAATGTACACATCCAGGTTGCGGGAATTGAAAAAAGAATCATCGCCCCAAAGGCTCATTAATATATCTTTTCGAGATATGGTACCATGGCGGTTGTCACAAAGCATTTTCAGTAAGCTGGCTTCGCGATGCGATAGCTTTTTAACCTGGTTGTTGATTTTGAGCTCATACCGTGAAACTGAGAATTCATATAAACCGATTTCGATAACCTCCTTCGATCCTGAATTTTTATTGCGTGAGATGGAAAGCAGATTATTTACCCGGGCAATTAACTCTTCCATGCTAAAAGGTTTTCGCAAATAATCATTCCCCCCGACATCAAATCCTTTTAACACATCTTCGGTTTGTGTTTTAGCCGTTACAAAAATAATGGGTACGAGTGCATTGATATTTCTGATTTCTTTGGCGAGGGTGTAACCATCTTTCTGCGGAAGCATGATGTCGAAAACACAAATGTCAGGATTGGATTCTTTGAACAAACTTACCGCGAGCTTACCATCCGCTGCCATAGTCACTTCAAATTCCCGGCTCTCCAAACTTTCTTTTACAATCCGGCCGAGGAAGGGCTCGTCTTCAACATAAAGGATTTTGGTTTTGCTCATCGGGCCGGTAAGGTTATGGTAAATATACTTCCTTTACCTGCTTCACTTTTTAGTTCAATGGTTCCCTTCAGGCTTTTTACAACATTGGCCACATAGCTTAAGCCTAAACCATATCCCCTGGCATTGTGCACATCACCGGTAGGTACTCTAAAAAACTTATCAAATACTTTCGATTGATGTTCAGTTGGAATGCCGATGCCGTTGTCCTGAATGGATAATTGAATGTTATGATGATTTTTTACTAACCTGATTTTTATATCGCAACCCGGTTGGCTGTACTTCAGGGCATTGTCAAGAAGGTTATAAACCACATTAGTGAAGTGTTCGCTGTTAGCCCGTATAATAAAGTCATCGCCTTCTTTTTCAAACGAAACCCGGGCCCGGTGTTTTTCAAAAACAAGTTTTAACGATGTCAATACCTCATCAATAATTTTTTCAACATCAGTGTCTTCCGTTTTTAGCTCCAATCCGGTTTCTTCAAAAGCTGATGTTTTTAAAATCTTATCGGTCATTAAGGTGAGTCGTTTGAGTTCCTGCTGGGCGATGGTCAGGTACTCCGCAGTAAGTACGGGATTGTCAAGGGCTTTGAAGTTCTGTAAGGCCTCCAGGGCAACACTTACGGTGGCCACTGGTGTTTTTAATTCGTGTGTGATGTTGCTGATCAGGTCATTTTTTAATTGCATCAGCTTTTGTTGTGACCGTATACTCCTGTACATCAAAACGAAAGCTGTTACAATCAAACCAGTCAGTACAAAAGAAAATGCAATTTGTGGGCTAATCCTGGCCAACAGCATGGGCTTAACATTTTCAAATTGTGCAAGGTAAGCGGGTGTGTGTGGCAGAAAGAATGGTTCTGTTAAAAACAGGCTTGATGCTTTTGGCTCGTCCATACCTACGGGCAGCATTCGCACTGTGGGTAAAAGCATAATGCCCGTTGCTTTTAACGTATCACTGTACTTGCGCTGAATGTCATCAATACGAAGTGAGTCGTTTCCAAAGCGGAGAATGAAGTTGCCGGGTTCCCGTTTTCTGCGAAATTCAGAAACGATGGGCCGCAGCACTTGTTTGATACTGTCGCCCTGACGATTAATAGACAAAAAAATCTGAATGGCCGAATCACGAACCTCTATGCGTGATGCTTTTTCGGGCGGGATTTTCGACAGTATGGAGTCTCGTTTAATCCGTGTGTTCCAGATCATTATTTGTGAAGACTTGTCAGCTGGTCGTTTATACTCCATACTGTCGCCCGTTACAATGGGTTGCAATCCTTTCATGATCAAGGAATCTTGCAAACCGATAATTGTTGAACGAAATAATGAATTGGTTTCTTTACGGAACGATTCCAATGCTTCGTTGTAAGCACTTCGTAGCCAAAGCCCTTGCAAAACCAACAGCAGAATGATGCTGACAGTCATCAAAATTATTGTTAAACGAAGCTTGGACGATTGCATGTACAAAAGTAACGCGCGAACAGCCCCGAAGGATGGTGTTTTAACATTAATTAACATTGCTTTTAGAACAATTAACCCTACCCGTTTATCCTTAGCCGTACATTTACATCAGAATTTTTCAAACCCTTAATGAAAAGCTCAACTACCATGAAAAAAATTATACTCATTATCGGGGTATTGGTTTCCCTGACGGCCGCCCATTTTGTGTTTGGCCAAACCAAGGAGGGTGTTATCCATTATGAAACCAAAATTAACATGCACCGCAGCATTCCGCCTGAAAGGGAAGGGATGAAAAATATGATTCCCGAGTTTCGCACCATGAAAAACCAGTTGTACTTCAATGCTTCTGAAACCATTTATAAACCGGTAATTGAGGATGAAGAAGAAGATGTCAATACGGGCGGAATGCGTTTTCGTATGGCTACACCGCAAAGTGAAACATATATTAATACCGAAACGCAATTGCGAACTGTTTCGCAGGAGTTTATGGGCAAGAAATATTTGATTGAGGACACACTTAAAATGTTGCCCTGGAAATTCGGATCGGAGACAAAAACCATTTTAGGTTATGTATGCAAACAAGCCTATTTCACTGAAGAGATGCAGGTAATGATGGGCGGCCCGGGTGGCGTGCAACCCCAAACACGCACAGCAGAAATAACAGCGTGGTATACCGATCAGGTCAGGCCGTTTTTAGGTCCCGAAAGATTTAACACCTTACCGGGAACCGTGTTAGCGGTGGATATCAATGGTGGTGAACGCGTAATACTGGCAACGAAAATTGAGCCCCGTGCATTAAAGAAGAATGAATTAAAGGTGCCCTCAGCCGGTACAAAAGTTACGCAGGAAGAGTATCGCAAGCTTGTTAATGAGCAAATGGAAAAAATGCGCCAAGGTGGTGGCAATGTGATCATCCGTAATTGATCTTTTTTAATCACCACAAGCACATCACATGCGGATACTAGTAACAATAGTCTTTTTCGGTTGGGCCGTAGGGGCTTATGCACAAAAATTATCCATCAAGGCACAACTGGCCGATTCGATCGGTACAGCATTACCATCGGCAACAGTGCTTATCCTAAACCCAAAGGATTCATCGTTGGTAAACTTTGGTGTGAGCAATAACCAGGGACTTTTTGAAATCAGGAATGTAAACCGTGGCGAGTATTTATTTAAAGTAACTTATGTCGGGTATGCTCCGCTTACGGTAAAAGTTTCCCCAAAACCTGATGAATTAGTAGTTGATTTGGGATTGTTAAAAATGCAGCCCGAAAGAAGAATACTGGATGAGGTAACCATTCGTGCTGAACGTGCCCCTGTTGTAGTGAAGAAGGATACCATTGAGTTTAATGCGGAGTCTTTCCGTGTAAAGCCCAATGCCATGGTGGAGGATCTCCTCAAACAATTGCCTAGCATTGAAGTTGATAATGATGGCACCATTCGCGCTCAGGGTGAGCAGGTGCAGCGCGTTACCGTTGATGGAAGGGAATTTTTTGGCCGTGATCCAAAATTAGCCACACGCAATCTACCCGCAGATGCAGTTGATAAAGTGCAAGTCTTTGATCGTCAATCTGATCAGGCACAATTTACCGGGATTGATGATGGACAACGCGAAAAAACTATCAACCTGGAGTTGAAGGAAGAAAAGCGTAATGGTGCTTTCGGAAACATTACAGGAGGTGCAGGTACCGATGATCGCTACAATGGACGGGCAAGCATTAACCGGTTTACCAAAGGAAATCAACTCTCCTTTTTGGCTATGGGCAATAATACCAACGAGCAAGGTTTTTCCATTGCCGATTATATGAACTTTACCGGGGGATCGCAGCAAATGATTGGTGGTGGAAGTGTGAGCATACAAATCAATCAGGGGGGGGCAAACCAAGGCGGCCCATCCATTAATAGTGGGGGCCGCAATAATGGCATTATGACCAACTATGCCGGTGGTGTTAACTTTAACTCAAATTATGGTAAGAAAGGGCAATCAAGTGTAAATGGTAACTACTTCTACAATTACCTGGATCATACCTTAAGCCAAAATATGTTTCGTGAGAACTTTTTGCCGTCTGGCAATTTCAATTTTGAACAAAACAGCTTTCGGAACAACACAAACGATAACCACCGTGCCAACCTGATTGTTGATCATAAAATCGATTCGGCCAACTCGTTCCGGTGGACGAACGGATTTACATTAAATGAAACAGATTCACGCCAGGTAAGTAACAGCGAAACATACACTGCAGCCGGAACAATTCAGAACGAAAGTGAAAACCTCTCATTAGCCTCGGGGACAACCCTTAATTTTAATTCCAATTTTCTTTATCGTCATCGTTTCAAAAAGAAGGGCAGGACTGTTTCTGCCAACCTGGCCTTAAACCTTAGCAACACCGAACGTTCAGGCACGCTTAACGCTACCAATACGTTTTATACGCCCATGTTTCAGCAGCAAGTTATTGATCAGCGCAATTCACAAACCACCGATAACACAAGTTATGGAGCTACGGTTTCCTATACCGAACCTTTGGGTAACAGGAAATACCTGGAGGCAAATTATAATGTCAATGTCAACAGCAATGCAGTTAACCGCGAAGTATATGATGTTGAAAACGAAGAGTTGATTTTTAATACTGCACTGAGCAACAAATTTTCCAGCGACTACCTCTACCAACGGGCTGGATTGAACTTCCGAATGAATAAACCTAAATACAGTATAACTATCGGTAGCAATTACCAACACACAAACCTAAAGGGTAACCTGGAAACGTTGGGCGCTACTATTGACCGCACATTTATCAATGTATTACCCGTAGCGCGTTTTAATTATGAATTTTCCAGCACCAAAAGGTTGCGTTTTGATTACGAAACCTCGGTACGTGAGCCTTCTATACAGCAATTGCAGCCGGTAATCGACAACAGCGATCCGTTAAATATTTATGTTGGTAATCCATCTTTACGGCCTTCCTATCAGCAAAGTTGGCGGGCAAATTTCACCACATTTAACCCGGTTTCATTTGTAAGCTTTTTTATGTTTGCCGATGTTGACTACACCACCAACGCCATTACCAACGCCCAGTATATTGATGAGCAGCGTATACGCACCACCACACCGGTCAATGTTGACAATAACCTGAGCATGATGGCTAATGCTACCTTGAGTTTCCCGATTACAAAACTGAAGAGTCGCTTCAATATAGGTAGCAACATCCGCAATATGCGAACCATTAATTTATTGAATGATATCGAAAGCCAAATTGATCAGTTCATTGTTGGTGGGAATATCCGTTACAATTTCAGGTACAAGGAAATTTTAGACTTGAGTCTATCAACACAACTGAGCCGACAAAAAACCAGCTATGAGTTTGATCAACCCGAACAGGAATTCTTTAACCAGACCCATACGGCTGAATCAAATGTTAGCTTCTTGAAAAACTATCAGTTTAACGCGGCATTTGATTACCTGGTTTACACCAGCCAATCAGCCAATTACAAAGAGGCAATCCCCCTGCTAAACCTATCGTTATCACGGTTCTTATTAAAGAATAAAAAGGGTGAGTTCAAATTTTCAGTTAACAACCTGCTCGATCAAAATTTGGGCATTTCACAAACTGCTTCGAGCAACTACTTCGAACGTCAGGTTCAAAACTCATTGGGCCGGTACTATATGATTAGTTTCACCTATGCCCTTAATAAGCATCTCAATCCGATGGGCGCAGGGCCACGTGGGGGTGGTATGCGCATGCAGATTATTCGCTGACAACTGCAGAAACGTTTTATCTTTGGTGCATGAAGTTTTTCGTGCACCTTCTTTTTTTTATAGTAATTGTACCCATGGCCGCCACTGCTCAGTACATTCCAAAATTCGATCTTCAGGGTCACCGCGGAGCGCGAGGTCTCCTGCCTGAAAACACAATACCAGCTTTTATTAAAGCACTGGATTATGGCGTGACTACTATTGAACTTGATTTAGCCGTAACAAAAGATGGACGAGTAATCGTTTCGCATGAACCCTGGATGTCGGCTGAAATTTGCTTACAACCCGATGGAAGTGAAATTGCAAAAGCTGATGAAATGAATTTTAATATCTATCAGCTTACCTACGATGAAGTGGAAAAATTTGATTGCGGATCGAGAGGGAATTCACGTTTTCCAGAGCAAGAAAAGCGATCGGCACATAAACCATTGTTAAGTGATGTTATTATAGCAGTTGAGGATTACATAAAAAATAATTCACGGTACGAGGTTGACTATAATATAGAGATTAAAAGCCGCAAGGATGGCGACAACATCTACCATCCAACACCACAGGAGTTTTCTGATAAGGTATATCAATTGGTGGACCAGTATCTGCCGTGGGAACGCATAGTTGTACAGTCATTTGATTTACGCGTACTGAAGTACTGGAAGACAACTTATCCGCATGTGCGCTTGGCATTTTTAATAGAAAATGCAAAGTCACCTCAGAAAAATCTTGAAGAGCTGGGATTTATTCCATCGGTATATAGCCCATATTTTAAACTTCTTACAAAAGAACAGGTTGATTACCTGCACACCCTTTCATTTTCAAAACCACCTACAAATGGTACAGTACCTTCAAACACCAAGGTAAGGGTAATACCCTGGACGGTTAACGAGACAGAAGACATGAAAAAATTAAAGACCATGGGAGTTGACGGACTAATTACAGACTATCCAAACCGCGCTGCTGAAATTGGCTTAGGCCTGAAACGAAACGGAACCAACCAAAATGGTTCAAACAAAAAATAGTTATATCATTGCAGCCTGAAATAACCAGGCTTACCAAACCAGTATGAGCAAATATGATGTTTATGGCATAGGAAATGCCATTGTAGACATAGTAACAGAAGTCGAACACGACTTTTTTGAAAGGAACAACATTGAAAAAGGCGTGATGACCTTGGTGGATGAAAGACGACAGTTGGAGTTGCTGAAGGCTATTGATATGAAGAAAAGTCGCATGTCAGGAGGAGGCTCTGCCAGTAACACCATTGTTGCGGTAAATCAATTTGGGGGCAAAACATTTTTATCCTGCCTGGTTGCAAAAGATGAATTGGGTAAGTTTTTCCTGGAAGACCTGAAACGAAACGGTGTGGATACCAACCTTACACACGATAAATGTCCGGAAGGACACAGCGGAAAATGCCTGGTAATGACCAGCCCCGATGCGCAGCGTACCATGAATACTTTTTTGGGCGTGAGTTCATTTTTGGCACCTGAGCACCTGGATGAAGTAGCAATTAAGAATTCGACCTATTTGTACCTGGAAGGCTACCTGGTAGCAAGCCCAAGAGGATTTGAAGCTATGAAAGAGGCAAAAAAAATGGCTGAACGAAGCAGGGTGCTTACCTCACTTACATTTTCTGATCCAAGCATGGTAAAGTACTTCGCAAAACAAATGGAGGAGATAGTAGGGGCAAGTGTAGATTTACTGTTTTGCAATGAAGAAGAAGCCTTGATTTTTACAGGCACCAATACATTGGAAGATGCTCGCGAAAAACTCAAATTATCCGCCAAGCGATTTGCCATTACCTTAGGTGCTAACGGTGCCCTTATTTTTGATGGCGATACTTTTATAGAAATTGAACCCTACAAGGTACGCGCTATTGATACGAATGGGGCAGGAGATATGTTTTCCGGAGCCTTTTTATATGGAATTACCCATGGCCATAGCTATGCTGAGGCTGGTAAAATGGCTTCTTTAGCGTCATCACGCGTGGTTTCGCAGTTTGGCCCTCGCCTACAGCCTGATCAGGTTAAAAAGGTTTTGGCCGATTTGGTTGCCTGATTTCACCCTTAATTTCTTAATTCAGGGGTTGTAAATCGTTTTATCTTCATTATTTTTGCAGCCCCCATTATAGATGTGGGGTTAACGATATTTAGCATGAAACGCACATTTCAACCATCGAAAAGAAAGCGCAAGAATAAGCATGGTTTCCGCGAAAGGATGGCGTCAGCCAATGGTCGTAGGGTTTTGGCTTCGCGCAGGAAAAAAGGAAGAAAAAAGTTAACGGTTTCTGACGAAACTACTTTTAAAAAGAAATAATTCCCTTGCGGAGTTTCCCGGAAGGCTTTACTGCCGCGAGGGCAGGGATTGATTAACCTCGTAACATGGGTTCATTCAGCTTTCCTAAATCCGAAAGATTATCCAAACGCAATAGCATTCAGGAACTCTTTACCAAGGGTTCCTCTTTTTATTTATACCCTTTTAAGGTATTGGTGCAAAAAAGTGAAGATTTGTCAGGTAAGCACCAGGCCCTTTTTTCTGTATCCAAACGCAATTTTAAAAGGGCAGTAGACCGGAATTTGATCAAAAGAAGGATAAGGGAAGCATACCGTTTGAATAAGGCACTGCTACCGGAATCGCCAAAGTTGCAAATGGCGTATATTTATACACCCAGGGAAATACTGGATTTTCATACCATTCAAGAGAAATTAATAGACTCAATTAAGCGTTTACATCAGTATGCAGAGAAAGGTTAAATGGGTTGTTGGGATAGTGGTAGTGTCGGTTTGCTTTTTTGCCTTCAAAAAGCCAGCTGAGAATTATTTCGAAATAGCCAAAAGCCTGGATATTTTCGCCACACTTTTTAAAGAGGTTAATACTTATTATGTCGATGAAGTCGATCCACAGAAACTTATTCGACATGGTATTGACAGCATGTTGGAATCGTTAGATCCCTATACAGATTTTATTCCGGAAGAAGACCTCGATAATTTCAGGATTGCAACTACAGGTCAATATGCTGGCATTGGCGCGCTTATCGGTGTAATTAATAAAAAGATTGTCATAACACATCCCTATAAAAATTTTCCCGCAAATAAATCAGGAATCAAGGTTGGCGATGAGTTGATTGCGGTAAACGGAGTTTCTGTTCAGGGAAAAACAACAGCAGAGACAAGCGCACTATTAAAGGGGCCGTCAAAAACTGAAGTTGAAGTTAGAATAAGAAGGTACGGACAAAAGAACGACCTGATCTTTAAAATCAAACGCGAAAAAATTTCAATCAATAATCTTGCCTATGCCGGACTGATAGGGACGGATATCGGTTATTTAAAATTAGATGATTTTACACCGGGAGCCTCCAGGGAAGTAGCCGATGCAATAACAAAACTGAAGCAACAGGGCGCAAAGAAAATTATCCTCGACCTTCGGGATAATCCGGGAGGTTTGTTGCACGAGGCAGTCAATATTGTTAACCTGTTTAT